>JBEPUZ010000022.1:0-29600 GCA_041691275.1 Actinomycetota bacterium | reverse complement strand
GGGGGGGGGGGCGCCGAACTTGGGGCCCCTCGGGGGGGGGGTCGGGCGGGGGGGGGGCGCCCCGCCGGTGCCGGCCCCCGCCCGGGGGGTGGCGGTCGCCGGAAGTTCGGTCAGCGGACGATCGTTTCGTCCCGTACGACCGGTCCTCGCGTCTCGACGACGGTCCGTCGACCGAAGCCGCCCCAGCTCGCCCAGAACGCGATGGACAGGATCGCGCCGATGATCCCGATGATCATCAGGATGACGCCGACGGTGTGCACGCTGAATCCGCTTGCTTGTGCCGTGACGGCGAAGCGCATAACGGCGCCGGCGGCGATCAAAATCAGGCTCGTAGTGATGCCCATTTCGTGGTCCTCCTGCTTGTGCGACCGCGACTGCTCGTCGCGGACCGAGGCGCGCGTACGGCCGAGACCTGGTGTCTCGTCGCTGCGCGGGTCGTTGATGTCATTCGCATACCCGTAGCGGTGTCGCCACGAAACGTGAGCAGTTGTCGTCGCTACGTGGGGGCATGCAGCGACGTCGTCGTGTGGCGTGTGGGGAAGGCTTCGACCTCGGCGCAAAGCGCTCCGCGAGTTCCGGCTCCAGGTACTGAGGTAAGGCGATCCTTAGTAGTTCATGTCGGTTGGGGCTGAGCGAGTCGAACGCTCTGGTGCTGAGCGCGATCGCCGGGGTCACGATCCTGATCGGGCTGCCGACGGATCGTCTTCGTCATCCATCTACGGTCTCGCGGGAACTCCTGTCTCGTTGGCGTAAGGCATTGGCATTTACTTGATCTGGGACGTGCTGACGCACGCGTTCGCGCCAATCGACGTCTCGTCGCCCGAGGTTCACGATCACTGACATGCGAGTTCGCGACCACGTACATGATCGTCGACGCGCAGGCGGATGACCCGGTCGGTCGACAAGAGCAGACGCACCCGGCGCGCCGGCGCGGCGTTGACCCTGGGGGGACCGCCATCGCAACCGGCCGCTGACTGAGCGGCCGCGCCACCGCGATCTCGTGCGGAGTCTCGGGAGTGCGCCGCACTCTTCGAGGTTTCGAGTCAGGTCTCGGCGGGGGATCATCGCAACATGGCAGCAGTGATCATCGTCGTGGCGATGTTGATCGTCCTCGCAGTCGTTGCCGTGGTAGTGCTTCGTGCGAGAACGCAGAGCCAGACGGAACAGCGACGCGCCGAGGCGGTCCAGACGCGAGCCGCCGCACATGAGCATGACCTCGAAGCGCTCCGCAGCAGAATCGTTACGAGCCCGAGCAGATGACCTCGACCCCGACGTTTCCTAAACGGATCACGGGACGCATGGACGGCGGCGCGCGCACAAGACCTGGAACTGCGCGCGGGGTGCGGGTGGCCGGGCGCGCTGCATCCCCGACCTAGCGGGCTCCGATGACGTGGCGAGCGATTGGAGGCCGGCATGAGTGCGCGAACGAACTCGGAGACGACGGTGCAGTCGAAGTCGAGTGCGCGTGATCCGATCCGGCGAGCTACGGCCGAGCATCCGGTCATCGTCAAGCTCGCAAGACTTGGTTGGCTAGCCAAAGGCGTCGTCTACCTGCTGGCCGGGCTGCTCGCCTTGGTGGTCGTGGGCCGCTCATTCGGTTGGTCGCAGGTGCCGGGTGCGTCGAAGGAGGCGAGCCCGACAGGCGCGATCAAGCAGGTTGCGCAATCAGCAGGCGGTCCACTGCTTCTCGTTGTCCTCGCGGCCGGGATGTTCCTGTATGCGCTCTGGCGGCTGGCGACTGCAGTGCTGCCCGGAAGCACCGACGCGAAAGGTTGGGTGACGCGTGCCGGTTACGTGGTGAGCGCGGGTATTTACATCACTTTCGGTATCACTGCTATCGCGTTGATGAAGACCCACGCGGCAGAACGAACCAACGGCAACAAGACAGTGACCGACATCACTGCTCGAGTGCTGCAACACACCGCAGGCCAGTGGCTCATCGGCATCGTCGGAGTTGTCGTTATCGCCGCCGGTCTGTACCGCATCTCGTTGGGATTGAAGTCGGACGTTACACGCGATGTGAACATGAGCGACATGTCGCCCGCGCGGCGTCAGTTGACCCGTCGCGCGGGCGCGGTTGGTGAAGTCGGGCGCGGCACCGCGCTGGGCCTCATCGGGTTCTTTCTCATCCGCGCTGCGATAAGAACGACTCCCGGCCAGGCCACGGGACTGGACGGCGCGCTGCGGCGACTCGCGCTCGTGTCCTGGGGAAAGTTCGTGGTCGCAGGCATCGGACTCGGTCTCGTGGCCTACGGACTGTTCTGCGTCACCACGTTCACCCGGAGGCGACTTCAGGCACCCTGAGCGCCCGGCGAGGCATGATGAACCATGCGCATCGACGACTGGTTCCTCGCCGCAGGCGAGCGGGGCAACCCTCACAGCGCTATCGACCGCCGTCATCGCGGAATTCCCTGGACGGACGGCAACCACGTCAAGGTCCTCATCGACGGCAGCGAATACTTTCCGCGCCTCTACGCCGCGCTTTGTGCGACCGGGGCCGGTGACTCGGTCTATTTGACCGGTCTCGAAAGTGACGCCGACGAACGGCTCGCCGGCCCGGACTCCGAGGTCGCGGACGTACTCGGAGACCTGATCCGTCACGGAGTGAACGTGCGCGGGCTCGTGTGGCGCTCGCACGGCGCGATCAATTCCGAAGGCAAGAACTTGATGTTCTCCCGCGCGGTGAACGAAGCCGGAGGCGAGATATTTCTGGACAACCGCATCCGGCGCGGAGGGAGCCACCACCAAAAGATCGTCATCGTTCGCCACCCGACCCGACCCGCAGCCGACGTCGCATTCGTTGGTGGGATGGACCTCGTGCACGGCCGACATGACGACGGTCGCCATCTCGGCGATCCGCAGACCGCTGACCTCGCCCCAGCCGACTACGGAGAACGGCCAGGATGGCACGACGTGCAGGTCGAATTGCTCGGGCCGGCCGTCGATGACATTGCGTTCACTTTTCGTGAACGCTGGGAGGATCCGGCGCCCCTCGACACCCGCAATCCATTGCGATGGATCTTGCATCGAATGTCCCGACAACCGACCGTACGCGCCCGGCTCGCGCCCGACCGCGTCGACCCGGCGCACGTCGGCCCGCACGCGGTACAGGTGCTCCGCACCTACCCGGCTCGGCGTCGCGGATACCCGTTCGCACCGAAAGGGGAACGGAGCATCGCCAACGCGTACATCAAAGCTTTCGGCCGCGCCCGCAGTCTGATCTATTTCGAGGACCAATACCTGTGGTCGTTCCACGCGACTCGCGTGCTCTGTGACGCCTTACGCCGAGAGCGCGACCTCAGGGTGGTGATCGTGATCCCCCGATATCCTGACCCTGACGGCCGCGTCTCGGGCTCTGCGAGCAAGCTCGGACGCCAACGAGTCCAAGAAGCGCTCTACGCAGCGGGCGGCGACCGCGTCGCGATCTACGATCTCGAACGCGAAGATGGCACCGCTGTCTACGTGCACTCGAAGGCATGCATTGTCGACGATGTCTGGCTCGCCGTTGGCTCCGACAATCTCAACCGCCGATCCTGGACCCACGACTCGGAGATCTCGTGCGCCATTCTCGACCAGACTCCCGACGGCCGCGAACCTTGTGACCCAGGCGGTCTTGGTGACGGTGCACGCAAACTGCCCCGCGAAACGCGGCTCCGCCTCGCCGGCGAACACACGGGTTCGGCAGCTGTTGACGCCATGATCGACCCGAGTGAATGGTTTGCAGCACTACGCAGCTCCGCCGAAGCGCTCGACGGATGGCATCTCGACGGACAACGCGAGCCGCGCCCGCTGGGACACCTCAGGGCTCACCTCATGGAGCGCGTCGACGTCGCCGAGCACGGCCTCGTCCATTGGACGCACACGCACATCCTCGATCCCGACGGCCGCCCGACACGCCTCAAGCGCAGCGACGCGTTCTAATGGGCGAGCTGCCCCGGGGAACCTCGACGAGCGAGGCCCCGATCAGCGAGAGTTGAAGTAGCCGAATGCGCACGAACCCCGACGTCTTCGGGGGGCGCCTTCGCCGCGGTCCACCATGCCGACGATCCGGACCGTTTGACCGTACGCCGGGCCGCATCGCAACGAGCGGCTCAGCGGATTGTTGTGGTATCGAAGACCGCGTTCGTATCGGCGCGTACCGCATCGACGATCAGCGACTCTGTCGAGACTGTGACTCGGACGTACTCGTAGTAGGACGCCTCGCGAAATGCGGTGTACACCGGTTGAGCGAGGGCGAAGGTGTTGAAACCATTTCCGCCGCCACCGGAGACGACGTAGGTGATGCCGCCGGCTGCAGCGGCACCGTCGGTCATAGCTTGTGTCCGCTCGTAATTGTGGCTGTTGCCCGACAGCACCACGTTCACGTGTTGTGCTTGGAAGAGCGGTACGAGGTTCGATCGGGCGAGTTGCGAGCTGGAGTTCACGGTCGACGAGCTGTACGGCGGCCGTTGCATCGCGACGATGCGCCACCGGTCGCTCTGATGGGCGACGAGGTCGGCTTGCGCGAACACATATTGGGGGGTACCGACCGTGAAGGGCTGTTCGGTGTCGAGCACCAGGATGTGTGCGTCGCCCCACGTGTAGCTGTACCAACTGTGGTTGCTCCCCGGCATCGGGAAGTTCGTCCAGAACACGCCGTCGCCGTAGTACTCCTGGTTGCCATTGGCCGGAAAGAACGCCTGCTTCGCAATCGCGGCGGCGAACGGCTTGTAGAAACGGGCATCGAAGTCGGAGTAGGTCGTGGTGTAGTTCGGGTCGGGGTTTCCGCTCGAGGGATAGATGTTGTCGCCAAGGGTCTGGATGAACTGCGTTCCGGACGCGGCGATGTTCGTTGCATTCTGCGTCATGCCGGGACTGCCGCCGCCGAAGTCGCCGATCGCCGCGAAGCTGTAGGTCCACCCTGGCGGCGCCGCGGTATCGAACCCCGCGGTGGCGCTGACGAGTGCCGCTCCGTCCCCGACCCAGTACTGATATGCGGTTCCCGGCGTGAGGCCGGTCAGGCTCACGCTGTGGTGCTGGACGGCGCCTGCGGGATCGGTCGCGGAGTGGAGGGACGGCGATGTCGTGCCCCACGTCGCCACGCCTCGTGTCGGGACGTTGGTCCACCACGACACGACGGCGGTCGAACCAGAGACGCTCGACAAGTACGGTCCCCGCGTGATCAGCAGCGTTCCCGCGGTCGGAGTCGCGGCCGTACGGCCGGACGTCGCCGCCGACGTGTTGCCGTTCGAGTCGACCGTCTTGATCGAGTAGACGTACGAGCTCGACGGGGCGACGGTGCTGTCGGAGTACCGGTAGGCGGACGGCTGGGTGACAGTGGCGATGACGATGCCGTCTCGCAACACTTGATACGCAGCGGCATCGATCGATGTCGATGCTGCCCAGAACACGTCGAGGCGTGCGGAAGAGAACACCTTGACGCTCACACTGCTGCTGGAAGGCGCGACCGGCGCGGTCTGATCGGCGCTCGCGCTCGTGGTGAACGTCGCCGTCCGCATGACGGACTTGTTGTCCGCCGCGTCGATCGCAACGACACCAAACTTGTACCGAGCGCCGCTGAAGAGCGCGGTCGCCGCGTACTGTGTCGCAGTGTCCAACGTCGTGATGAGCGTCAGTGCCGAGTCGGCAACACCCGCCGGTCCCCGATACACGCGATAGCCCTCGATCCCGACGGCATCGTTCGACCGGGTCCACGTCAGCGTCGCCGAGGACGGCCCCAGGGCTGACACGGTGATCGATCCCGGCTCCGTCGGCGGGGTCGTGTCAGCCACGCACGCGGTCACGAACGCGAGCACAAGCAACACGATCATAGGTTTGTCGCCGCGGCGAACCGCAGCGCGGCAGAGGTGCGTGATTCGCAACGCTGTTCAACCGGCGATCGAGCTGAAATGCGGGCGTCGTCGAGTATCCATGCAGGAACTCCTATCACCCGCGTCGGCACGAACCACCAGTCCGCGGACGTCATGTCTTGTCCAGCGAACAAGGATCTGCACCGTGCCACGTATTGCGTCGACGATTATGTGCCGACACCACTCGGGAATGCCCTTCGTGGGCGGTCTAGGGAGAGCGGTTGCGGCGACGCTGTTGCGGCAGGTCGGAGACGGCGATGCTGATGAGCAGCCACGCGGCCGTGGCCGCGGCGAGGGCAAAGAGCACGATCGCCAGCGCCGGATATCCGAACAGCTTGGGCCGCACGTCGATACGCACGATGAGCGCGGCACCGATCACGAGGGCGGCGACGACCATGCCGGTAGTGAGCCGGTTCGCCAGCTTCTGCACCCCGCGCATCAGCTCTTTCTCGTCGATGCCCTGGACGTTCAATGTCAGCTGACCTTCGGCCAGTGCGTCCATCACTTTGTTGATCCGCGACGGCAGCTTCTCGGCGAATTCCTTGGCATCGATTGCGGCGGCCAATATGTTGCCGGGAGAGGCACTCTGCAACATCTTTCTTCGCATCAGTTCCGCGGCATGAGCTTCGATCGTCGTATTCGGTTCGAAGTTCGGGTCGAGGATCCGAGCGACTTCGTCGAGGTTCAACATTGCCTTGCCCATCATCGTGAGCTCGCTCGGCGGTCGCAGACCTGCTTCGCCCGCAATCTGCAAGACCTGACCAAGCAAATTGCCTGCTTGCACATCGCCGACCGCGAGCGTCGCGTTGCGACTGACGAGATCCTCGACGCGTCGGCGAAACGTTGCCGAGTCGAACTCGGGCAGTGTGTCGCCGAGGCCGACGATGACGTCAGCCGCGTCGCCGCCCCGCCCGTCGCTGACGGCGAGCAACAGCTTCATGAGCGCGTCTTGAGTATCGCGCGAAACGCGGGCGACCATGCCGAGGTCGATGATCGCCAGTCGACCGTCATCGGTGAGCAGCACGTTGCCGGGATGGGGATCCGCGTGAAAGAAGCCGTCGATCAGGATTTGGTCGAGGTACGCGCGGAAAAGGTCCTCGGCCAGGTCGTGTCCGTCAAGCTCGAGGCGACCGAGCGGCCCCAACGACGCGAGGTTTCGGCCGGAGATCCAGTCCATGGTGAGCACCCGCGAGGTGCTGTAGTCGTTGACGGGCCGAGGGACGACGATACGTTCGTAGTGGGCGAGGCCGTCGCCGATCGCGATGAGGTTCCTCGCTTCGCTGCGGTAGTCCAGTTCGGCCATGAGCGCGATGCGAAACTCCTCGACCATGGCAGCGAACCCGTATCGTCGCCCGACGTTCGTGTGGTCGTCGACGAAGCTCGCGAGCTCGTTGATGACCTCCATGTCTTCGACTATGCGGCCGCGGATATCCGGCCGCTGCACCTTCACCGCCACTGGCCGTCCATCACGTAGCAGGGCGTGGTGAACCTGACCTAACGACGCGGCTGCCGCCGGCGTAGCCGAGAATTCGGAGAAGCCACGCGAAAGACGCATGCCCAACTCGGCCGTGATGACCCCTTCGATGTCGTCGAACGCCACGGGTTCGACCTTGTCCTGGAGGCGTCTCAGCGCCTTGAGATAGGCGTGGGGAAGAAGATCGGCTCGGGTCGACAGCAACTGGCCGAGCTTGACGAAGGTCGGCCCCATGGCTTCGAGGTCGGTCGCGAGCTGCTCGGCGTCTTCCCTCGTCGGATCATCGCCGTCGACCGGGTCGGGAAAACCGTCCGGGGTCGTGCCGACGACACGCCAATGCTTGACGAGTAATCGCCCGATGTCGGTGTAACGAAGAACGTGCTTCGCCTTCACTGCAAGACATATTCCGCCCGGCTGAGTATCGCAAACCCATCAGCGGCCTTCGGCGGCCGCGCTCCGCACTCGATGCGCCGGAGGCAAGGTAAAGAATCGGTAAGGAGAGGGGGCGAACGGATATCCGAGCGGGAGTTGGGTAGAGCCGCCGAGAGAACGGCCGTTCGGAGGGGTTCGAATGAACACGATGGTCAAGTCGATCTGGGCGTCTGTCCAAGGCGATCCTGTCTTCATGCGCCGCGTGAACGGCTGGTTCACGCTCCTTTGGATCCTGATGATTCCCGTCTCGATCGTTACCGGTTGGATTCATTCCGTCACGTACGTCGCCGCGCTCTCGATCTGGGCTCTCGTGACGGGCCACTGGTCGACGTGGCAGGCCGCACGCGTCGAAGTGACGCAACAGCGAGAGGCCCACGAGCGTGATCAGCATCCGATCGAAGAGAAGGTCGTCGACGCCATCGTGTCCAAAACGGACGTTGCTGCCGCCTCGTGAGCGCATCCACAGCCGGAAGCAGATCGGTCATGAGACCACGGCAGTTTCCTCGGTCGGCAGGAACTCCTCGATCCGTAGCGTCGCCGTCAGTCCTAGGCGGTCGATGGCGTGCGCGACTTCAGCGGATATCGCGGTGATTTCGAACCTCCGACCGTTCGCTCGGAGCGTCTCGTTCAGCTCGACCAGTTGCTGTATGCCGCTGCTGTCGATGAACGTCATTTCGGAGCAATCGAGCACCACATCGGAAGCGGCGCCCAGTACGGCGTTCGCAAAATCGAAACGCAGTTCCGGCATGGCGGTGTGATCGATGTGTCCTCGAACGTAGAAACGTGTCGGCTCGGCTCCGACGTTGCCGTCGACCTGATCGATCCGACCGCCCGGCGGTGGTGAGACGACCGCGCGCGTCGTATGCAAAGTGCGGGACGACATGGTTGCAACAGATGGTGCACAGTCTGCGGACGGGTGGCGATCTCGAATTCGACGACGTCTCGCGAGTCGTGCCGTGGATCGAAACGGCGGCCGTCCTCGGCCTCGATCTCGACGGGATCCAACGCGGCGAGCCGCGTGTGTTCAAGAGTCACCTCGCGTACGACCAGGTTCCAGCCGGCGCTCGGTACATCGTCTCCGTTCGTGACCCACGCGACGCGCTCGTCTCTGCGTATCGTTTCCTTGAAGGATGGTTCTTCGAACCGGGTTCGATCGACATCGAGACCCTCGGACGGATGCGCTTCGTCGAGGGGCGCACGTACTACACGCACCTCGCGTCGTGGTGGCCGCATCGTCGCGACGCGAACGTGTTGCTGCTCGCGTACGAACACATGAAGGACGACCACGAAGGAACCGTTCGTCGCATTGCCGAGTTCATCGGCTTCGGCGACGACAATGAACGGATCGCGATCGCGTGTCAGGAGTCGTCGCTTGCGTCCATGAAAGCGCACCGCGACAAGTACGACGACCTCATGATGCGCGAACGAAGCGAAGTCGTCTGCGACCTTCCACTTGGCAGCGACTCGGGCAAGGTGCGCACCGGCGAGGTCGGCGCGCACCGGGCGGAACTCTCGGACTGGCTCGTCACCGACCTCAACGCGACCTGACGCGAGACGATCGCCGCGGACCTCGGCATCCCGAGCTACGAGAGACTGCTCGACATGCTTGCAACCGGCCGCTGACCCTCGAAATGCAAGGCCGGTTGGCTCCGCAGTACGCGAGATGGTCCATGGTGGGGGATTTGCCTGCAAATGCGAGAGCCTCGACCGCTCCCGTCCCCGCCTACGAGCCCGTCGGCGAGCGCATCCCTCACCGCAGACGAGACACGGGCGCTGCTCACCCAGCGGGAGCGACGACGGGCCGAGGTGCGAGCTGCGCGCGCCCTAGTCGACACGTCATCGCCTGCGGTATAGCGACGCGGCTCCGAGTCGTCGCTACTGATCGTCACCTCGAAAGAGCGCAGCGAGAGTACTTCGTCGTCGTAAACGTGTGGAGCAGCGGGCACGACATCGTCGGCCTGCGCGCGGGTCTACAGCGCCATCTCGGGCGCGGCGAGCGGCAGTTCGGTCGGCATCGTGGCTTTGGTGCGCCAACCGGCGAGGCTACGCGGGTACTCGTCGTACACGAACGCGGAGAACGCCACGCCCGACCAAGTCGGAACATAGGCGCAGTCCACGACCCGCAGCTGATTCGGCCGCGACGCCGCGGAGTTCCGCTTGACCAGATCAGGGGGTCGCGACGCGTTCCGATCGGGACGCGTCATGAATTTTTATTGTCCCTTGAACACGGGCGAATGTTGACGAACGTAGGACATGCGACTTCGGAATCGGTTGGGTTCAGTGCTGCTTGTGCTCGCAATGAGCACGATCGGAATTCCCGTCGCGTTGATCAGTGCGAACAGCGCCCACGCGTCGGGGGGCGGGCCGGTCATCCTCGACGGCATGGACCCGGGTTTTCACGGCTTCGAGTCGGGTGGTGTTCCGCAGGGCCCGTGGGTCTACATCGAGAAGGCGTACCAGAACCTCATGCTCGCGAGCTCCCACGGCACGTCGGCCCGTATCGACGTGCTCGGTGCGGCCGACAGCACTGCGAGTAGCAGCGACTGCGGCGCCGGTGCGCACTACGCCGCAGCCACCGACGGCTACACCGTCGGTTACTTCGACTCCGCGGCTGCGATCGGCACGCTGCTGGACCAGCTCACGGCCGGAACGGCATCGACCGTCCCGCGCCTCATCCACATCGTCGACACCGCGTGCGGCAACGGGCTCGACGCATCGATGGCGGCCGCACTCACGAGCCATGCCAGCGACCTCGCGGCCTTCGTCAGCAGTGGCGGCGCGTTGTACGCCAACACCGAGAATGGCGAGTTCTATGGCTCAGGCGACCTCGGCTACGACTGGCTTTCGTCACTGCTGCCCGGTCTCACCGTCACTCCCGATGTCGGCGGTGCGACGCCGAATCTCTCGAGCGCGGGTCAGGCCGCGTTCCCCGGCCTCACGAACGGCGACATCCAGTCGCCGTGGCACTCGGGATTCTCGGGAACCCTCGCCAGCCTGCAGATCCTTGCAACCGATGGCGGTCACAACGTGATCATCGGTGGTGCGTCGGTCGTGCTCACCGACACGCTCGACCTCGCGGCACCGGCTCCGCCCGCAGGTGAAGTGGGCGCGGCCTACAGCAACACGATCACCGCGTCGGGTGGCACCGGTCCCTACACGTACGCGATCACCGCAGGCGCGCTGCCCGACGGGTTGACGCTCAACCCTTCGACCGGCGTCATCTCCGGCACACCGGCATCCGACGCCGTCGGTACTGCGAACTTCACCGTCGGGGTCACCGACAGCACGACGCCGACCGCGGGCACCGCGAGCCAGGCGCTCTCGATCGCGATCGTTGCCGCGCCGACGCTCTCGGTATCGCCACCGCCCTCGGGTGAGGTGGCCGTCGCCTACGCCGACACGCTCACGCCCACCGACGGAACCGGCCCGTTCACGTTCTCGATCAGCGCCGGCGCGCTGCCCGACGGATTGACGCTCAACCCTTCCACCGGAGTGATCTCGGGTACGCCCGCGTCCGACGCAGTGGGAACCGCGAGCTTCACGGTGCACATCGTCGACTCCTTGAGTCAGGCCGCGAGCCAGGCGCTCACACTCACGATCGCGGCGCTCCCGACGCTCAGCATCCCCACTCCCGCCTCCGGCGAGGTCGGCGCGTCATACATCGACGCGCTCTCGGTCACCGGCGGAACCGGCCCCTTCACGTGGTCGGTCACGGCCGGCGCGCTGCCCGACGGATTGACGCTGAACGCATCGACCGGCGTCATCTCGGGCACACCGACCTCGGGCTCGGTCGGTACGGCGAACTTCACCGTGCACGTCACGGACTCGTTCAGCCAAACCACGACGCAGGCGCTTTCGCTCGTGATCGCCGCGGCACCCGTCCTCGAGGTCTCACCACCGGCTGCGGGTGAGGTGAGCGTCGTCTACTCGAATCCGCTCACCACGAACTTCGGGACCGGACCGTTCACCTGGTCGATCACGGCGGGCTCATTGCCGCACGGCCTCACCCTCAACCCCTCGACCGGAGTGATCTCCGGCACGCCGGCTTCCGACGCCGTCGGCGCCGCGCAGTTCACCGTGCACGTGGTGGACAGTCTCAGCCAGACCGCCAACCAGGTACTCACGCTCGCCATCGCGGAGCTGCCGACCCTCACCGTTACCGCGCCTCCGGCCGGTGAAGTCGCAGTTCCCTACACGAACGCGCTGGTTCCGACCGGCGGGACCGGACCGTTCACCTGGTCGGTCAGCGCCGGCACCCTCCCGCACGGACTCACGCTCGATCCGGCCACCGGCGTGATCTCCGGAACTCCCGATACGCAGAGCGCGGGCACCGCGCACTTCACCGTTGCGGTGACCGACGCCTTCAGCCAGATCGCGACGCAAGCGCTGAGCATCACGATCGTTGCGCAGCCGACACTGCCGACCGTCACGTTCGCGCCCGCCGTTCCGACCGTGCCGTACTTGGCTCCGATCAGCGTGGCCGACGGAACCGGTCCGTTCACATGGACGCTCGCGTCCGGCAACCTTCCGCCGGGTCTCTCCCTCGCTCCGGGATCAACCGCGAGCTCGCTGATCTCGGGCATCGTCGTCGCGGGCACCTCGGGTACCTACACGTTCTCGATCGCGGTCACCGACGCGAACGGTCAGGTCGTCACCGCGACCTTCACGATCACCGTGCTCGCGTCGCAGGCGAACTCGCGCCTCATGGCGACAACGCCCGACGGCAAGGGCTACTGGGTCGCCGACGCCGACGGATCGATCGTCGCGTTCGGTGACGCGCAGAGCTTCGGTTCCGAAGCCGGCAAGAGCCTCACTGACCCGATCGTCGGGATGCAGGCAACTGCCGACGGCGACGGATACTGGCTCGTTGCGTCCGACGGCGGTGTGTTCGCCTTCGGTGACGCGGGCTACTACGGATCGACCGGAAACATCCACCTGAAGCAGGCAATCCTCGGCATGGCCACGACGCCCGACGGCCACGGATACTGGCTCGTCGCGTCCGACGGCGGCGTGTTCGCGTACGGCAACGCGCATTTCTACGGCTCGACCGGTGGCATTACGCTCAACCGGCCAGTGGTCGGCGTCGCCGCGAGCCCGACCGGCAGCGGCTACTGGCTCGTTGCCTCCGACGGCGGCGTGTTCGCCTTCGGTGACGCGGCGTTCCACGGCTCGCTAGGCGCCGTCCGCCTGAGCAAGAATGTGGTGGGCATCGCCGCGACACCCGATGGCCTGGGTTACTGGCTCGTCGCGTCCGACGGCGGCGTGTTCGCCCTCGGCGACGCGCACTTCTACGGCTCGTTCGGCGGTCACCCGCTCAACGAGCCCATGAGCGGTATCTCGGCAACACCGGACGGCAAGGGCTACTGGTTGGTCGCCGCCGACGGCGGGATCTTCAACTTCGGCGACGCGACCTTCAAGGGATCGCGCGCCTAAGGCTTACTGAATCCCCACAACGTCACTGCGCCACGACTACCGGTGCTCGTGCAACGCGTCGGGCCTTCGCCTCGTGGATGAGACGGTCGCCGTCGGGAATCGGGCTGAACGCGACCGCGGCGGTCGCGAGACCGAGGCCTGCGTTGACCTCGCGATACTGCCGGTCGCGTGGATCACGGCCGCGCCCGCGAGCGCACCGAGCGGGATCGCCGAGCCGTCGCGGCGACGGCAAGGCCCGAAACCGCCCGCGCCAAGGCGTCTACAGCGAACGCTCCGCTCGACCGGTGCAAGGCGCTGACGATGTGCGGCGGCGGGCGCTGGGATCTGGTTTGGCGAAGCAGGACCGTTGCGCGTCTGTAGGTTTGCCAGATACGCGGTGCGACGCGGTCTTTGTTGGCGACCGACATAGTTGGCTCCGCTCGACTGTGGGCCGAACATGAAGGCGAGATGTCGGCGGATCTCGTACTCCACGTCATCCAATCGAGCACCGACTTGTCGCGGATACCTGCCCGTTACGTGCGCGACATGCTGATCGAGTCGTGCGCCGCCAGGCGCGCCAACGCTGCTGACAGTCGCGCGTATCCACGTCTACACTCCGCGCATGGCCGCGACACCCATCTCTCGCCGTCGTGTTCTGCAAGGAATGGCTGCAGGCGCGGGTCTTGTCTTGGCCACGGGTTGCACGCCGTCATTGCTGCTTCCGCCGTCGGAGCATCGTCACCGCTATCCGATCCGGCCGCCCGGTAGCCGCCCTGATCCACGCAAACCTGAAGGCGCAGACCTTCTCCCGAAGGTTGAGCACATCGTCATCTACATGCAGGAGAACCACTCTTACGACAACTACCTCGGGTTGCTACGCCGCGGTGACGGGCTTCGCCTCGGTCGTCACGGAACGCCGACGAACACGAACCCCGATCTGAACGGCAAGCCGGTGCCGATGTTCCATCTCGACAGCACCTGCGATACCCATCCGGGTGCAAGTCAGTCGTGGAACGACAGTCACATCTCGTTCGATGGCGGCCGCATGGACGGCTTCGTCCGTGCTGCGGGCGGGGCGACCGGGAGCATGGGGTACTACGACGAGCACGACATTCCCTTCTATTACGGGCTCGCGCACACGTTTCCGATCTGCGACCGATGGTTCTGTTCCGCCCTCGCACAGACGTTCCCCAACCGCCGTTACCTGCAGGCGGCCACGTCCGTCGGCATCGTCTCGACGAATGTTCAGGAGGTGCTCGACACTCCGACTGCCCCCAACGGACTGATCTGGGATCGGCTCAACGCGCACGGCATCAGCTGGAACGACTACGCGATCGACCTCTCCGACATCTTTCTCTTCCCGACCTTCGCCGCATCGAACTCCAGCCACGTCAAGACCTTCAACGACTTCCTCACCGATTGCGCCAAGGGGACGTTGCCGCAGGTCAGCATCATCAGCCCCGGCGACACGAAATACACGGAAGAGTCGCCCGCCGACATCGAGAACGGCGAGGCCTACAGCTCCGCGATCATCAATGCGGTGATGCACTCGCCCGCGTGGCCGAACACGGTGATGTTCTTCATGCACGACGAGCACGGCGGCTACTACGACCACGTCCCGCCGCCCCGCGCAGTCGCTCCTGACACCATCGCGCCGCGCATACACGTCCCACCCGACCAGCCGGGTGGCTTCGACCGCTACGGCATGCGGGTGCCGGCGTTCGTCATCTCGCCGTTCGCGAAGAAGGACTACGTGTCGCACGTTGTGCACGACCACACGTCGGTGTTGAAGTTCATCGAGACCAAATGGAACCTCGGCGCGCTCACCTATCGCGACGCGAACGCCGACAATCTCCTCGACACGCTGAACTTCCTTCACCCGGCGTTTCTCGAGCCGCCCACGCTTCCAAGGCCGGCGCTGCTTGCAACGGGCAGCACGTGCCAGCCGCTCCCACCGCCGCCTACGAGCCCGTCGACGAGCGCATCCCTCACCGCAGACGAGACACGGGCGCCGCTCACGGCGGGAGTGCCGGCCTCGGCCCATGGAGACGCGTTGACCGTCGCCGGTATCGGCGCGCTACTCACCCAGCGGGAGCGACGACGGGCCGAGGTGCGAGCGGCGCGCGCCCCGGTAGACGCCTCAACGCCCGCGGTATAGCGACGCGGCTCCAAGTCGTCGCTTCTGATCGTCACTCATCCGAGTCCCGGTTGAAGGCTTCGGGCACCGCGAAGGTGTTTGCAGGCGAGGGCTCGAAGAACGCAGCCTGTTTCGCCGGCGCCGCCCCGGCTGTAGGTGTCCGCGGTCGCGCACTGCCTGGAGAGCGGTGAGCGCGGGCCCGGTCGTGACGTG
This sequence comes from Actinomycetota bacterium, assembly GCA_041691275.1. Lineage (GTDB taxonomy): Bacteria > Actinomycetota > Acidimicrobiia > IMCC26256 > PALSA-610 > PALSA-610. The sequence goes on along the minus strand of JBEPUZ010000022.1, from coordinate 14,083 downwards.
CCAGGTGCCGCGGTCCGCGCCGGCGGCGTGCACATGGATCAGCACGTCGTCGTCGCCAATGTCGGGTATTGAATCACCCTGGGAGAGTTGGAGGCTCTGGAGGTATTGGATTCCGACCGCCTCAAGTCGGGCCAGGTGGATAACGACGCCATTGTCGGTGGTTCCGAGGTCGCGGACGGGCGTAGGGACGCTGGTCGCGAAGCGGTGTTACCTAAGCTGCTGTTCACCCTTGTCTCGGTTCATTCGCCGTTGTTGAGGGTATATGGCGCATGTCGAACTCGTCTGGCCTCCGGTACGGGTCAGCGCGTCGGATGGTCGCTCTGGCGTCCCTTCCTCTTGCGACGGTGCTCGCCTCTCGCGGGGTCCGCCCGGCATCGGTTGCCTTGTGTTCGTGACCGAAGCCTCTACCCCCTAGCGGTACAAAGCGAGAGGCTCGTTCGTGGAGGTGATCGGCGTGGGTGTTTCCGAGATCTTGGTAGTCGCAGGAGCTGCGACGTTGAGTGTCTTGCTTGCCTGGTTCTTCTTCGGGCCGCGCCCGGCGCACGAGGCAGAGCTTCGCGGTGGGGTTCAAGAAGTCGACGTGACCGTGAAGGGGGGCTATTCGCCCGATCTGATCAGGGTTCGGGCGGGCGTGCCGCTGCGGTTGGTGTTCGATCGCCAGGAGGCGGGTGATTGCACGTCTCGGGTGGTGTTCCCGGACTTTGGGGTGAGCAAGTCGTTGCCGGCGTTCGGTAAGACGACGGTCGAGTTCACTCCAGACCAGCCGGGTGAGTTCGGGTTCGCGTGCGGCATGAATATGGTGCACGGAACGTTGGTGGTCGAGCCCGAGGCCGGGGCGTCCGCCACGGCGACGCTGGAGCGGCTCGAAGAACCGCCGGCAGGCCCCACAGTGATGCACACGCACGAGGTGGCGCGCGCTGTCGGCGTCGGAACGACGACGAAAGTCGGCACGCTCGCGGAGACCGATTTCGCGCTGGTCATTGACGGGGTGAGCTGTCCGACGTGTGTCGTGAACATCGAGTCGTTCCTCGACGCGCTGCCGGGCGTGGACCGGGTCGAGGTCAACCACGGGGCGGAGCGTGTGCGTGTCGCGTACGACCCGGAGCAGGTCTCGGTCGCGCAGATGTTGGAGGTGGTCCGGTCGGCCGGGTACCGCGTGCGCGAACGCGCCGAGCCCGGCAGTGCCGACACCGAGGATGCCGAGGCGCGCGCGCACCGAGCGGAGGTCGCGGATCTGTTGCGCCGGTTCGTGGTGAGTGCAGCGCTGACAACCCCGGTGCTGTTCGTAGTGATGCTGAAGGACTTCGTCGACCCGACGTGGCTGCCCGGATGGCTCCCTAACCACTGGTTGCAGCTCGCGCTGGTGACCCCGGTGATGTTCTGGGCGGGTTGGCCGATCCACCGCACCGGCTGGCTGACCTTGAAGCATCGAACCGCCGACATGAACACGCTGATCACGGTCGGCACGTCTGCGTCGTTCGGATTCAGCCTGCTGGTGACGGTGGCTCCGGGCGTCCTGCCGTCGGACGTGCGGGAGGTGTATTTCGAAGCGGTCGGCACGATCATCACGTTGATCCTGCTGGGTCGGCTGCTCGAAGCCCGCGCCAGGGCCGGGACCGGTGAGGCCATCCGTGCGCTGATTGGTTTGCAAGCGCGCACCGCGCGGGTCGTGCGCGACGGCCACGAGGTTGAGATCCCGATCGAGGACGTAGCCGTCGGAGACTTCGTCGTCATGCGGCCCGGCGAGAAGATCCCCGTCGACGGTGAGGTGGTCGACGGCCACTCGAGCGTCGACGAGTCAATGGTCACCGGTGAACCCATCCCGGCCGCGAAGGATGTCGGCGACACGGTGATTGGCGCCACTATCAATCAGACGGGTGCGTTCCGCATGCGCGCGACGAAGGTTGGGCGCGACACGATGCTCGCCCAGATCATCAAGCTGGTCGAAGCCGCGCAGGCCTCGAAGGCGCCGATCCAACGGCTCGCGGATCTCGCGTCGAGCTACTTCGTCCCGGCGGTGATGTTCGCCGCGATCGGAACGTTCGCGGTGTGGTTCGTCGCCGGGCCGACACCGGCGTTCACGATGGCGCTCGTGTCGGCGGTGGCAGTGCTGATCATCGCGTGCCCGTGCGCGCTGGGATTGGCGACGCCGCTGTCGATCATGGTCGGCACCGGCAAGGGTGCCAATGCCGGCATCCTGATCCGCTCCGCGGAGGCGCTCGAGACCGCGCAGCGCCTCGACACGATCGTGCTCGACAAGACCGGCACGATCACCCAAGGCCACCCGACGCTCACCGACGTCGTCGCGCACGACGGCTTTGACGAGGGGGAGCTGTTGCGGTTGGTCGCGTCGACCGAAGGATCGTCGGAGCATCCGTTGGCGAGCGCGATCGTCGGCGGTGCAGCCGAGCGCGGCCTTGTCGTAAGCGACGCGGTCGGCTTCGATTCGATCACGGGCAAGGGCGTACGCGCCTCCGTCGACGGTCGGGAGGTACTCGTCGGCAACGCCCGCCTGCTCGCGGACGCCGGTATCGCCACCGAAGCGCTCGACGTCGTCGTCGTCGAGCTGTCGGAACAGGGCAAGACGCCGATGCTCGTGGCGGTTGACGGCCGGCCGGCGGGCGTCGTCGCGGTCGCCGACACCGTGAAGCCGGAGTCCGCGGCTGCTGTCGGCGCGCTGCGCCGACTCGGTCTCGACGTCGTCATGATCACCGGCGACAACCGCCGAACTGCCGGCGCGATCGCCCGCCAGGTCGGTATCGGCCGGGTGCTCGCCGAAGTGCTGCCCGAGCGCAAGGCGCTCGAGGTGCGGCGGCTGCAGGACGAGGGCCGCGTCGTCGGCATGGTCGGCGACGGCATCAACGATGCGCCCGCGCTCGCTCAAGCCGATGTTGGGCTTGCCATCGGCACGGGTACCGACGTCGCTATCGAAGCCTCCGACATCACCCTCATCTCGGGAGAACTCGACGGGATCGTCACCGCGATCACGTTGTCACGGGCGACGATGCGCAACATCCGTCAGAATCTGTTCTTCGCGCTCGTCTACAACGGTGTCGGCATCCCGGTCGCGGCGGGCGTGCTCTACCCGTTCGTCGGGCTGCGCCTCAGCCCGATGATCGCGGCGGCTGCGATGGCTGCAAGCTCGCTGTCGGTCGTCTCCAACGCGAATCGCCTTCGCCGCTGGCAGCCCAAGCCCATCGAGCAGATGGAGATGCCCGAACCGCCGACCGAGATCCGCGTCGAGGTCGGCGCACCTGACGAGCCCGCGCCCGTCACCAGATGATCGACCCGGCGTACTTCGAAGCGTCGTCGGAAGCATCGCCTCCGATGACCGTCCAAATCTGATGAACGACCGTGACAGATCGAGAGCGACGTTGTCGACGCACGATTGGGAGGTTCCCTCCGCCATGCACCGCAGTTCCCACCGCGACGCATTCGAGGCGCCAGAAGATCTCCGGCGTCGCTCGGCTCGTCACCCGCGATCGAATTGCTCGACTGGCGCGCGTTTCTGGGTGGCCGGTGCCGCGATGCTGGCCGTCGCGGTTCTCGCCGCGTGCAGTTCCGGACCGTCGCGCTCCCAGACGGCGACGAACCTCGACCCCTTCACCGCAGGCCGCCAGATCTTCCAAGACGGAACCGACCGCGCCGGGCAGCAGATAGCTCTCACCGGCAGCACCGGCGGCGCCGGAATGATGATGCCCAGGATGAACGCCGGCTGCGCCTCGTGCCACGGCACCGATGGCCGGGGCGGATCCACGACCACTCCCCAGGCTCCCGACATCACGTACGCGAACCTCACCGACCCTCGGGGAATGCGCGAGGTAGACGGCTCTCGCGGCCACGTCTACACCGACCCGCTGATCCGCCGCGCCGTCATCGAAGGAACTGGCGCCGACGGCGATCCACTCTCATCCGCGATGCCCCGCTGGCATCTCACCGAGCAGGAATGGACCGACCTTCTCGCGTACCTGCGGACACTGCAATAGCGGGGTCCCGGCGAGCTACGGAGCCTTGCTGCTCAACGAGTTTTGCTTCACGCGGGCGAATCTGTGACGACTACGAGTGGTGGTGCAGATCTGCGTGGGCGACGTCACGTTCGCCGCTGTCCGGTTCGACGTGGACGGTCACGTGTTCGAGGTGGGGAATCTCGTGCCTCAAGCGGTGCTCGACGTTGTGCGCGAGCGCGTGCGCGTCGGCGACTGAGAGGCTTGCGTCGATGGTGATGGCGAGGTCGGCGTAGAGGCGGTGTCCTTCCCAGCGGACTTGAACTGAGGACACTCGGTGTACGCCGGATTCGCCGGCCGCAGCGTGTTCGATGCGGTCGACGAGGTCGGGGTCGACGCCGTTGAGAAGGCGGCGCAGAACTTCCCGGATCGCCGTTCGCAATACGGCGAGGATCGCGATCGAGATGACGAGACCGGCCATAGGGTCGGCTCGATCCCAGCCGGCCCAGACGCCCAAGGCGCCGAGGACGACGGCGAGTGAGGTGAAGCCGTCGGTGCGGGCGTGGTAGCCGTCGGCGGTGAGTGCGGCCGAGCCGATCCGTTGGCCTTCGCGGATTCGGTAGAGGGCGACGAGTTCGTTGCCGATGAACCCGATTGCGCCTGCAGCGACGAGCCAACCGAGATGCGTCACGCCCTCGGGATGGACGAGGCGGCGGATGGCTTCGGCGGCGGCGATGACCGCGGACAAGGTGATCATCGCGATGACGAAGAGGCCGGCGAGGTCTTCGGCGCGTCCGAGTCCGTAGGTGTATCGCCGCGTGGGTGGTCGGCGCGCGAGCCGGAACGCGAGGAACAGAGGTATGGCGGTGAGGGCGTCGCTGAAGTTGTGGATGGTGTCGGCGAGCAACGCGACCGAACCCGAAAGAACAATCACGACGAGTTGGAGTAGCGACGTTACGAGGAGTGCTGCGAATGAGATCTTGACGGCGCGGATCCCGCGTTGTGACGATTCGAGCGCGGTGTCGATCGAGTCGGCGGCGTCGTGGCTGTGCGGCGCGAAGATCCCGAGAACGATTCCCTTCAGGCCGCGCGGATGCGCGTGGAGGTGATCCGCGGCGTGAGCATGGTCGTGCACGGGATCACCTTGATCGTGATCGTGATCGTGATCGTGATCGTGATCGTGATCGTGATCGTGATCGTGCGTGCTCATGCGTGTTGCGTTTGCAGGTGAGTCAGGGTTGCCTCGAGCAGGACGCGGACGTGCTCGTCGGCGAGCGAGTAGAAGACGAAGCGTCCGTCGCGGCGCGTGTCGACGATGCCGTGCGCTCGCAGCAGTCGTAGCGCATGTGAGACGGCCGACTCGGAGACCTGAGCGGCGCCGGCGAGATCGCCGACGCAGGCTTCATCACTTTCGACAAGGTGAATCAGGATTCGCAGGCGGCTGCGGTCCGCGAGCAGCGCGAACAGGTCAGCCATGACCCCGAGATGCTCATCACGGCTTGTCTCCCTGGGATGACGGTGTCGAGTCGCGGTGGTTCGAACCATGATCGTCCACTATATCTGAGCAAACGTGCAGATATACCCGCGACCATCCAACGTACACATTCAGATGCTTATCGTGTGTATACTCGCATGGTGCGAACGAACATCGTGATCGACGACGATCTCTTGGCTGACGCACAGCGTCTGTGTGGTGCGTCGACGAAGCGCGCAACCGTCGAGTTCGCGTTGCAGGAGCTCGTCCGTCGCCGCGCTCGTCGCAAGGTGCTCGATCTGCAGGGACGAGTCGAGTGGGCTGGTGATCTCGGGAAGTCGCGTCGATCGGCATGATCGTCGTCGATACCAGTGTCTGGATCGACTTCTTTCGCGGCGCGACCACTGCTGCCGTCGAGCGATTCGTCGCGCTGATCGATGACGACGCGGGCATCGCGATCACCGATGTGATCCTGACCGAGATACTTCAAGGGTTGTGTTCCGAAGCGGACGTTCGTCGGGTGGAGCGACGGCTGGCACCTTTCGAGGTCCTGCGACTCGAGGAGCTCGACGACTATCGCCGCGCCGCGAGCCTCTATCGGGGCGCGCGGCGCAAAGGGCTCACGATCCGCCGAACACTCGATTGCCTCATCGCATCCGTGTGCATCCGCGAGGACGTTCCGCTGTTGCACGCCGACGCCGACTTCGACCGCCTCGCGTCATGCAGCGTTCTGCGACTCGCGTGAGCAACCCGGATTCGCGCGGCAGCGCGCACCGTCAGCCGCAACCGGAACCCGCCACCAGATCGTCAGGCCCGCGTGACGCTTCCCGCGGACCCGAGGGCGGCTCACTCCAAGTCACCGATTTGCGATTCACGAGTTCGTTCATAGCCGTCGCGTCGACGGACCGATCAGAGCGGCGTGCCGAGCTGAAACGTGGCTGAGATGCCCTCGCCCCACAGGCAGAAGTCGGGGGTCATCGGCAGGCCGAGCGATTCGAGTTCGGCGCTAATGGCCCCGCCACCGATCGTGATCTCGACATCAACCGGCGAGACCACACCAGACGAGATGTCCATCGCCAGGGGTGTCGAATGCGGCACGCCGTCGAGGTACGAGTAGCTGGCGGACTCGCTCCGACTGGCTGGCGTTGGCGCGGCGACTCGGCGGACCGAGACCTCGAGCGCGAGCTTCCCGTTGTCCCAAAGCGCGAACGAGGCCCTCTCGTCGGTGTACGCGGCATCGATTCGGGTCACGACCTTCGGGAAGCCCATCACCTTGTTGCCTGCCTCGCAGGTGAACTCTTGGTCGACCGGCATGCGATAGATGAACGAGCCGACGACCTCTGCCGGAGCGCCGGCCGGTCGGGCAAGGAAGCCGAGGTTGACCTCGTTGTAGTCACCCCACGGATTGTCTCGGTAGTCGCAGATACTCACGATGAATTGGGCCATGCCGGGTTTGGTCTCGACGATCTCGAATGCATCGCCGGGGAGCAGGGCGCGGGCCGGTCCGGCCGGCACCGTGAATCCCATCGTCGCGGCGTTGAAGGCCTTGACCTCCATCGGGAATGTGATCTTCCGGCCCTGAATCGTGCCCCACGAGGTCGTGGCGGTCATGGCCATCTCTCCTGTTGTCGGCGAACTTCCAAGAGTCCGGCGCAGTCGTCGCCTCTACCTTGGGGTGATTGTGAAGTGGACAGCCGACGGGACTCCTCTCATTGCTGCACGCCTCACCACCACAGAGCAACGACTCGTCGCGGTGAGGCTCCTCAGTCTTCGAAGGCGGGCGGTCGGCCTTCCTTTCGTGCTCGTACCGCCTCCTCGAAGTTCTTGGTGGTGAGCCGAACGAAGAGCTGCGTATGCGTTTCCATCTCGATCGCGGCGCGCAGACTGCCCATCTCGAGTCCGGCCCACATTGTGCGCTTGGTGAGCGCGGTGCCTTGCGTGCTCCACCCGTTGATCTGATCGGCGAGATCCAGCGCCTCGGTGAGCAGGTCCTCATCGGGCACGACGCGCGACACGAGTCCGATTGCGGCCGCTTCGTGCGCGTCGACATCGCGACCCGACAGCATGATCTCGAAGGCCCGCGACGAGCCGATGGCCCTAGGGAGCAGGAAGCTCAGGCCGAGCTCGGTGGCGGTGAGACCGTTGTTGATGCCGGCCGCTCGGAAGTAGGCCGACTCCCCGGCGAGGCGGATGTCAGCCCCCAGGGTGAGGCACATCCCTCCGCCGACGGCCGCGCCGTTGATGGCACAGATCACCGGTTGGGGCATCCGCTGAATGGCGGGAACAAGATCCGCGAGCAGCGACATCGCCCTCGTCGCGATTCGGGTGAGGGTCAACCCGTCGATGTTCGGTGGCGCACCTCCGTCGCTGCTGGTGTCGGCTCCGGAGCAGAACCCTCGACCCGTGCCGGTGAGGATCACACAGGTGGTGTCGTTGTCGGCGCCCACTTCCTCGAGGGCCGCGTGGAGCGGAACCATGAGCTGGAACGCCATCGAGTTCATGGTTTCGGGGCGATTCAATGTGATCACGGTCGTATGGGGGCGGGGCTTGTCAATCAGGACGAGATCGTCGGCGTTGGTCACAGTGAGACATACTAAACAATATGTCTCACACAGGGTGGGCCCGGCACCCCGACGAACGACGTGCGTTGGACGAGTTGCTGGACGCGGCGGGGCGCGCCTTCGCCGAGTTCGGCGTGGCGAAAGCGACGATGACCGACGTCGCCCGTTTCGCAGGGTGTTCTCGCGCAACGCTGTACCGGTACTTCCCAAACCAGGCTGCGCTGCACCTCGGGTTTGTGCACCGGGCGACCTTGCGTATCGCGCCGCGCCTCGCGCTCGGTCGCAGTGCCGGCGCGCCGAGTTCACTCGCCGACCGGATCCTGGCCGGGATCGCCGAGGTCCGGGCCGATCCGTTGCTGGCCGTCTGGTTCGAGCCGGAGAACATGGCGGTCCCGATGGCCGTCAGCCAGAGCTCCGACCTGTTGCGTGCGATGTCGGTGGGCGTCGTCGGCGAGACCGATCCGACCCTCCGCGAGCGCGACGAGATCGAGAAACGCGGCGAATGGCTGTTGCGCTGCATCGTGATGCTCTTGGCGATGCCGGGCAAAGATCACGAGGCCGAACGAGCGATGGTCGAGTCGTTCATCGTCCCCGCGCTCATGGCCGAACCCGTCTCGAGCAGGAGTCGCGCGTGACGGTCAGCTGCGAGCCGTTCAGGCTCGGGTCTTTTGGCGCGTTCAGGGCGCCACGAGTTGCGGGCCGGGTCGTCGGCCGTGAGCGGCAGCTCTTCGTTCGAGCCGGTCGCCGCGCTCCGGTACCAGGCCGTGATGAGCGCGAGCGCCCCCATCCCATCGGCCAGCGTGACCGGCGGCCCTCCGTGGCCGAGCCCGTCGATGAGGGCTTGGAACTGCCGGTCGTGCCCGGAGTGGTCGCTGTCGGAGACCTGCGATGCGACGCGACTCGACGAAGCGCGACGCGTCTGCCGCCGGAGTAGCCGACAGCAATACGATCCTCACAAGGGTCGAACCGATCGCGGCCCGATCGGTTCGCTCGTCGGCCGAAGCGCCTGGCCCCGTCGGATGAAGGGATATGCCCGCATGGATCAGGACAAGCTTCGTATGTTCTCCTTCCTCGTGTTCTCGAAGCTCGAGGGTGCGGTGACGTCGGGGATGATCCACCTCGGTGACAAGCTCGGGCTCTACCGCGCGCTTCGAGAAGCCGCGACGCCCCTGCGCTCGGGCGAACTCGCCGAACGGACGGGGCTGCACGAGCGGTGGGTACGGGAGTGGGCCTACAACCAGTCCGCGGCGCGCATCGTTGACTGCGACGACGAGGAACGCTTCAGCTTGTCCGAGGAGGCGGCCGCGGTGCTCGCCACGCCCGACAATCCCGCTTACGGGATGGGCATGTTCCACCGGTTCCCCAACACGATGGACAGCCTGCGCGACATGCCTGAGAGCTTCCGAACCGGCCTTGGTCACAACTACGACAGTCACGGACCCGAGGCGGCTGTGGGTATCGAGCGCGCGTTCGAACCGTGGAACCGCGCGTACCTGCTGCCCGTCGTGTTACCCGCGCTCGATGGCGTCACCGAACGTTTGGGGGTCGGCATCACCGTTGCCGACGTCGGTTGCGGCGCGGGCGGAGCACTCCTGCTGATGGCGAACGCCTATCCGAACTGTCGGCTCCTCGGCTACGACATCAGCATGTACGCGCTTCAGCGCGCCGAGGAGAAGAGACAAGAAGCACAAGCAGGCAATGTGTCGTTCCACGATCCGCGCAATGAACCGTTGCCCGATGACGGATCGATCGGGTTGATCACAACCTTCGACTGCATCCACGACATGACTCACCCGTTCGAGATGATGCAGGCGCTGCGCCGCGCGATCGCTCCCGACGGTACGTGGCTGCTCGTCGACATCAAGGCGCACGACAGTTTTGCGGTGAACGCCGAGAAGAATCCGATGGCGTCACTGATGTACGGGATCAGCGTGTTGTCGTGTATGTCATCGGCGATGTCGATTTCGGACGGTGTCGGCCTCGGCACTCTCGGACTCTCGCCGGCCCGGGCCGAGGAAATGGCTCGCGCCGCAGGATTCAGTCGATTCCGCCGGCTCGACATCGACCATCCGATCAACGCGTTCTACGAGGTCCGCCCCTGAATGTGTTCTCGTCGGATCCGTTCGCCAACCCCGGGCGCTCGGGTCGCCTCGTGAGATCAGCGGGTTCGGAGCTGCTCGAGGATGCGGCGCAGCCGACCGCTACGGCGCTCGCCGACCGGCGGCAGGAGATGTGGCGCGCGATCGGCGATGAGTGCGATCACCGCTTTACGCGTCGGTGCAACGAGGGCGTCGGGGCCGACGAAGACAGTCGGGACGGTCTCGTTGCCGCCTGCGACAGCTCGTACCCGTTCCGCTGCCGCGAGGTCGTTCCAGATGTTGATGTCGTTGACCGGTATGCCCGACCGTCGAAGCGACGCTCGCAACGAGCTACAGAAAAAACAACCGGGACGCCAGTAGAGATCGATGCGGTTGATCGGTTCGGTGTCGGTCATGACGATCGTGTCTCCGGGCTCCTCGGGGAATGCCTTCGGAATGGGAACATCCTGCACGCCTTCGGAACCCGACCGGCACCATCTGCCATTCCAGGAATGGCCGGCGATCTACCGAGGGTTACCGAGGGGTGACCCAACGGTCGGTCCCGGCCGTCTCCGCCGAGGAGGCGTTCCGGCAATACGTCGTCCCCGAAGTCGAGGTCTTGCTCCGAGTGGCGCGCTCGATCACCCGCCATGACGCCGACGCCGAGGATCTCGTACAGGACACGCTGATACGCGCGTACCGGGCCATCGACCGCTTCGACGGCGCCTATCCCCGAGCTTGGATCTTGACGATCATGCGAAACACCCAACGAAATCGTGGGCGCAAACGCCGCCCGGTGCTGCTGAGCGAAGGTGGCGACGGACGCGATCACCTCGAGAACTTCGGAGGCGGCACCGAACCTGAGGTTCTGTTCGACGCCACCCTCCTCGAGGCGAATCTCCAGGCCGCAGTCGACGCGCTCCCCGAGAACTTCCGCGCTGCCGTCGAGCTCGTTGACCTTTCCGGCCTCACCTATGAGGAGGCCGCCGCCGTCCTCGAGGTGCCGGTCGGCACGATCATGAGTCGACTCCATCGCGGTCGCGCTCGCCTTCGCCAACAACTCGGACCCCGACACGAGGGGAGTCAGCAATGAAGTTCCGTCGGCTCTTCGGCCGGTTCCGCCGGCACGACCAGATGATGTGCGCGGATGTGGTGCGGGTGCTCCAGGAGTATCTCGACGGTCGGCTCGACGCGGCGACCGCACGCCTCGCGACCGAGCATCTCGAGATGTGCAAGGACTGTGGCCTCGAAGCCGAAACCTACGCGACGATCAAACGAGCGCTCTTCGAGCTCGGCGCTCCGCCTCCTGACGCGATCGATCGTCTACGCACCTTCGCGAATGCACTCGCCGAGGGCCACGCCGACTGAGCGAGCCGCGCCACACGTCATCGGTCCCGCCCCGAGTCGTCCGCACCGCCACGGGTCGGTTGTTCTGCTTCGCTATCGGCGAGCAAAGTGACCACCGCCTCCGAAGGATCAGCCCCCGTCGCGTCCCGGAATTGCGCGGGACCGAGCGGGACGAACGTTGCATGTGCGGTCGCGCACGTCCTCCCGCGTCCGTCACGGACGACGGCGCTCGTGTGAATCGTTTCGTCGATTGTGTCGACGCGCGCTTCGACTTCGTGTTCGTCGATGAGACGCACCGGCCGCAAGAACTCGCTGGAGGTGTGTTTCGTGAGGGCGACCTTCCCGGCCAGCGCGATCGTCGCCCAGGCCATGGCCTCGTCAAGGACAGCGAGCAAGATGCCGCCGTGCGCGTAGTTCGGAGCGCCGGAGTACGTCGCGTCGAAAGAGAAGGTGGCCACCACGCGGTCTCCGTCACTGAAGAACGGGATCCGTAGGCCGAGCTCGTTGCGGGGTTCGCACACGAAGCAGTTCGTATCGAATCCCCAGTCTCGATTGTGTAGCGGTCGCATGCATCCTCCGGTTCCGGCGTCGACTGTTTCGTTCGCGCGATCGAGCTTCTCGTCGCTCGGCGATCATGGAGTGGCTATCCGTTCGGCTACGACGCGACGCAGTGGAATGCCGATGGTGCCGTGACCCCACGATCGCACCACGGCGTGGGCGGCCGTGAGCTTCCGGCGCGACGCATTGGGGAGGTAGAGCGAACGCACGAAAAGATCAGCGTCGTCGCGGGTCCGCAACGGAAAGGCGAATCGGCGCGTCTCGTCGGCGATCGTCGTGAACCCGAGTTCGTTGACGGCGAGAAGGTCGGGTATGTGTTTGCCGATCTGCGGATGCGGAAACGGGATCGATACTTGCCCGAGGGCGGCGAGCAAGACGAGGTAGCGAATTTTGTCGGCGGTCGTGAGTGGCCCTGTCGACGGCACCACGATGACGAGCCGTCCGTTTGCGCGCATCACCCGGGAGGCTTCCCGGAGCACGGCCCGCGGGTCGTCCACGACCATGAGCGACATGATCGCGACGACAGCGCCGGCGACGCCGTCTGCGATTGGGAGGTCGCTTGCCGACGCGACGACGAGAGAGGCGCGACCGCGCGCCGCGGCTACCCGCAGCTCGCCCGAAGATGTGTCCATTCCGATCCAGTGCGGGCAATGCGTCGCCATGGGCCCGCTTCCACAGCCCACATCGATGACGAGTCCGTCGGTCCGAAGTGCTTGTGCGGACCATACGTAGGGATTGTCGCCGGTGTCGTTGACCGAAGGGGTGAGAGCATCCTCGGTGACGCCGGCGTTGTCGTCGTGAAATTCGTCGAGGTACCGTCGCCAACGGGGCGAAGCCGCCGGTTTCCTCGACGTAGTCATGGACGGTCGTACTAGCACCTGACCCGCCACATCGTCGGCAACGACGACGGCCGCACGGCCAAGTTCGGGATCCCACCCGGCCGAGATCGCCGAGTACCCGACCGACCGTTCCGCGACTCGACGGATGGACCGTGATGGAAGTCGCTCGACGCTCTGACCTGGAATTCCGCCCGCTACGCGGGAATGGGAAGGAAGATGGTGGGGTGGCGGGTTCCCGAGTGATGGATCTTCGGAGCAAGTCGCGCGTTCGCGCGGCCCGCGTGTGTGCGCCGGCCGTCGTGGGCTATCTCCTCGGATCGTTGCCCTCTGCCGACATCGCGGTACGGCTCGCGCAATCTGGAAGTCCGCACGACCTGCGCCAGGAAGGAAGCGGCAATCCGGGAGCGCTCAACGCCGCGGCCGTCCTCGGTTCGCGGTGGGGTCTCGGCGTCCTCGGCGCCGACATCGGCAAAGGGGCGGCGGCCGCAATGGTCGGGCGAAACCTCGGAGGCGATCGCGGCGCGTATACAGCCGCGACTGCCGCAATCGCAGGGCACGTGGCACCCCCATGGAGCAAGTTCCGCGGCGGGAAGGGCATCGCGACGTCAGCCGGCGCATGTCTTGCGGTGTTTCCTGCGTACTTCCCTGTCGACATTGGCGTTGCGGCGTTGTCGGCGATGGCATCTCGGAACGCAACGTCCGCGATCCGCTGGTCGTGCGTCGCATGGACAGCCGCTGCGGTCGTGTGGTGGCGACGACAGCTGCCGAACGCATGGGGTCCGCCGCCGGGACCGGCACTGCCGCTGTTCGCGGCCGGGAGCTCGGCGATCATCTTGGCGCGCGTCGGTCTCAAGGATCGCTCCAAGTGATCGGGCTCGTGACCGACTCGAATGCCCAGCTTCCGGCGGAGCTCGTCGAGCGATACGGGATCGAGGCGGTGCCACTCGGGATTGTCGTCGACGGCGAGCTCCACCTCGAGGGAATCGACCTCGATGTCACCGACTTCTACACGAGGCTCGCAGCGGGTGCGACCGTGTCGACTTCTGCACCTGCACCGGGCGCGTTCATCGAGGCCTACGAAGCGGTCGCGGCCCGCGGCGCCGACACGATCCTGTCGGTACACGTGGGAGCGGACCTTTCCGCGACGTATGGGTCGGCGCGTATCGCAGCCAGTTCGAGCCCGGTACCCGTCGAACTCGTCGACACCGGGACAGCCTCGTCCGCGGTCGGATGTGGCGTGTGGGAAGCAGCCGCGCAACTCGCCGAAGGCGCGACCCTGAAC
>JBEPUZ010000021.1:0-29760 GCA_041691275.1 Actinomycetota bacterium | reverse complement strand
CGTAGCGAGAACGTGTCTCAAAACGCTTGACAGGCTCCGACGCTGCTCTCGAAGGCGAGCGTGTCGCCCGCCGCCGCGAACTGCACCACGTACGAAGCCTTGCGACCGAGCCAGGTCTGCAGCGTCTGGAGCTGCGAGGTGTTCGCGTACCCAGGGTCGAATCCGAGCTGCGACACCGATGGGCGGTCGGGTTCGGGCGCGGCGCTTGAGGCACTTGTCGCGACGACACCCGTCACGAGCACCGCGGTGAGCACGACCGCGACGCGCGAGAGCAGCCTTCGGTCCACCCGAAAGAACAGCAACGACAACAGAACCCCGCCTCAGAACGTTGGACTCCGTTCCGATCGGCCGCGATCGTCGCGATCTGACTCTCCCGGGGGTCCGGCGGAATCACTCCGCTCGGACAACCTTCCCTGTCATCGGTGGCGCACGCGTCATGATGGGAACAGTGTGTTGATGGGATCCCGCCTCACCCCGCTGATGGTGGTCGTCGTGGCGGTGTGCGGCATCGCCGGGAGGGGCCTGTCGGACGCCGCCGTCCCTCGGGCGCTTCCGACGCCGTCGGCCACGGCCTCCGCGCTCGATCCGGCCCATCCCTTCTTGGGTCCGTTACCGGCCGCGCTCTCCGCCTTCTACGAGGCTCCGGATCCGCTCCCGGCCACCGCTCCGGGCTCGATCCTCAAGGTTGAGAAGGTCGCCGTCGCCGATCTGCACGGGACCACGTATCGCGTCATGTACGCGTCTCGGTCGCCGGCCGGCGGGCCGGTGGCCGTGACCGGAATCGTCGTCGTCCCCCGAGCGGCCGCTCCGCCCGGCGGGTACCCGGTCGTCTCCTGGGCTCACGGGACCAATGGGCTGGGAGACCGCTGCGCACCTTCGATCTCCCCGTCCTGGGCCACGCCGAACGACGTGAACAACCTCTTGGACCGCGGCTGGGAATTGGTCGCCAGTGACTACGCGGGCGAGGGCACCCCGGGAGTCCTCCCGTACCTGTCCGGGTCGAGCGCGGGCCGCAGCACGATCGACATTGTCCGCGCCGCGCGCCGTCTCCCCGCCGCGCACGCCGGCGATCACTACGTCGTGTGGGGCTATTCGCAAGGGGGGCACGCGGCGCTCTTCGCATTGCACATGGCGAGCACCTATGCACCCGAGCTCCACCTCGACGGTGACGTCGCCGGCGGGCCGCCGTCGAACTTCTCCACCCTCTTCTCGGGGCTCCAGATCGGGCCGTCGAGTTTCTACATCATCATGGTCGCGATCGGGCTCAACGCCGCGTACGGCAACGCGGCCGCACCGCTCGGCCAGGTCCTGACGCCGGCCGGCATCGCCATGGTCCCCGAGCTCGAACACCTCTGCCTCGGTCCGCTCGAGGCCGCGCGCATCGCGGGGATCTCGGCGAAGGCGACGATCAAGGCCGACCCCTTCACGCTCCCGGCGTGGCGAAAGCTCCTCGTCGCAAACGACCCGGAGAACCTTGCCGCCGCGAGTCCGGCTCCCCTCCTGCTGGTGCAGGGCGGAGCCGACACCTTGATCCCTCCGGCATCGACCCGAGCACTCGCCGCGCACAGCTGCAGCCTCGGCCAAAACGTCGACCTATGGGAATACCCGGGCGTGGGCCACGCGTTTGGCGACTACGTCTCGGCGGGTGATGTGATCCGTTGGATCGCCTATCGGTTCGCCGACGGGCGCGGCCCGCTCCCGGATCCGACGAACGGTCGGCACACAGCATGCCCCGGCGAGACCGGCTGAAGCCGAAGCGACTGAAGGTTGCGCGTGGGCGATAGAGGACTCGAACCTCCGACCTCCTGCGTGTGAAGCAGGCGCTCTAACCGGCTGAGCTAACCGCCCTTGGGAGGGGTCAGATTAGCGCGTAGGGCCATCGCTCCCGTGAGACGCGAGGTACTCGATCGCCAGCGATGCGTACATGGCGGCGCCGACGCTCATCGCCTGTTCATCGAGGGTCATTCGGTTCGAGTGGCACGCGTGGGCGCGAGCCGGATGCTCACCGGGTGGGCACACCCCGAGGAACGACATCGCTCCCGGTCGGCGCTGGAGCACGTAGGAGAAGTCCTCGGCGCCCATCACCGGCGCCGGCATCATCCCGGCATGCTCGGCGCCGACGAGCCCGGTCGCCACCGCGTGCGAGAACCCGGCACTCTCGTCGTGGTTGATCGTCACGGGATACCCGCGGTGCACCGTGAGCTCGGCGCGCATGCCGTACGCGCCGGCGATCCCGGCGACCAGCTGCTCCATCGCGTCGATGGCAATGCCCCGGCTGTTCTCCGACACCGCGCGCAACGTGCCGAGCATGTCGACGGTCTCGGGGATCACGTTGTCGGCCGTGCCCGACCGGATCTTCGTGATCGTGACGACGACGGGGTCGAACGTGTTGATGCGACGCGTCACCATGACCTGTAGCGCCTGGACGATCTCCGCCGCGATCGGCATCGGATCGTTCGCGAGATACGGCGTCGACGCGTGTCCGCCCTTCCCCGTGACCTTGATCTCGAGGACGTCGGCCGACGCCATCAGCGGACCACCGCGCGTCCAGAGCGAACCCGACGGAAGGTTCGGCGACACGTGCAACGCGAACGCGGCGGCGACCCCGTCGGCGCCGTTGCCGACGTCGTCGAGCACGCCTTCGTCGATCATGAATCGCGCGCCGTGATGACCTTCCTCGCCGGGCTGGAACATGAAGCGAACGGTGCCCGGCAACGCGTCGCGCCGCGCGTGGAGCAGATGCGCGGCACCCACCAGCATCGCGGTGTGGGCGTCGTGACCACACGCGTGCATGCAACCGTCGACCTCACTCGCATATTCGAGGCCGGTGTCCTCGGGCATCGGGAGCGCGTCCATGTCGCCGCGCAGCAGCACGACCGGACCGTCTCCCATCTCGAGGTCGGCGACGACGGACGACACCGACGTTCCCGTGCTCACGCGTAGCCCGAGATGGTCGATCGCGTCGAGCACCGTTGCCTGCGTCTTCGGCAGCACGAGGCCGAGTTCCGGACTGCGATGGATACGCCGACGAAGATCGACCAGGTTGGGAAGTATCTCTCGCGCATCGGCGAGGAGCTGCGCGGATCCGTTCGTCGTCACGCGTGAACCCTAACGCTCACACCTGCCGGAACCACACGTGCAACGAGCGCGCAAACGTCGCCTCGTAGTTCCGGTATCCGCGCCGGAGCGCGAGTCCGATCGGCGCGTCCGCGGCGAGCTCTGTCGGCAGAAGCGGATCCAAGCGGATGTGGGCGAGCGCGGCCGCGCCCGTGACGAACCCGTCCGCGAGGGCCCGTTCGTCGTCTCCGACGAGCGCACGGGTCACGGAATCCAGTCGGTCGGTCAGCATCCGGGCCCGAGCCGACCAAGCCGAGCCGTCGAAGAGGTCCACGAATTCTCGGGGATCGTCGTCGGGACGACCCGTCCACCAGACACACTGCGCGTCGGCGACGAGCCACGATTCCGAGGGCGCCGACGCGCGCGGCAGGTTGTCGGGCCGGGTCCAAATCCCCTCGCGGGGAGCGACGAAACGCAACCGCCGCATGCTGTCGCGCAGCGCCATCCGCTCGGACGCCTCGCGCGGACCCGGAGCGACGATCGCCAGCCTCCACGAACCGTCCCACGGCGAGAGCTCCGGGTCCAAGCTCCAGTCCTGGGCGGTCCGGCGACCCTGCACCCGGCCTGCGAGCTCGTACAGACCGCCGACCGCACGCAGCTCGCCCCGATCGACCATGCGGCTCAGCGCGACCCGCGCAGTTCCCTCGCTCACCCCGAAGAGCCCGCACCACTGCACCAGCCGGGCACCGCGCATCCGGGGCGGCCACGAGCGCAGCAGGAGGCTCGCGACCAGCGAGCGCGCCGGCAGGGGACGCTCCAGGAGCAGATCACGTCCCGACTCCCCCGGCGGGTTTTCAGCCCGTGGCATTACGTTCTCGTATCATCTGTTCGGAGAGTGTAATATGGACACCGTGACCAGCACGATGATCCCCGAAGCCGAATTGCTCGGGGCGGTGCACCCGACCGAACGCATCGCCGCGACCGGTCGTCCGACCCCGGAGTTCCGGGAGCGGCTGCGCCGGATCCCGAACACGCGCAACGCCCTCGCCGTCGTCGCCCTCTACGTGCAGACGATCGCGATCGTCGTGATCGCCGCCCATTTCGACCACTGGCGCGTGTGGCAGGACTGGCTTGTCTGGATCGCCGCGTTCGTGCTGATGGGTCGCGCGCACGCGCAGTTCGCGGCACTCATGCACGAAGCCGCGCACCGGTTGCTGTTCCGTAATCGACGCGCCAACGACTTCGTCGGCCGTTGGCTGTTGGGGTTCCCCTCGTTCACACCGATCGACGCCTACCGGCGCGGGCACATGGCGCACCACCGCGAGGAGTTCGGTCCCGACGAACCCGACATCCCGCTGTACCGCGGCTACCCGATCTCGCGCGAGTCGCTGCGCCGCAAGCTCGTCCGCGACGCGACCGGGCGCACCGGTTGGAAGCTCTTCAAGGCGCTGATGGGCGCGGTCCGGTCCGAGAGTCCCCAGTTCCGCCTGCAGGCCCGCAAGATCGTGGCGTGCCAACTCGTTCTGATCGCGATCGGCGTGGCCCTGCACCACCCCTGGATCTATTTCGTACTGTGGCTCGCGCCGTATCTCACCGTCTGGCGCGTGATCAACCGGCTGCGTTCGATCGCCGAGCACGGTGGCATGCAGCAGTCGAAAGATCGCCGGCTCACCACCCACGCGGTCAAGCAGTCGGCGCCGGCGCGCTTCCTCCTCGTTCCGTTCCACATCGGGTGGCATCTCGCGCACCACGTCGACGCGGGCGTGCCGATGGCCAACCTCCCCCGCCTCCACGCCGAGCTACGTCGCGCCGGTTACGTCACCGACGAGCTCGAGCACCCCAGCTACACCGCGCTTTGGCGCAAGCTGTCGAGCGGTGCAAGCCTCGGCGCCTAGTGCGGACGAGCGAGCCCTCTGGGCGAAGCCGAGGGAGCCATGTCGTGACCACGCCCGATCCGGCCGCCGACCCCACCGAGCTTCCGACGCACGAGCCCACCTTCAAGGCGGTCGCCGAGCTCATGCGGAGCCAGGCCGTGCACCGGCGGCTGCGGAGCGATCCCATCGACGACGAGACGATCTTGGAACTGCTCGAGCTCGCGGCCTGCGCGCCGACGAGCCGGCCCCAGCGGTGCGAGTTCGTCGTCGTACGCGACCCCGACGTGAGGCACCAGCTCGCCCGCACGTACCGTCAGGGCTGGTCGGTCTACAAACGGGTCCTGCGCAGCCGCTGGAGCGAGGACGCGCTCCTCGAGGACCGCCAGTGGGAGTCGGATCACTTCGAGGACGTGCCCGTCCTGACCGTCGCGTGCCTGCGGGGCCGACGCCCGCTGTTCCCGGCGATCGGCGCGGCGGCCTTCTACGGCGCCGCGTTCCCGGCCGTGCAGAACCTCCTGCTCGCCGCCGAGGCCCGCGGGCTGGGCGCGTCGCCGACCACGTTGCCCCTGTGGTCGGTGTGGGAGGCACGCCGGACCCTCGGGCTCCCCCGCCGGGTGACGCCGGTCTCGGTCGTCGCGCTCGGCTGGCCGCGCGGCGGGATCGTGCGCCCGCGATCGGCTACCCCGACGCCACCCGTCGGCAATGTCGTGCATCTCGACCGATGGGGCCACCAGCCCTTTCGCGCCCGGCGCGACCTGAACCCTGGCGGTACGGCATAATGGCATCCACGACTTCGAGGCAGGTGACGACGTGCCCAGAAAAGGACGAGCACGCCGCTTCCGGGAGGCGCGTGAGCTCAAGCAGGGGTTCGACGATGGGCTGTTCCGGGAAGGTTCCGGCACCCTCGCGGATCTGAGCGAGAAGGCTGACGGCGACGAGACGGACAGCGACGACGACTTCGACGACGAGTTCGAAGACGAAGAGGAAGACTGGGACCCGGATCACAAGCTGAACAGCTGACCCGGTCGGGGCAGGTCAGACAGTTCTGGGATCCGGCGCGTCGGCGTCGATCGAAAAGCGCGCGATGGCCTCGGCGACGGTCTCGCCCTTGACGTCGCCGCTTTGCGCGAGCCCGTCGAGCACGCCGACCACTACGTGGGCGGCGTCGACCTCGAAGTGGCGGCGCAGCGCGCTCCGCACGTCGGAGAACCCGTAGCCGTCGGTACCGAGCACGACGTAGGGCTGGGGCACGAACCGGGCCACGGCGTCAGGCACCGCCCGGACCCAGTCGGACACCGCGATCACGGGACCTTCCGATCCGGCGAGGGCCTCGGTGACGTACGGGGTGCGGGGCCGATCCTCGGGGTGCAGCCGATTCCAGCGCTCGCACTCGAGCGCGTCGTCGCGGAGCTGCTTCCAGCCGGGCACGCTCCACACGTCGGCGCCGACGTCGTAGTGCTCGGCCAACATCTGCTGCGCCTCGAGCGCCTGCAGCACCATCGGCCCGCTCGCCAGGATCTGGGCGCGGTTCGCGAACTCCCCCGCCGCCGGCTTCAGCAGGTACATGCCCCGGATGATGCCGTCCTCGACACCCTCGGGCATCGCGGGCTGCACGTAGTTCTCGTTGTAGAGGGTGACGTAATAGAAGCAGTCTTCGGGTTCGGGGCCGTACATGCGGCGGATGCCGTCGCGCACGATGACGCCCACCTCGTACGCGAACGCGGGGTCGTAGGCACGACAGTTGGGATACGCGAGCGCGTACATCTGCGACTGCCCGTCACAGTGCTGCAACCCTTCGCCCGACAACGTGGTTCGACCCGCGGTGGCACCGAGCATGAAACCGCGCCCGCCCTGGTCGCCGAGTGACCAGATCATGTCGCCGACACGCTGGAAACCGAACATCGAATAGAAGATGTAGAACGGGATCATCGGCTGACCCCACGACGCGTACGCGGTCGACGCGGCAGTGAACGACGCCATCGCGCCGGCCTCGGTGATGCCCTCCTCGAGCAGCTGACCGTCGACGGCCTCGCGGTACGAAAGCATCAGACCGGCGTCGACGGGCTCGTACTGCTGACCGAACGGCGCGTAGATCTTGAACTCCGCGAACAGGGCATCGATGCCGAACGTGCGCGCCTCGTCGGGGATGATCGGCACGACGCGCCGCCCGAACTCGGGCTCCTTCAACAGCACTCGGAGCAGCCGGGCGAACGCCATCGTGGTCGAGACGGGAACCTTCTCGCCGGTCCCGGCCGTGAGCTGGTCGATGATCCCGTCGCGCGGGAACACGACCGTCTTCGAACGCTCGACCCGATCGGGCAGGAAGCCGTCGAGCGCGCGCCGGCGCTCGATCATGTACTCGTACTCGGGCGACTTGTAACCGGGATGGAAATACGGCGCCATCCCCGACTCGAGATCCTTGTCGGGGATCTCCATGTAGAGGCGGTCACGCAGCGCCTTCAACTGAGCGGGCGACATCTTCTTGATCTGGTGCGTGGCGTTACGCGCCTCGAAGTCGGTGCCGAGCGTCCAACCCTTCACCGTCTTGGCGAGGATCACCGTGGGCGTGCCCTCGTGCTCGATCGCAGTTTTGTACGCGGCGAAGATCTTCCGGTAGTCGTGACCGCCGCGCGGGAGGCGTTGCAGCTCGTCGTCGGAGAGATGCTCCACCATTTTGCGCAGCCGCGGATCGCCCCCGAAGAAGTGCTCGCGGATGTACGCGCCGGACTCGACGACGTACTTCTGGAACTCGCCGTCGACGGTCGTGTTCATCTTGTTGACGAGCACACCGTCGACGTCGCGGGCGAGCAGCTCGTCCCATTGCCGGCCCCACACGACCTTCAGCACGTTCCAACCCATCCCACGGAACGTCGACTCGAATTCCTGGATCACCTTGCCGTTCCCGCGCACGGGGCCGTCGAGGCGTTGCAGGTTGCAGTTCACGACGAAGATCAGGTTGTCGAGCCGTTCGCGTGCGGCCAGGTCGAGCGCGGTCGTGGCCTCGGGCTCGTCGAGCTCGCCGTCGCCGACGAAGCACCACACCCGCGCCGCGGACGTGTCGACGATCTTGCGGTTGTAGAGGTACCGGTTGAACCGCGCCTGGTACACCGCGTTCAGCGGACCCAGCCCCATCGACACCGTCGGGTACTCCCAGAACGTCGGGAGCCGGCGCGGGTGCGGGTACGACGGCAGCCCGTGCCCAGACGTCTCCCGCCGGAAATGGTCGAGCTGCTCCTCGGTGAAGCGGCCTTCGAGGAATCCGCGCGCGTAGATCCCGGGCGCGGCGTGGCCCTGGAAATAGATCTGGTCGCCGAAGCCGCCATCGCCTTTACCCCGGAAGAAATGGTTGAAGCCGACCTCATAGAGCGAGGCCGCCGACGCGTACGTCGACAGGTGTCCTCCGAGCCCGTCGAACCGGTGGTTGGCGCGATCGACCATCGCCACTGCGTTCCAGCGCACGAAGGCACGGATCCGGCGTTCGATGTCCTCGTTCCCGGGGAACCACGGTTCCTGCTCGGGCGGGATCGAGTTGATGTAGTCGGTCGTGACCATCGCGGGCACGAACGATCCCTTTTCGCGGGCCCGTTCCATGAGGCGGGCGAGCAGATAGTGCGCTCGCGCTTTGCCCTTGACGTCGATCACCGCGTCGAGTGACTCGAGCCACTCGACCGTCTCCTGCGGGTCGACGTCGGGAAGCTGGTGGATCGAACCGTCGCTGAACATGCATCACTCCGTTTCGGCCCCCAGCGTAGGACCGCAACGAACCCCTCCGGTGCCAGTGGACCGGAGGGGTTGGATGCGTATCGGGTGGGCGCGGAGGGATTCGAACCCCCGACCCCCTGCGCGTCATGCAGGTGCTCTGCCAGACTGAGCCACGCGCCCGAGTGAGCCCGCCACGATAGCGCGGCTGTGGAGATTCGCGGGGCGGCGGTTACGGTTGCGACCATGGGGCTCCTCGAAGGCCATCGTGCGGTCGTCACCGGCGGCGGATCCGGCATCGGCGCGGAAACGTGCCGGCGGATGGCCGCCGAGGGTGCTCAGGTCGCGGTCTTCGACGTCAACTCGGAGAACGCGGAGTCCGTGGCCAAGGAGATCGACGCGATCTCTTACACCGTCGACGTGACCGACTACGACGCGATGGCGGCCGCGATGACCGACGCCGCCACCACCATGGGCGGGCTGTCGCTGCTCTACAACAACGCGGGCGGTAGCTCCCTCTCCCCGATCCACGACTACGAGATCGCGGAGTGGCGCCGGATCGTCGACCTGAACCTGACCGGCGTGTTCCACGGGTTCAAGGCAGGCGCGCCGCTCATCTTGAAGAACGGCGGCGGCGCCATCGTGTCGACCGCGTCGATCTCGGGCACGCGACCTGCCGCCGGTGAAGCGCCCTATGCCGCATCCAAGGCCGCGGTGGTCGCACTGACGGCGAGCGCCGCGCTCGAGTACGCACCGACCATTCGCGTGAACTCCGTCTCGCCGGGCATGATCCGCACGCCTCTGACCGAGCTGCTACTCGACCGGCGGGGTATCGGGCTCGAGGACGAACAGCAAGCCAAGACCCCGCTCGACCGGGTCGGTGCGCCCCGCGACATCGCCGACGTGGTCGTGTTCCTGTGTTCCGATCTGGCCCGGTTCATCACCGGCCAGAACATCGTGGCCGACGGCGGTATGACGTTGCACGGCTCGGGCGTCGACGGCGTGCTCGACGTCGTGCGCGATCTCCTGTCGCGCCACTGACCGAAGCTTCACGTCCCCATCACATTCGGGGGCGATGCTCAGTTCATGAGATTCACCAAGACCATCGCAACAGCAAGTGTCGCAGCCGTCCTCGGCCTCGGCGGCGTTTCGGTCGCCGGCGCCACTTCCAACAGCACCACCCCCCAGAGCACGACCTCGGCGGCAACGGCGCCCGCCGCCACCACTCCTTCGGCGAAGGCCGACGCCAAGAAGCCGGGCAAGGTGGCGACCGAGCTCCGGCGCCGGATCCGCCGCGAAGCCGGAAAGCTGGCGGCGAAGACGATCGGGATCACCACCGCCGACCTCCGCCAGGAGCTCGTGGGCGGCAAGACGATCGCCGCCATCGCGACCGAGCACAGCGTGCAACCGCAGAAGGTGATCGACACCCTCGTCGTCGGCGCGAACGCCAAGATCAACGCGGCGGTCACGGCCAACAAGATCACGGCCGCTCGGGCTGCGAAGTTGAAGGTGCGGATCGACAAGGCGATCCCGAGGATCGTCAACGACTGGCACCCGAAGGCGAAGAGCTAGCGGAGCGCCGCGAGGGCCGCTTCGGCCTGGCGGTAGAACGCATCCGTCGAACCGGCGACCGGCTCGATGCGGTGCTCGACGAAGACATCACGGACGACGGCCGGCACAGTCCGGTCGTCGTCTCGCGTCGAGCGGTCGCGAGTGACGAGGTATCGGCTCCACGCAAGCTCGGTGCGGGCCCTCAGCATCGGGGCGCGCAGCCGGTGGCACAGCGCGAGCGCCTGCTCGAAGAAGCGCTCGGCCTCGGGCTCCCCCGCCGCCGCGGCGGCAACACCCGCTCCGTACGCAACCGGTGCGATCACCCAGGTGCCGTTGAACACGACCTGCTCGGCGAACGGTTCGAGCAGCCTGCGAACGATGGCGCCAACGCGTCGATCCTCGAGGAGCCACGCCGCCTCGGCCGCGGCGACGAGACAGCCGGCCCAGTGCGGTCCGAGCGGAAGGTCGTCGAAGTCGTGACGCGTGGCTTTGGCGAACACCTCGATCGCTTCGTCACGCGCGCCCCGAGTACACGCGAGAGCGCGGGCGAGCAGGATGGTGGCGCCGACGTCGTCGGCGTTCGTCATGACCCGGAGCAGCGGTACGAGGTCACCAAACCGGCCCTGGTGCCAGCGGATGCTGCTGAGCTGCAGTCCGGGCCCGATGACGGCGTAGTCGATCCCGCTGTCGGTTCCCAGTCGCATCGCTCCGAGCGCGAGGTCCTCGGCTTCGTCGATATCCCCGGCGAGCCCGGCGCGCCACGCCCGGATGCACTCGGCGTTGTACGCGAGGAACGCCACGCCGGTCGACCGGGCCAGTGCGAACGCCGAGTCGAGGAGCGCGTCGGTCTCGTCGAGGTCACCGGCTTCGACGGCTGCGCACGCGGCGAAGCTCAGCGCGAAGAATCGTTGGATCGGATCGTGGCCGCCCGCAGTCATCTTGAGGACGTCGCGCATGTACTCCCGCCGGACGCCGAGATTGTGAGGCGTTCCGGTCGTGCCGAAGTGGCGCATGAGCACCTCGGGGACGACCGTCCGGTCGCGGCTGTCCTGCATCTCGGTCAGTGCCTCGTCGGCCAGCTCGCGGGCCCGCGGCCACTCCGAGGTCTGGGCGAGCTCCGTCGCGAGGCGCGCGCGCAGCTGGGCGCGCAGCGGGCCGGCCGGTGCCCGACTCGCACTCTCGGTCAACAGGGCGACTCGTTCGTGCCGCGTCAGCGTCGGCATCGATGCCCAGATCGGCGTCCACACGGTCGCGGCTTCGACGAGCAGATCGGTGTCGTCGAGACGGCGCACGATCTCGAGCGCGGCCCGAAGCGTCGGGACTCCTGCGCGGTCGGCTAGCTGGCACTGCACTCCGGCCAGCTTGATCAGGAGGTGTGCCCGCGTTCGTTCGTCGGTGGCCCGGTCGACGCCCAGGCCGAACCAGCGGGCGGCCGCTTCGAGATCCAGATCCGACGACGCCGCCTCACCCGCGCGCTCGGCCCACAACACCAATCGCGCGTCGGCGTCGACTCCCGTCACCCGGTTCCACGCCGCGGCGACACGAGCTGGCAGAACCTCGCGCCGTTCGAGCAGCTCCGCGAGGTCGCGATCGATGTCGCGCCGGACCTCGACGTCGACGGCCTCCGCGATTGCCCGCCGGGCCAGGTCGTGGGCGAAGTCGTAGGTACCGAGCCCGGTGACGTGGAGGAGCCCCGCCTCGATCGCCCGGTCGACGAGCGCCTCGGTCGACTGCACGGTGCCCCGCGAGAGCTCGGCCAGGAACGCGATGTCGAAGCCGCCGTCGACAGCGGCAGCCATGCCGAGCAAGGTCGCGCCCGGCTCGCCGAGCGCGGCCACCCGCCGGCGCACGAAGTGCCGGATCCGACTCGTGACGTCGTCGTCGGTCGCCGGTTTCGAGCCGCATTCGGAATCGCGCAACATCTCACCCAGCAGATACGGGTGGCCGTGAGTCGTCAGCGTGAGTTGGGCGACGACGCTCGTCGACTCCGGGCGGCCGAGCTCGATCAACATTTGACCGACCGACGCGCACTCCAAGCCCTCGAGCTCGATGCGATCGAGCACACCCCGCCGCTGCAAGCTGCGCGTGAGCTGTTCGAGACGGGCCGATCGATCGGCCGCCGATCGCGCGGTGGCGAGCACGAGGACGCGCTTCGGGTCTTCGTCGACGAGTAGCGCTCCGAGCAGCTGCAGTAGAGCCGGGCCTGCCCGGTGCAGGTCATCGACGACCAGCAGGATCGGCGCCCGCTGTGAAAGGCCGGCGATCCACGACCCGACGGCCGCACTCATCCGCGCCGAGCGCGTCTTGTCGTCGGCGTCGAGCGCGGGCGCAAGATCGGGGAACCGACGGCGAAGCACGGGCGCGAGCTGGGCGGCATCCCCGGGCCAGCGGCCGAGACAGAGGCGCAGCTCGGCGTCGCCGAGGTGCGACGACGCGTCGGCGAGCGCGGTCGCGATCACCTGCAGTCCCGGGCGCAACGCGTCGGCTCCGTCGACGGGCAAGATGATCGCCTCGTCGTGCGCACGCCGCGCCACTTCCAACGCGAGTCGAGACTTGCCGATGCCGGCCTCGCCCTCGATGAGCACCATCCGCGACGCGCCCGCGGCGACCTCGCGCAAGCGATCGAAGATGCGTGATTCCTCGCGCAACCGGCCGACGAAGGGCAACGCGCACGGCGTCCATGCCGGCAGCGCTCCGACGATGCCCGCACGCGTCGCCATGAGCGTCGGGTCCTGTTCTCGCACCCGTTCGTACAGCTCCTGCACGAATGTGCTCGGCTCGACCGCGAGCTCCGCGGACAGCGCGGCGCGGAAATCATCGTAGACAGTGATCGCGTCGACGCGGCGCCCGGACCGGTACAACGCGAGCATCTGATGCGCGCGTAGTCGTTCCCGCCATGGTTCCGTACGGATCCACGAACCGATGTCCGCCGCAATCTCCACGTGCCGGCCGCACCGGAAGTAGGCGCGGTTGCGTAGCTCGTAGACGGCCAGGCGGAACTCCCGCAGCTCGGCGTGGGCGACCTCGTAGAAGGGGGCATCGGCGAGATCGGCGAGGGCGTCGGCCGTCCAGCAGCTCAGGGCCGCGTTCGCGGCGGCCGCAACACCTTCGAAGTCGTGCTGCGCCCACAGGTCCTCGGCCCGGGCAAAGGCGCGTCGAGCACTCAGGTGATCGGCCTCGTCGTCGCTGACCTCGATCCGGTAGCCGGCGGGACCGGACGTCACCCGGTCGGCGGCACAGCCGAGCGCGGTGCGCAGGCGCGAGACGACGATCTGGAGCGCGGCATCGGGGTGTTGAGGGATGACGTCGCCCCAGATCGCATCGATGAGCGCATCGGGGTGCAGCGACCGGTTGGCGTCGAGCAACAACCGCGCCAGCAGCGTTCGCTGGCGGCCGGCACCGACCGCGACCGACGAACCGTCGATGCTCACGTCGAGCGAGCCCAGAATCTTGAAGCGAACGTCACATGTCATGGGGAGCCGCCCACCTAGACGGCACAGGCGCATGACGGCATGTTTCTCAACCGCGGCGCCCGAGAACTTGATTGTAGATTCTATTATTTCGTCGGAGAAGCTTCGCTATGCAGATTGTCCGGCGTTTGGCCCCGAGGACTGTGCAGAACCGATGAACCGTCGACGTTCGGTCGCATCTCAGGAGAACGACGCTCGTCTGCTCGACGCCGCCCTCGACGAGATTGTCGCCGCAGGCGTCGACGGGCTCGGC
The DNA here is from genome assembly GCA_041691275.1 of Actinomycetota bacterium. Classification (GTDB taxonomy): domain Bacteria; phylum Actinomycetota; class Acidimicrobiia; order IMCC26256; family PALSA-610; genus PALSA-610. The sequence continues at coordinate 15,856 of JBEPUZ010000021.1, read as the reverse complement.
ATGAGTGGCGTCGCCCGGCGTGCGGGACTCACAACCGGCGCGTTGTACGGCCGCTACGAGAACGTGAACGAGCTGGCGGCCGGAGTCTGGACGTCGTGTGTGTGCGACGCGCACTTCGCGTTTCTCGACGCCGCACTCTGCGCGCTGGTGGACGGTGAGGGTTCGGTTCCCGTGGCCGACATTGTGCGCGAGCTCTCGGCACCGGGCCGCGCGACGGTCGCGGCGTTGGAGTTGCTCGCGACCGCGCGTCGCATCGACGAGCTCGACGAAGTCGTTGCGCCGGACGTCGAACGCTGGCTACGGAGCTGGGGCGCGTCGGCGCAGGCACGAGACCAGCGGCGTCGCGCCCAGGTGCTGTTCACGCTCGGCGCGCTGTGGGGCGTCCTGCTTCACTCGCTCCCCCAGGCCCGCCGCGTCGACTGGCCCGCGGTGTTCGAGCGTCTCGGCCACACGTACCGCGAACCGTACGACGGGTCCGACGAACGCCTCGAGCCCGACCCGACAGAAGCCGTCCACGCCGAGACGGGCGACGACTCCGAGAGCGCGCTCATCGACTCCGTCTCGACGATCGTCTCCCGCGTCGGCTTCGAGCGGGCCACGACCTCGCGGATCGCTCGCCGCGCCGGCTTCACCTCGGGCGCGATCTACGCGCGCTACAAGACAAAGGACGACCTGCTCGCGCACGCCGTCGACGTTCTTCTCGCGAAGCGCTTCGCCGACGACCTCGTGACCAATCGCGACGCGTACTTCAAGGAACCGAACGTCGGGGCCGCGACTGCGCGGATCTTCGGCGGGTATCTGGCGCCCGCACGCCGCGAGTGGCGACTCTTCCGCATCGAGACGCAGCTCGCGTCGCGGCACCGACCCCAGCTCGCAGCAACCCTGGACCGGGTCCAGGAGACCGCGATTCGCGATTACCTCGACGCGCTCGGTGCCCGCACCGCCGAGGAACGACGCGTGCTCGACGGCATCGCACGCTTCGCGCAACTGATGCCCCTCGGCCTGGCGTTCGTCGATCTCGTCGCACCCACGTCAACCGGAACCGACTGGCGCTACGTGCTCGTGCCCTTGCTGGCGCCGGCCTGAACCGCGCCGCGGTTCCGAGCTTCAGCGCAGAGAGTCGACGAAGCGGTTCAACGCGTCGACTCCGCGCCCCGCCTCGGGGTCGGCGGCCTTGCGTACCGGCAACCGAGAACCGTCGGTCAGCACGAGCACCGCGGTCGCAGGCCGAAGGCTCGCGAAGTTCCCGACACGCGGGGTCGCCTCGAAGCGCTCGACGAGCGCGAGAGAAACCAACCTCGGCGGTTGTGGATAGTTGCGGATCTCCACGCCAGCACTCGTGACCCGCAGCGTGCTGCGCCCGACCGCAACCGCGGCGATGAGCGCGATCACGCAGACGACACCCACGGGAAGCAGCAGGACGACAACCATCGTCTTCCTCCCTCAGCTCAGGTTACGGGCGCGAAGCGTCGTGATCGTCAGCGGCGGCGACGGGCGATCACGAGTGCAACGGCACCGGCGACCAGCGATCCCACACCGATGAGCGGGCCGGAATCGCCGTTTCCCGTGAAGGGAAGTGACCCGCTCGGAGTGGCCGCGGCTGTGACGGGCACGGTCGAGCCGACGACGGTGACCGGCGAGATCATCGTGGTCGGCGGCGCCGTGGTCCCCTCGGTCACGATCGGTGTGCTGGAGGTCGACGTGGCCGACTCGATCGTCGTCGAAGTCGTCGCTTCCGTCGTCGTGGTCGGAGCTTCGGTCGTGGTCGTCGAAGCTTCCGTCGTTGTGGTCGAGGCCTGCGTCGTCGTGGTCTCGACCGTCGTGCTCGTCGTCGTCGGCGAGCATCCGGACTCGAGGGTGACCGACGCCGTTGCCGAGTTCTGGAAGCCGTCCGACCAGCTCGCGATCACCGTCAACGTAACGTCACCGGTGAGTCCACCGGGGACGGTCGTCGTCGCGAACGTGGGTCCGGCTCCCGAGACGTCGGAGTATCCGATCGCGGCGAACATCTCGGTACCGAGCGCAGCGGTGGCCGAATCGATGTGCATCGTGTGCGTGACATCGCTGTTCCCGATCGCCCACGTGATCACGTGCGCTCCGTCGGAACAGACCGACTGCCCTGACACCAGCGAGTCGTGTGCCCACGCCGGGATCGCGGACGCGCCCACGAACACACCGACGAAGGCCGCGAGGCCGCCGAGCGCGATGCCGCGCCGACGCCAGGACCGACCCGAGATCTTGGTACCGAACATATGCGAGGCGCCTCCCCCAAGGCATCGCGTCGTCCGCATGCCTTGCCCGCACCGTGTACTCCTGCCGCCGCACAACGTAGTCAGTTGTCGCGCCTTCATGTGCGATCAGCGGAGCAATGATCCAATGATCGGGCGGACGTCGTCCATCCCCGCGCTTTCACGCGGCGTCTCGCCGCCCCTCGGGTCGGCGTCGCGCGCTACGACAGCGCGCGGTACGTGCACACGAGCACGCCCGTAGCGGTCGTGACGGACTTGACGAGCTCCAGGGCTCGAGCGGAACCGTCGTCGGGGAAGATCCGCTTGCCCCCGCCGAGCACGATCGGCTCGATCATCACGTTGAGCTCGTCTACGAGGCCCTCGGCGAACAGGCTGGTGACAAGACTCGCGCTGCCCCAGATCACGAGGTCACCGCCGTCCTGGCCCCGGAGCGCGGCGATGTCGGCGACCGCGGTGTCGGCCGACAGCAACGTCGAGTTCCAGGTCATGTCGTCCTTGGTCAGCGTGCGCGAAGCCACATACTTCTTGATCGCGTTCATCTGATCGGCGTACGGATCGCCGGCCCGTTCCGGCCACGCGGCCGCCATGCCCTCCCACGTGCGCCGGCCGAACAGCAGCGCCTCGGCAGAGTTCATGCCTTCGCTGACTGCCGCGCCCATCACCTCGGGGTCGAAGTACGGCATCGACCAGCCGCCGTGCGCGAAACCACCGTCGACGTCTTCCTCGGCACCACCGGGCGCCTGCACCACGCCGTCCAGGCTCATGAACTCGTTCACTACGACGCGCATCGTTCGCTCCTCGGTTCTGGTCGGTTCGCTCATCAGACCAGATCTCCGGCGTGAACTCATCGGTCCAGCATTCGCGCCCGTCGCCGGCGGTGGTGCGCCAGAATCTGGTGATGCATGGTGACGGGGACTCCGAGATCGTCTTTGCGGGATCGATCCCGGAGGTCTACGACCGTTACCTCGTCCCGCTCATCTTTCAGCCCTACGCGACGGACCTCGCATCCCGGGTCGAGTCGCTCGGTCCGGGCGCACTGCTCGAAGTCGCGGCAGGGACCGGTGCAGTGACGCGGGAACTGGCGGCGCGGCTACCGGACACGACCCTGATCACGGCGACCGATATCAGCCGGCCGATGCTCGACCACGCGTCGGCGATCGGGACCGCGAGCCCAGTGACCTGGAAGCAGGCCGACGTCATGGACCTGCCGTTCGGCGACGACTCGTTCGACGCGGTCGTGTGTCAGTTCGGTGTGATGTTCTTTCCCGATCGCCCTCGAGCCTTCGCCGAGATCCGTCGGGTGCTGCGCCCGGGCGGGACGTTCATGTTCAACGTCTGGGGCGGCCTCGACGAGAACGACTTCATTCGGTGTGTCAGCGAGGCGCTCGCCGCAGTGTTCCCCGAAGACCCTCCTGTGTTCGCGGTGCGGGTTGCGCACGGTTACCACGACGCGGCAGTCATCCGAGGAGATCTCGCATCAAGTGGATTCGGCTCCCCCGCGAGCTTCGAGGCCATCGACTCGTACAGCCGCGCCGAGTCCTCCCGCATACCCGCAATCGGGTTCTGCGAGGGAACTCCGCTGCGGAACTGGATCGAGGCGCGGGGCGCGTCACGGCTCCAAGAAGCAACCGAGGCCGCAGCCGCGGCCCTCGAGCAACACTTCGGACCGGCCGATGTCGAAGGCAAGATCCGCGGCTACGTCATCACAGTCGTCAACACCTGACGATCGGCGCTCGTTGTCGTCGCCACCATCGTCGTCGCTGCGTTGCCGGCCCGATAGTCCCAGCGGCCTCGAAAGGCCGGTGATGTGCATGTTCTCCGAGAGCGGACGACGGGATTCGAACTCGCGGAGATGACACCGGAGGCGGTTCGGCGTCTGTTCACCATGGAGTCCCCGAACCCGACGGCAGGGACGCTGCTCGCATTGGCCGACGTGCTCGACCTCGAACTCGTGACGCGACCGAAGAAGCATCCGACCCGGGAAGTCGCGACGAAAGCGAAAGCAACGAAGAAGCCGAGACAACGCGTGTCGGCCGGCACGTAGCCTTTCGGTTCGACACCGAACACGGTTCTCGGTTCTTGAAACTCGGCTCGATACTTCAGGGCCCGGGCGTCGTCCTCGGCCTTGGCCGTGGTTCGGAGTGGCTTCGACAACCCATCGATGACCACGATCGAAGAACCGCCGAGATCGCCGGCATCCCGTTCGAGAACGCAGAACAAGCGGTGGTTCTTGTTGTCGCCGCCTTTCACGCGGACCTCGCAAAAGCCCGCCATCTCGTCGTGCATCACCACCCACTTCCCGCCGCCAGAGAACGACGGTGGCGGGGCTCTGGCAAGCGTCAAGAACCGCTTGCATCTCTGCCCGTGTAGCCAGCGGCACGGACTCGAGGAAGCGGATGACAGGAACGCCCGCTGAGGAGCAGGCCCCGCCCAGTAGAGGAAATCGGAGTGGCGAGCCACCCTCGCCGTGATCGATCATCTGGCTGAAGCAAATATCGCGACCGGCCCCGAGCAGTGCGGCTCCGGCCGCGGCCGACGACCTCCACGGGTGGAGGACGGCGAGCACTTGACAGACAGGGCCAGGTCAGCCACGATTTGAGCAGTTGCTTAAATCGATCGCTCAGAGCGTCGGAGTGCGAGATGGCCAAGTCGGGCGTGTCCAGCAGGGTCGGTTCCTCGGGCGGGGATACCTCGCCTGACAGCAGGCGTGCGCTGGTCGACGCGGCGGTCGAGACGCTGCGGGCCGATGGATTCGCTCGGGCGAGCGCGCGTGCGATTGCGGCTCGGGCTGGCTGTAATCAGGGACTGGTCTTCTATTACTTCGGTTCTGTCGCGAACCTGCTCCTCGCCGCACTCGACGCGGTCAGCAAGGACCGGCTGGAGCGGTACGGCGCCGCGTTGGAACAAGCGGCGTCGGCACAGGACGTCATCGACATGGCGGCCGTCATCTTCCGAGAAGACCTCGACGCGGGCTACGCCAAGGTGCTCGTCGAAATGATCGCCGGCGCGTCGGCCACTCCCGGTCTTGGCCCCGAGGTCCTCGCGCGCATCGCGCCTTGGACACAGTTCGCGAGGCGCGCCATCGACGGCGCGATCGGCGGATCCGCGTTGGGTGCGACGATCCCGACGGATGAGATCGCGTATGCCGTTGTGGCGCTGTATCTCGGACTCGAGATGCTTTCCCATCTCGATGGTGATCGAGCGAACGCCCTCGCGTTGTTCGAGCGAGCCACACAACTCGCGCCACTCCTCGCCATGTTCGTCTCCCCCGACCGGGGGCGTTGAAAGGAATACACCATGAAGACGACGACGGACGCTCCTCGCTCCCGTACAGCAGCAGATGCTGTCGATACTGGACTCGACATCGTGACGGGTGCGTTCAGCTACTCGGGAAGCGCAATCGCTCGCCAGCTGGTGTCGGCAGGGCGCTCGGTCCGAACACTGACCGGTCATCCGCAGCGAGCGCCTCACGATTCGGTCATTGACGCCCGACCGCTCGATTTCGACGATCAGTTCGCGCTCGTCGATGCCCTGGAGGGTGCGACGACGCTCTACAACACCTACTGGGTGCGGTTCGCGCACGACAAAACGAACCACGAGCGCGCAGTAGCGAACTCTCGAGCGCTCTTCTACGCCGCTCGGCGGGCAGGTATTCAAAGGATCGTGCACATCAGCATCACGCATCCCCGCGCCGACTCCCAATTTGCGTACTTTCGAGGCAAGGCGCTCGTCGAACGGGCACTGGTCGAAACCGAAGTGCCGTACGCGATTCTGCGACCCGCGATCCTCTTCGGAGGTGACGATGTCCTCATCAACAACATCGCATGGCTGCTCCGACATCTCCCCGTATTCGCCATCGGCGGAAATGGGCGATACCGGATCCGAGGAATCCACGTCGACGACCTCGCCCGACTCTCACTCGAGAAGGCCGCCGAGCGACACGACAGCATCACCGACGCAGTCGGTCCGGAGCGCCCCAGCTTCGTCGAGCTGGTCACCACCATCCGCGACGCGGTCGGCAGCCGGGCGCGCCTCATCCACATCCCCGGATCCGCCATCCCCGTACTGGCACGACTCATCGGGATCGGCCTGCACGATGTCTTACTCACACGCGACGAATACCAAGCGATGGCAGCCGGCCTCGCCGATAGCGACGGCCCGACAACCGGCACAACCGCGCTCTCCGTATGGCTGACGACGAATCGACACAACCTCGGCCAGCACTACGCGAACGAACTCCACCGCCACTACGAATAAACAAGCCACAGCTCGTTGCAACCGTCCGAAGCGCCGCGGCCCCGCATCGAAATCGCGCTTCTCTCTGACGCGAATCAGCGGCCCCGAAAGGCCGCTGACCTGCGGAAACGGTGTCCAGCAGTTGTCGTCATTTGGCCCTGTTTTGCGACCTCCCGCGGCCTGCTCGCGGCCTGCGAGGACGCAACGCCGACGAAGAGCTACAGCCGAACTCCTTGGGGTCGCCACGAACAGGCGTGCCCTGCTTGGGAATCCCATCGGGCGGTTTTTGGCGGACGTCCTCGGACCGTGATTGCAGGTCAGCGAGTTGGGCGGGCAGGGGCGAACGGCCCCGAATGACTGCGCCCGCGCGATGAACGCGCGATGACACGCGTGTCAGGTTCGTCGGCGATCAACTGCTCACGAAGCGGGGACCCGCCGCTTTGCGGCGCGGGCGTTGGCGCGGGTCGCGGGCTTCTTCGCTGCTGCCTTGGATGTCGACGCCTTGCCCACGAGTTGCGCAGCGCGCTGGTGTGACACCCCGAGGGCGGCGCCGATGTCTCGAACCGTCAGCCCTCGCTGAGCCAGTCGACGAGCGATAGCGCGCGTGCGTTCGGCGGCCTCGGTCTGCAGCCGTTCGGCATCCACTCGTACCGCGCGCACCGCCGCGAGGTCATCACCAAACCCCGGCACGCGCGGGTCGATCTGCACGGCGTACTTGCCCTTGGGAGCATGACCAACGCTCACTGCAAGGTTGATCGCTTCCCGTGCGAACTTCTCGACCTGATCGAGCCGGCGGGCCTGCGTGAGCACTCCGGGAAGCTCGAGCACGCGCACTGCCCACCATCCGGCCTCGTCTCGCTCCGCGACCACGGTGTAGGTCTTCACTTGATCCATCCCTTTCCCAAACACGGTTCGAGCGTTTCCCGAATGTTGCGAAGCGTTCCCGGTGCGACTTCCTTGGCGTGGATCACGAGTACCGCCGTGCACCTCCCGCACCGGACGATCAGATGCGATCCCTCCTGGCGGACTTCCTCGCAACCAAGCTGGCGCAGGATCTTCAGCAACTGCTTGACCTTGATCGGCTTCACCAGGAGGCAAGTCTAGCTGCTAGACAGATCAAGTCAACGTGTCTAGACAACCGCGGTTGCGGGACGCGGTGGTTGGACCCGCGCTTCGCGGAGGGCGACCGATCGGCAGTTGTGCGCTTCGACCACGTCAGCGGAAGAGTGTCTACCGTGAGAAGTGAGACCTTCCGGTCGCGATTTTGAGGAGGACCTCGTGCACGCCCTCACACTCTTGCCTCTCGTCCTGCTCGCCGTGGTTCTGGGGATAGACGCCTGGATCTACTTTGACGCGCGAGCACAGGTCCAACGCGGCACGCCGGTCGTCTTCTCGCTCGGCACCTTCGTCGTCGACACGCCGGAACTGTGGGTCGGCTGCTGCCTCATTCTGTCCGTGATCTTCGTACCGTTGTATCTCGCGGGACGCGCTCGATAGGAGCCACATCGAGCGAGCGCGGATCGCAGCTATGCGCTACGAGAATCGCCGACTAGGAAGAGGTCAGGCGAGCCTCGTCCAGCGTTGGTTCGAATAGCTCGACAGGGTTGCCGGAGGGGTCCTCCACCAGAATCTGCTTCCCGCCCACACCGGCAACGATCTCGTTGCGAAAGCGTGCTCCGTTCGCGCGCAATCGTTCGACGGTGTCGGTAAGGTCGGCAACCTCCAGCGAGAAGCGATTCCAACCGCCGGGAGTCGGAAGCGTGCCGTCAGGCATTGCCTGGCCGCCTCCGGGTCCACCGCCAGGCGCGCTCAACACCAGTCGCAGGTCGTCCTTCGCAAGCATGGCGAACGTCGGTGCTGGGTGCATTACCTCGGAGAATCCGAGTTGGTCCCGGTAAAACGAGATCGCCTCGTCGACATCATTCACGATGTATCGGACACTCACCGTTGTCATTGAGACTCCTCGTGGGCGAAGGGCGCAGACGCGGATCGTCGACAACACACACTGCCCGATCCGCGCCGGCGCGGCTAGTACCGATCGACAGATATCTACTCGCCGCCGCCTCGATTGAACTGCGAGTGCTTACGATCGCGATCGTCACCTACCGGTATTTCGGGGGCGGTTTTGGAGAAGCGGGTAGGTTGATTGCGTGAGTGATCCAAGCGAAGTCGATGGGCTCCAGGAGCTCCATGGCGAGATTCTCCAGGCGTGGAACCGACAGGACGCGCAGGGCTGCGCCGACTTGTTCGTCGACGACGCGTTGGTCATCGGTTTCGACGGCAGCGAGATGAACGGCCGCTCGGAGATCGCCGAGCAGCTCGCGTCGATCTTCGCCGATCACCACGTCGCCAGCTACGTTCGAATTGTTCGCGGTGTGCGACGGATAGACGAACAGACCGCGCTTCTTCACGCAGTTGTGGGCATGGTCCCTCCTGGGGGCGACGACGTCTTGCCTGACCGGCACGCCGTCCAGCTCCTCGTCGCTAGACGCGACTCAGGTCGTTGGCGCGCAGTGTCGTTCCAGAACACGCCAGCGCAGCTTGATGGCCAACCCGAGGCAGCGGACGCACTCACCCAGGAACTTCGCGCCGCCCGTAGGCAGTGACGACGGTCGGATGGGCGGAGATGCCCCAGAACGCCGGGTCAGAGACGCGGTACTTCTTCGGCACCGGGGCCCCGTTCCACTTCGAATAGTCCGAGGTGATGCTCGGCGCAGTAGGTGGCGTATTGGCGTAGATCGAGGGCGTACGCCTCATGGGGTGAGACCCGAGTAGCCGGCCAGGAATCCGGCGAGCGCGAACTGTTCCGGTTCGGAGAACGGGTCGTGTTCAACGATCGCGGGTGTGAGTGCGGAGCTGGGAACCTGCATGACATCCTCCAATCGAAGTGACTCCGAGGCGTGTCGACCGGCTCGAGGCGAATCCGGTGCCGCGTAGAGTCAGCGGTGTTGCCACGAAGGACCCTGCGGTATTCGGGTAGGCCGCCACGTCCGTTACCGCGCGGAAGACGTCGAGCATTGGCTCAACCAATGCCGCGAGCAGCGGTCGTAGGCTCCCGATCCGAGGAGGAAGGCACGAGTGGCACACGTCGAGAAGCGTCAGCAGCAACTCCCGGACGGCTCAACCGCCGGCGTCGTCTGGCGTGCCCGCTACCGCGCTCCTGACGGTCGCGAGCGCTCCCGAACGTTCTCGACGAAGTCGGCTGCGCAGAGATGGCTCACGTCAGTCGAGACATCGAAATTGCAAAGCGAGTGGATCGACCCGACGGCCGGCAAGGCGCCGTGCGGTTACTACATCGACGGCTGGCTGAAGACGAAGGCCGACGTCGCCGCGTCGACCAGACTCAACATCGAAGGTCGCATCAACAAACACATCCGACCGTTCTTCGCAGACATGTCTGTCAACGCCGTTCGACCGGCGGACGCCCGAGTATTCGTCGCCCACCTCGTCGAAATCGGACTCGCGCCGGCGACCGTGAAAAGCATCACGCTCACCGCGTCCCAAGTGTTCGCACAGGCCGTCGACGACAACCTGATCGCTCGGTCTCCGTTCTCGAGGATCGCGGTTCCGAGTCAGCGCCAACACGAGGAAGTGCACTTCCTGACCGCCGAACAGGTGAACGCGCTGGCGAGCTCGATCGACGACCGCTATCGCGCCGCGATCTACCTGAGCGCCTACGGGGGCTTACGGGCCGGCGAGCTTTGGGCGCTGCGAGTCGAGCGCCTGAACGTCCTGGCCGGGACCGTCGACATCGTGACGTCGATGAGCGAAGCCGGCGGTCTGCGCGCCGGACCAACCAAGACCGGGAAGCGCCGAACGATCACCGTCCCCCGATTCCTTGCACAGATCCTCGGCGAACACATCGGCCGCTATCCCACGCCAGATGGTTGGCTGTTTACCGCGTCCGAGGGCGGGCCCGTCCACCACCACAACTTCCGAAGCCGGCACTACACGCCCGCGGTCAAGCGCGCCGGTCTACCCGCCGGAGTGCGATTCCACGATCTTCGGCACACGTGCGCAGCTTTACTGATCGCTGCGGGGCGACATCTCGAGGAGGTCAAGACCTACCTCGGCCACTCCTCGATTCGGGTCACGAGCGATCGGTACGTACACCTGTTCCCCGGAGCTCACGCCGCGATCGCGGACGCGCTCGACGCGACTTTCCGCGCCGCTCCCGCGGCCTACACGCGGCCTGTAGCCGAAACTGAGTCTGCGCCGGACGCGAATCAGCGGCCCCGAAAGGCCGCTGACCTGCACGTACTGAATCTGTTCGGAGAGCGGACGACGGGATTCGAACCCGCGACCCCAACCTTGGCAAGGTTGTGCTCTACCAGCTGAGCCACGTCCGCGTGAGGCCACGAGTATACAAGCAGCTCCTGCGAAAGCCGGAGACCGCAGCTAGCCTCCGGGCATGAAAATTGGCATCTTCGGAGGCGATACCGCAGGTCGGAGCATCGACGACGTCGTGGCTGACGCCCGCGCGGCCGAGGTCGACGGCTTCGCTTCGTACGCGTTGCCCCAGATCTTCGGGCTCGACGCGATGGGCGTCCTCGCGATCGTCGGGCGAGAGGTTCCTCGCATCGCGTTGCAGACCGGCGTCGTTCCGACGTATGGACGCCATCCGATGACCATGGCCCAGCAGGCCCTCACCGTGCAGGCCGCGAGCGGCGGGCGCTTCGTGCTCGGCATCGGGCTGTCGCATCAGATCGTCATCGAAGGCATGCTCGGGCTCTCCTTCGAGAAGCCGGTGCGGCACATGCGGGAGTACCTCTCGGTCCTGATGCCGCTCCTCCACGAAGGGAAGGCGTCGTTCCGGGGTGAGACGATCACCACGGAGGTGGCGCTCGCTGTCGACCCGATCGTCCCGTGCCCGGTGCTCGTCGCCGCGCTCGGAGCGCAGATGCTCACGTTGGCCGGCACTGTCGCCGACGGCACGGTGACGTGGATGACGGGCCCCTCGACGATCGCCGGACACATCGTTCCCACGATCTCCGCGGCCGCCGAGAAGGCAGGGCGACCGGCGCCCCAGATCGCGACATCACTTCCGATCTGCGTCACCACCGACGTCGACGCCGCGCGCCAGCGGGCGGCCAAGGACTTCCAGATGTACGGCTTCCTGCCGTCGTATCGCGCCATGCTCGACCGCGAGGGCGCCGACGGCCCGGCCGACGTCGCGATCGTCGGTGACGAGAGTGCAGTCGAAAAGCAGGTGCATGCCCTCGCCGACGCGGGCGTGACCGAGTACGTCGCGTCGATCTTCGGATCACGCGGCGAGCGCGAAACAACGCGAGCACTGCTGAAGTCGATGTTGTGAGTCCCGACGCGCGGTCGCCGCTCGAACTGCTCGAGGCCCTCGGCGTCGAAGAGATCGAGATCATGCCCGGCCTCGCGCACCTCGAGATCTACACGATGCGCGGTCTCCTCACGGTGCTGTGGCACGGGCCGCGCGACGCACGCGACGTCGTCGTGACGTGCGGAGGCGGGATGGGCGGGATGCTCGGTCCCGCCGACAGCGTGTACCACACCCTCGGCTGCGAGCTGGCGGCCGAACACGGCATCGCGACGATGCGGGTCGGCTACCGCAAGCCGAACGACCTCTCACGCTGCGTGCACGATGTCGCCGCCGCGGCCGATCTCGCCAGCCGCTCGGGCGCGCACGGTTTCGTCGTTATCGGCCACTCCTTCGGCGGCGCCGTCGCAGTGCAGGCGGGCACGGTGCTCGGCGCACACTGCCGCGGCGTCGTCACCCTGTCGACACAGTCAGCCGGCTGCGAGCACGCTTCGGAGCTCGGCGACACTCCCCTGCTCCTCATGCACGGCACCGACGACGAAATCCTGCCTGCCGAGACGAGCACGGTGGTGCAGATGCTCGCCGGCCACGGCGATGTCGTGCTGCTCCCCGGCGCCGGGCACCTCCTGACGCAGGCCGCGGCCGAGGTGCACGATCGTCTTTCGACCTGGATCCCGGAGCGCTTCGCGACTGCCTGACCGCCCGAAGGCGAGCGCCGTCGACTACTTGCCCGCGAGGCTCGCGACGATCGGCGCGAACTCGTCGACATTGTCGTCGCCGACGACGATGTACGACAGACCCCATTGCTCGCGACGCCGCTGCAACTGCTCGGCGATCTCCTCCTCGGTGCCGACGAGCGCGGAACCCGACTCGAGCGCTTCTTCCGGCGACACGCCGAACGTCGGGGCCAGCGCTTCGGCGAGCGTCATCCGGTCGGGGCGCACGCTCGTGATGAAAAAGCGCATCTGGATCTCGATGTCGTCAATGCGCGCGCCCGCGGCCTCGCGTATCCACTTCACCTTGAGGTCGGTCTGCTCGCGCAGCGAGTCCTTCGCCGCGTCGAGCCCGATCTCGCCCGCACGCAGGTTCGGGTTGATGCCGACGATGTCGGCTTCGCGTGCCGCAATCGAGAGCACGCGCTTTCCACCCCCACCGATGAGCAACGGAGGACCCGGCTTCTGCACGGGGACCGGGTACGCCTTGTAGTCGGTCATCCGGTAGTGCTCGCCGTGGTACGTGAACTGCTCGCCGGTGAAGCACTGCTTCACGATGTGCAGCGCTTCCTCGAAGCGGTCGACACGCACCGCGGGCGGATCGTACGGAAGACCGAGCTGGTCGTAGTCCGTGCGCATCCAACCCGCGCCGATGCCGAACTCAAGCCGCCCGTCGGACAGGAGGTCGATCGTCGCCGCTTCTTTGGCCAGGATCGCCGGATGCTTGTAGTCGTTGTCGAACACGAGCGACCCGATCCGGAGCGTCGTCGTGTGCGCGGCCGCCATCGCGATGGCGGGAAGCGGCGCGAGTTCCTCACCGAAGTGGTCGGGCATGAACAACGTCGAGAAGCCGAGGTCCTCGAGCTTGCGGGCCTTGTCCCGCCATTCCGACGCGGAACCGACCTGCGAGACCTGCACTCCGAACCGGAACGGTTTCATCTTCCCTACTTTCCTGCGAGCCGCGTGACGATCGGCGCGAACGTATCGATCGCGCCGTCCTCGATCACGTGGTACGACATCTGCCAGCGTTCTCGGCGTTCCTCGAGCGAGGCGACGATGTCGTCCTCGCTGCCGACGAGACACGGAGGCGCGAGCCGCGCTTCTTCGACCGTCACGTTGAACGCGCCGGCAATACCCTCGAGTATGCCGGCGGCGTCGTCCGACACGTGCACGAACCCGACGAGCGACTGGAGCTCGAGGTCGTCGAACCGATCTCCGGCCGCGTCGCGCACCCAGGCGATCTTCTGGTCGGTCGCTTCCGGCGTCATCGACTTCGCCACGTCGGGCGAAGAGTCGGTGCCGGCCCGCAGGTTTGCGTTGATGCCGATGATGTCTGCCTCGCGCGCCGCGAGGGCGAGGATCTTCGGCGCACCGCCGCCGACGAAGAACGGAATCGGCTTCTGTACCGGCTTGGGCATGCCGTCGAGCTCGGTGATCTTGTAGTACTCGCCGTCGAAGGTGAACGGGCCGGGCGCGAACAGACCCTTGATGACCTTGATCGACTCCGCGAGCCGGGCAATCCGCACTCCCGGTCGGTCGAGAGGAATGCCGGCCTTCTCGTAGTCGACCGTCATCCAACCCGCGCCGATGCCGAGCTCGACCCGTCCGTCGGAGAGCAGGTCGAGCGACGCCATCTCGCGCGCGACCACGACCGGGTGCTTGTAGTCGTTGCCGAGCACGAACGTGCCGATCCGCAGGGTGTCGGTCACCGCGGCAGCATGCGCCAACGCGACCATCGGCGCGAGATCGTGGTCGACGAAGTGATCGGGGATGAACAGCGTCGAGTAGCCGAGCGCTTCGGCCTTGCGGGCGAGCTCGGTGAACTCCTTGCGGGAACGGGCCTTGCTACACGAGATGGCGAAACGAAATCTGCGACCGTGCATCGGCCGACCCTACAAGAGGTCGCGAAGCGGCGGCCCGGCGCTCCGCGCGGATCACCGGTGGCCGGTCGAGCCCCAGCCGCCCGTCCCCCGGGCCGAGTCGTCGAGCGTCTCGACCGCTTCCCAGTCGACCGCTTCGACGCGTTGGATCACGAGCTGCGCGATCCGATCACCACGGTGCACGTCGAAGGCGACACTCGGGTCGAGGTTGACGAGCAGGACGCTGATCTCGTCGCGGTAGCCCGCGTCGATGAGGCCCGGCGTGTTCAGACACGTGACACCGTGTTTGAGCGCGAGACCCGAACGAGGCTGTACGAAGCCGGCGTAGCCGTCCGGAATCGCGATCGCGAGACCCGTCGGTACGAGTGCCCGACCACCGGCCGGCTCGAGGCGGACCTCGGTGCGCGCGGTCAAGTCGTAACCGGCGTCACCATCGTATTGGCGGGTCGGGAGCGGAACGTCGGGATCGAGACGGCGAACGCGAATGTGGAGCGAGATGGCGGGAGGATATCGACCGCGGCAACCATCTGCTACGAACGGTCCCGGAGATCCGAGAGCAGTTCCGCATGCTGCTCGGGGGTGAGCACAACGTCCCGGTCGTATTCCGGATGATCGGTCGCCAGGTGCACCGGGCCGCTCGAGAACATCTCGACGTCGGAGTCGGTGAACCGGAACTTCAGGAAATGCACCGCGGCCGTGATGTCTTCGCGGGTGAGCCGGGACTCGTCCTCGTCGGAGACTCTTCCGGGCACGCGGGTGCCGTCGGGAAGGACGATCGAGATGTGTCGCTCGATGCCGATGAGGCGGGGCAGCCACTCGCGGAGCCCGACCTCGGACGTCAACTCGATCAACAAGGTCGCCGAGAGCTCGTTGCTGTCCGGGATCAGCTGGTTGTACGTCTCGACCTCGTGCGCGATCTGTTCGTCGCGCAGCATTCGCTCCGCGCGCGCCATTTCCTGGACCTGCCACCGCATGGTCACGGTGTTCTCGAAAACCAACGTCATAATGTCGCCGAGGGCCACGCGCCGGACGCGCTTCAAGGCGATGATGTCCGCACGCATCTGGTCGCGCTCGCGCTCGTACTCACGCATGTCGACGATGTCGGAGACCACGAGCTTTCGCATCAGGCACCTTCGTTCGTTCGGTCGTGGAGGAAGCCGTGCACGCGATCGGCCCCAGGGACGAGTCCCCAGGGCCGCTCGTTCATTCTGCGTTCGAGAACGAGTCAGGAAACGTTCTCGAGACCCTGCTGGAAGCGGCCGGCGTGGCTCTTCTCGGCGCGGGCGAGCGTCTCGAGCCACTCCGCGATCTCCTCGAAGCCCTCGTCGCGAGCGGTCTTCGCGAAGCCGGGGTACATCTCGGAGTACTCGTAGGTCTCACCGGTGACGGCCGACTGCAAGTTGTCGGTGGTCGCACCCACGGCGACACCCGTGACCGGGTCGCCGACCTCGGCGAGGAAGTCGAAGTGACCGAACGCGTGCCCGGTCT
>JBEPUZ010000020.1:0-29969 GCA_041691275.1 Actinomycetota bacterium | reverse complement strand
AGCTCATTGTTGGGATCTGCCTCATTGTTCGGACATGCCTCATTGTTCGGACATGATCGCATCGAACTCGGCGCCAGGATCACGGTGAGGCTCACCGTCGACCTCGACTACGACCTGTTCGATGCCGACGTTCGCCCGGAACGGCGCCCGGTAGCCCTCTCCGATTGCGGGTCCGACCTCGTAGCCGCACGTCAGACCACCACCGGTGTACGAGAACGTCATCGGCGTGAAGTGGGGGATGTCGCCCCGGCCCACAACGGTCCCGTCGAGGAGCAACTCGCCCCTTCCCGTGTACTCGGCCGTCTTGGTGAAGACGAAGGCGACGTTGTGCGGTCCGGGCTCGAGCACCGTCGTGCTGCCGATCACGTTCCGGCGCGATCCGTAGAGGTTGTGCACGTACCGCAGGCTCCCTTCGATCAGCTGCAGCGTGAAGCCGCCGAGCACCGATCCGAGCGCGAGCAGCGTGCCCTCCGGGACCACCCCGGCGGGTACGTCGATCGACGCGCGGATGGCGTGCGGCCGGTTGCGCACGTTGACCGCAACCGTCTCCGGCACCGGCGCGCCGTCCACGTAGTACGTGTACGACGAACGCGTCTGGCGCGTCGTCGGGCGTGGGTTGAGGATCGCGAACAACACGCGGTTGTCGAGCGGGAGCACGTCGTTGTCGGCGGCTTCCTCCCACCAGAGCGCGACCATCGCCGCCAGTCGCTCGGGCTCGGCCGCGGCAACGTCGTTCGTCTCCGACGGATCGGCCACGACGTCGTAGAGCTCCCAGACGTCGTCGTCGAACGGCGCGTCGGGGTCGAGCCCGTCGTCGTACATCGCGCCCATCGGGTGGAACGTCACCGCCTTCCACCCGCGGTGATAGATGCCCCGCGACCCGAGCATCTCGAAGTGCTGGGTCTCGTGCGTCTCGGCCGCGGCCGCATCACGCAGCGCGGGCGCGAAGCTCATGCCGTCGACCCGTGACTGGGTCACGCCTTCGATGTCGGCCGGCGTCGCGATCCCGATGAGGTCCAGCACTGTCGGGAGCACGTCGACCGCGTGCGCGAACTGACGCCGAGTCCCGCCGCCGCCGGCCGTGCGCAGGGCGCGCGGCAACGAGACGATGCACGGGTCGGCGACGCCGCCTTCGTGCACCTCGCGCTTCCAGCGCTTGAACGGGGTGTTGCCGGCCATCGTCCAGCCCCACGGATAGTTGTTGTGCGCGGTCGGACCACCGATCTCGTCGATGCGGGCGCGCAGCTCGCGCCGGCCCGCGGGCGCGCCGTTCATCAGGCGGCCGTCGTTGATCGAGCCCTTGGCCCCGCCTTCCGCGCTCGCCCCGTTGTCGGACACGGCGACGATCAGCGTGTTGTCGAGGTCGCCGGTCCGCGCAAGGAACTCGAGGAGGCGTCCGATCTGGGCGTCGGTGTACGACAGGTACGCGGCGAAGCACTCCATGAAGCGCGCCGCAACCGCGCGGTCTTCGGCGCCGAGCGTCTCCCATTCCGGGACCCAGTGCGGCCGGGGCGAGAGCTTGGTGTGCGCGGGCAGGACGCCGCCTGCGATCTGCCGTGCGAACGTCGCTTCCCGCCACGCGTCCCATCCGCCGTCGAACTGGCCGCGGTAGCGCTCGATCCAGTCCTTGGGCGCGTGATGGGGCGAGTGACACGCACCGGTCGCGAAGTAGCAGAAGAACGGACGGTCGGCGTCGACCGCGCGCAGGTCGCCGAGGAACTGGATGGCGCGATCGGCGAGGTCGGCGCTCAGGTGGTAGCCCTCCTCGGGGCTCGCGGGCGGGAGCACCGAATGGTTGTCGTGGTACAGCGACGGCACGAACTGATGGGTCTCGCCGCCGTGGAACCCGTACCAACGGTCGAATCCGCGCGCAATCGGCCACGACGCCCGCGACGCCGCCATGTGGGTCTCGTCGTCGGGGGTGAGGTGCCACTTCCCGACCGCGTAGGTCGCGTACCCGCTGGCGCGCAGGATCTCGGAGAGGAATCCGTTCTCGCGCGGGATCCGGCCCCAGTAGCCGGGATAGCCCACCGCGAGGTCGGCGACCCGGCCCATGCCGTTGCGGTGGTGGTTGCGCCCGGTGAGGAGGCACGAGCGGGTGGGGGAGCACAGCGCGGTCGTGTGGAAGTTCGTCATGCGCACGCCGTCGGCGGCGAGGCCGTCGAACGTGGGCGTGGAGATGTCGGATCCGTAGCAGCCGAGCTGGGCGAAGCCCACGTCGTCGAGCACGAGCATCAACACGTTCGGCGCGCCCGCGGGCGGCTCCGGATCCGGCGGCCACCAAGGTGTCGAGGTGCGAAAGTCGCGCCCGATCACGCCTTCGAAGTGCCGTCCGCCTGCGCCTTGCCGGGAGTCGTCCATGCCGTGAGTCTGCCAAGCGCGCTAGACCGTGCGCATGAAACTCGGTCTACAGCTCGGTTATTGGGGTGCGCAGCCGAATCCATTTTCGATCGCGCTGGCGCAGGAAGCGGAGAACCTCGAGTACGACTCGGTGTGGACCGCGGAGGCGTGGGGCTCCGACGCGTTCACACCTGCGGCGTGGATCGGCGCGCACACGTCGCGGATCCGTCTGTGCACCGGCATAGTCCAGATCTCGGCGCGTACTCCCGCGTCGTGCGCGATGGCCGCTCTCACGCTCGACCATCTGTCGAACGGGCGGTTCACGCTCGGGCTCGGCGTCTCGGGGCCCCAGGTCGTCGAAGGCTGGTACGGCCAACCGTTCGGTAAGCCCCTCGCGCGGACGCGGGAATACGTCGAGATCGTCCGGCGCATCCTCCGGCGGCAAGAGCCGGTCGCCTTCGAGGGCGAGCACTACCAACTGCCGTACACCGGCCCCGGCTCGTGGGGGCTCGGGAAGCCGTTGCGTTCGATCACGCACCCGTTACGACCCGACCTTCCGATCCTGCTGGGCGCGGAGGGGCCGAAGAACATCGCGCTCGCGGCCGAGATCGCCGACGGTTGGATGCCGCTCTACTACTCACCCTTCCGCCAGGACGTGTACACCGAATCGCTGAAGGGTGCAGCCGACAAGCCCGGCTTTGAGATCGCGGTCAACGTGATGGGCTGTCGCATCGTCGCGAACAACGAAGAGGCCGACATTGAAGAAGCATTGACGCCGACCAAGGCCGCGCTCGCGTTCTATATCGGGGGGATGGGTTCGCGCGACCGCAACTTCCACATGGAGCTCATGAGCCGGATGGGTTTCGAAGCCGAGGCGCACAAGATCCAGGACCTGTTCTTCGAAGGTCGCCGCGACGAAGCGATCCCGCTGGTGCCGACCGCGTTCGCCGACGAGATCTCCCTCGTGGGTTCGAAAGAACGTATCCGGGACCGGCTCGAGGCGTGGAAGGACAGCCCGGTCACGACCATCATCCTCAACGGCGACTTGGAGACGCTGAGGACGATGGCCGAGCTGGTGGGGTAGTCGCGCTACGGCTGGACGAGCACGCCGCGCGTGGCCTGGTCGAACCGGCGGGCCACATCGGTGAAGTCGAGGACGTTCCAGATCGCCTTCACGTACTCGGGGCGACGGTTCTCGTACTGCAGGTAGTACGCGTGCTCCCACGCGTCGATCACGAGCAGCGGAACCCCGCCCTGACCGACGTTTCCCTGGTGGTCGTAGATCTGCTCGATGAACAGTCGCTCACCCAGTGGCTCCCACGACAGCGCGCCCCACCCGGAGCCCTGCACGGTGGCGGCCGACTGCGTCAGCTGCTTCTGGAACGCGTCGAAGGAGCCGAAGTGCTCGTCGATTGCCGCCGCGAGCTCGCCTTCGGGACGGTTGCCGCCGTCGGGCGAGAGGTTCTTCCAGAAGAGCGTGTGGAGCACGTGGCCGGAGAGATTGAAGGCCAGCGTCTTCTCGAGGCCGACGATGGCGCTCAGGTCGTCGGCCGACCGGGCCGCGGCAAGCTTCTCGAGCGTGCCGTTCACACCGTCGACGTACGCCTGGTGGTGTTTGTCGTGGTGGAGCTCCAGCACGCGGGCGGAGTAATGCGGCTCGAGTGCCGCGTAGTCGTAGTCGAGCGGGGGGAGCTCGTAAGCCTTCATCTATTCCTCCAAATGTCGACTTGCTGCCTGGGTGGCCAAGAACTGCGAATCCGTCGCATCCGAGCCCGCACCCGCGGCGTGCACGAACTTGTTCAGCGCGACGACGACGGCTTGCCGATCGGCGTCACCCATGCGCCTCACGATCTCGTCCACGGCCTTGCGACGGGCGGTCATGACGCTCTCAACGACTGACGTACCCATCGTCGTCAGCGCGATAACCACCTCGCGGCGATCGACTGCTGACGGGGCGCGTACGACGAGTCCGCGCGTGACGAGCCGGTTGCACATGCGCGTCATCGTCGACGCGTGTACGGCGAGGCGGTCGGCGAGCGCGCTCACGGTCTGCGGTCCCGCGGTTGCCAGCACCACCAGCGACCGGAACTGTGGAAGCGTGACGTCTTCGTTCACCGCCGCAAGCGAACGGGCCGTGATCGAGACGAGGGCGCGACTGGCGCGCAACACCGCATCGACGACCGGTTCGGCCGATACATCTTCCATGTCGAGATTCTCTCCGCTCATCGAATGGCCCCCGCCGTCGTCGCGTACATCTGCTGTACACCGTCCTCTCGCCTGATCAGCGCGACGTGATCCTACGGCGGAACCGCAGGTGGGCACGATCGCGCCGGCCCGGGGCCGCTGTGGGCTTGACCGGCGACTTGACCGGTTGGCGGTCGCGGCCTACACAGACCTGATGGCGGATCTGGAGTCCCGACTGGGCGAAGTACTGGCGCCGGAGCACCTCGCGTTCGGGGGCGCGGTCCCCGACGACTACACCCACGACGAGGCGCTCACCGCCGCACCCGTGCGCCCGCTCGCGGTCGCCCGACCCGCTTCCACCGCCGATGTGGCCGCAATCGTTCGGATATGTGACGACCTCGGCGTGTCCATCACGGCACGCGGAGCCGGCACCGGGCTGTCGGGTGCGTGCGTCCCCCGCCCCGACGGGATCGTGCTCTCGCTCGAGCGTATGAACGCGATCGTCGAGATCGACCTCGAGAACTACGTCGCGGTCGTGCAACCGGGCGTCAGCCTCGATCAGCTCGACGCCGCGCTCGCCCCGCTCGGTCTCGTGTACCCGGTGGCACCGGGCGAGAACAGCGCGTCGCTCGGCGGCAACGTCGCCACGAACGCGGGCGGGATGCGTGCGGTGAAGTACGGCGTCACCCGCAATCAGGTGCTGGGTCTCGAAGTGGTGCTGCCCGACGGTGACGTCATCCGCACCGGTGGGAAGTTCGTCAAGGCGACGACGGGCTACGACCTCACGCAGCTCATCATCGGGTCGGAAGGCACGCTCGCGATCGTGACCGAGGCGACCGTGAGGATCTATCCGCGGCAGCAGCACAGCGCGACGTTGCTCGTGCCGTTCTCGTCGATCGACGAGATCGCGGCCGCGGTGCCTCCGATCGTGCGCAGCGGTGTGAACCCGTTGGTGTTGGAGTACGTCGACGGCGGCGGCCTGGCGACGCTCACTGCCAATGTCGGGCTCGATCTGGGGATCGACGCCGGGGTCCAGGCCGCAGCGAGCGCATATCTCATCGTGGTGATCGAGCAACACATCGAGGCACGGCTCGACGAGGATGTCGCCGCGCTCGCGGAGTTGGTCGGCGAGCTCGGTGCGATCGACGTGTTCGTGCTCCCGCCGCGATCGGGCGCGCTTCTGCTCGAAGCGCGCGAGAAGGCGTTCTGGGTCGTGAAGGCGCTCGGCGCGAACGACATCATCGACGTCGTGGTCCCGCGCGCATCGGTGCCGAAGTATCTGCAGGCGGTCACCGCGATCGCGGCCGAGCACGCGTCGTACGTGAGCGCGGCCGGTCACGCCGGCGACGGCAACATCCACCTGTCGGTGTTCCAGCCCGACGACGAGATCCGGCACCGCCTCATGCGTGCGATCATCGGTGCCGGCGTCGACCTGGGCGGTGCGATCTCGGCCGAACACGGCATCGGGACCGAGAAGAAGCAGTACTTTCTCGAACTCGAGGACCCGAACAAGATCGCCTTGATGCGCCGCATCAAGGCCGCGTTCGACCCGAACGGGATCCTCAATCCCGGAACACTCTTCGACTGAGGTGAGGGAACCATCATGAATGGCGCGCACGCGGTGCTCCGGACGCTCGTCGCGAACGGGGTCGACACCTGCTTCACGAATCCCGGCACGTCGGAGATGCACTTCGTCGCCGCCCTCGACGACGTCCCCGAGATGCGACCGATCCTCGCCCTGTTCGAAGGGGTCGCGACGGGAGCCGCCGACGGGTACGGGCGCATGGCGGGCAAGCCCGCGGCCACGCTCCTGCACCTCGGACCGGGACTCGGCAACGGCCTGGCCAACCTGCACAACGCGCGCCGGGCCCGGACCCCGATCGTGAACATCGTCGGCGATCACGCGACCTACCACCAAGCGCTGGACGCGCCCCTCGCATCCGACATCGTGAGCGTGGCCAACAACGTCTCCCGGTGGGTGCGCGAGTCGAAGGGTCCCGACACCGTCGGCGCCGATACCGCCGAAGCCATCATGGAAGCGCGCCGCGGTGGGGTCGCGACATTGATCCTGCCCGCCGACGCCTCGTGGTCGGAAGGCGCCGAGCCCGGACCCCACGACTTCCTCTTCCACGAGACGACCGCCGACACCGGCGACTCGATCGAGAGCGCGATCCGGGCGCTGCGCAGCGGGGAGCCGACCGCGTTGTTGCTCGGCGGCCACGCGCTGACCGAGGAGTGTCTGGTCGCGGCCTCGCGGATAGCGCAGACGACCGGCGCCAAGCTGCTGTGCGAGACGTTCCCGGCCCGGCTGGTGCGCGGCGCCGGTCTCCCCGAGGTCGAGCGGCTCGGCTACCTCGCCGAGTTCGCGATCGCGCAGCTGCAGGGCATCGAGCACCTGGTGCTGGTCGATGCCAAGAAGCCGGTGTCGTTCTTCGCGTACCCGAACCTGCCGAGTGAGCTCACGCCCGACGGCTGCGCGGTTCACGAGGTGGTCCCCGCGGGCGTGCACACTGCCGACGTCGTGCTCGAGGTGCTGGCGCGAGCGGTGAACGCGCCCGACGACAGTGCGGTGCTCGTTCCGCCATCCCGACCCGATCGACCGAGCGGCGCGCTGAACCCCGAGACGATCGCCCAGGCCATCGCGGCGTTGATGCCCGAGCACGCGATCGTGAGCGACGAAGCCAACACGGCCGGGCTCTTCGTCTCCGGTGCGACCGCGGGCGCGCCGCGTCACGATTGGATGACGCTGACCGGCGGCGCCATCGGCCAGGGCATGCCCGCGGCGACGGGTGCCGCGGTCGCGTGCCCCGACCGACCCGTGCTCAGCCTCCAGGCGGACGGCAGCGCGATGTACACGCTGCAGTCACTGTGGACGCAGGCGCGTGAGCACCTCGACGTCACCACGATCATCTTCGACAACCGCGCCTACGCCATCCTCAACATGGAGCTCGCCCGCGTCGGCGCGCGCACCGATGGCAACGCGGCCGACCAGTTCGACCTCTCCCGTCCGCCCATCGACTTCGTGGCGCTGGCGAACGGCATGGGTGTCGAGGGAACGCGCGCCGAGACCGCCGACGACCTCGTGCGGGCCCTCGAGCGCGCGTTGCGCGAACCCGGGCCGCACCTCATCGACGCGATCCTGCCCGCCCGCCTTTGAGGGAGACAGCACATGCCGCATCGCTTCAATCACATTGAGCTCACTGTCGCGCCGGGCTCGCTCGACGACGACGCCCGTCGCGATATCGCCGCGTTCTACGGTGAGATGTTCAACTGGGGAGGCCGCGACGTCGAGCTCTTCGACAAGCGGAACTTCCTGCTGACAGGCGACGACGGTTCGCAACACTTCATCCTGCTGGCCGAGTCCGAGAAGTACATGCACGCGCCCGGCTACGACCATCTCGGTGTGCTGTGTGACACGCGCGAAGAGGTCGACGAGCTCCTCGAGCGGGCGAAGCGTTGGCGGGACAAGGACGACCGGGTGAAGATCCTCGAGTTCCCGAAGGATCTCGTGCAGGGCGCAACCACAGTGCATGCGTTCTACGTGCGCTACCTGCTGCCGATCCAGTTCGACGTGCAGTGCATCGAGCACGCGCCCGGCTCCGAACCCAAGCAACGCTGGCAGTACGTCTAACCCCCCGAAAACGCCACCAACTGCTGTCGGACTTATCCGCGCTATGCGCGGATATCTCCGACAACTGTTGGTGGACTTATCCGCGCTTGGGCGCTCCGCTCAGGGGAGGATGAGGTGGACGTCGCCGAACTCGTGCCAGAGGTAGCCCTCGGACGAAGCGGCCGCGTACGACACGTCGAGCAGGTCGCGTCCGGCGATCGCCTCCAGCATCCGTAGGTGTGACGCCTCGGGCTCGTGCCATCCGGTGAGGAGTCCGTCGACCGCGTGCGCGCCCCGCTCGGGAGTGACGACCACATCGGTCCAGCCCTCGCCCGCGTGCGCGATCCGGCGCTTGTCGACGACCGACTCGAGCGCGCGCACGACAGTCGTGCCGATCGCGATCACCCGCCCGTCGTTCGCGCGCGTCTCGTTGATGCGTTCGGCCGTCGAAGACGACACCCGGAACCACTCCGGGTACGGATGCTCGTTCGCTTCGAGCGACGACACGCCGGTGTGCAACACAAGGGGAGTGATGCCGACGCCCTTGGCGACCAGGCGGGTCACGAGCTCTGCGGTGAACGGGCGCCCGGCGCTGGGCATCTCCGCGCTGCCCGGCTCGCGCGCCCAGACCGTCTGGTACGTGTCGAGCGGCCAGTCCCGGGTGACGTAGCTGTACCGGATCGGGCGTCCGTGTACCGCGACGTAGGTGAGGATCGGATCGGGCAGAGCGAGCGTGGCGACCCACAGCCGGCTCGACGACTCGAAGCGCTGCGCGAGATGGATCAGGCCACCGCCGACGAGCCGCAGCGTCGTGCCTGGGGGATCCTCGAACCACGGCTCGGTCGCACGTCCGTTCGGGCGGCGCAGCTCGACCAGCCACAGCCCGGCCGGCAGGCGCTGGGAGAGGTGCACGACGAGCGGGGTTCCGTCCTCGCCGAGTGCGTCCAGCGCCGCCGCCAACGTCCCCGACGTGTTGACGACGATGAGGTCGCCTTCGTCGAGGAACCGCGGTAGATCGTGCGCGTGGGTGTGCACCACTCCGAGATTTGACCGGTGCGCAACCATCATGCGCACCGCGTCGCGGGTGATGCCGCGCGCTTCGGGTGGCTCGGTTGCCTCACGAACCAGTACGTCGGTCATGACGTCATCTCGATCTCGAGGTTCGCGGCTTCGAAGTCGCTGATCCGGTAGCGCCCACTCGCGGGTTTGTCGAAGAGCAGCCGGCGGAGCGCGGGGACGACGGTCTCGGGTTCCGGACGGTCGGAGATGTCCTCGCCGGGAAACGCGTCCTGGTGCATCTGCGTGCGCATGTCGCCCGGGTCGAACGTGTAGACGTGGACGTCGGGCTCCTCGGCCGCCAAGACGTTGCCGATCTGCTCGAGTGCCGCCTTCGAGGATCCGTAGCCGCCCCAGGCCTCGTAGGGTTCGACGGCGGCGTCCGAGGTGATGTTCACGATCGTCCCGTCGTGCGCTCGCAGGTGCGGTAGCACCGCCTGCACGAGGCCGACGGGTGCGATCGTGTTGACCTCGTACACGTGCGCGAGCACGTCGAGGGGGTAGTCGGCGAGACGGGGTTGGGGCGACGGTCCGAGCTCACTCGCGTTGTTGACGACGAGGTCGATGCCACCGAGCTGTTCCGCGGCGGCGACGAGCTCGGCGCGGTGTAGGGGGTCGGTCGCATCGCCCGGAATCGCGCGCACACGACCGGGGCCGAAGCCGGCGACCGCCGAGTGCAGCGCATCGGCGTCGCGGGCGTCGACGACGAGGTCCCAGCCGTCGGCCGAAAGCGATACCGCGAGTGCGTGACCAAGACCTCGGGATGCGCCGGTGATGATTGCGACGGGCATGGTGTCCTCCTCGTTTCGTTCTCCGCATGGTGCTCCTGTCCGTCGAATAACACAAGTAGTTACTTGTGATATTTCCAGGAGGTAGAAGTGGGCCATGTCGCAGTTCGAGGTGGCGGTCGTCGGGGGCGGGCTCGTGGGAGCAGCCACCGCCTACGAACTGGGTGCGCGGGGTGTCCGCACAGTGCTGTACGACCGCGCGGACACGGGCCGGGCGACCGACGCGGGGGCCGGGATCCTGTCGCCGGAGACAACCAAGCGCGACGACCCCAACTGGGTCGGGCTCGTCCGGGCGGCCGGCGCGCACTACGAGCAGCTGATCCCAAAGCTCGGCGGCGGGACCGGATGGGAGCGGTGCGGGATCCTGCAGCTCGCGACGCGTGAGTCGGACGTGTCTGCGTGGGAGTGGGTCGCGGAGCGGGCAACGGGCGCGACCGAGATCACCCCCGAGGATGCGCGAGCGATGGTGCCGGTACTCGGCGACGTCGTGCGTGCGCTCCATCACCCCGCGGCCGCACGCGTCGACGGGCGGCTCATGTGCGCGGCGCTACGACGCGCGGCCGTCGCCGATCACGGGGTCGAGGTGCGGGAGGAGTCCGTCGACGACGTGCGCGCCCTCTCTGCCGACGCCGTCGTCATCGCGGGCGGCGCGTGGACCGCCGAGTTGGCGCGCCAACTCGACGTGAAGCTTCCGGTCGGGCCGCTCCGCGGTCAGATCATCCATCTCGGTATCGCCGGTCACGACACCGGGAGCTGGCCCATCGTGCAACCGGTGTACGGGTACTACATGGTTCCCTGGGCCGACGCGCGCGTCGCGGTGGGCGCGACCGTAGAGGACGTGGGTTTCGACGCCGACGTCACCGCCGGCGGAGTGCACGATGTGCTGCGCGAGACGTTGCGCGTGTTGCCCGGCCTCGCGTCGGCGACGATGCGCGAGGTGCGCGTCGGGCTGCGTCCGGTGAGCATCGACGACTCGCCGATCCTGGGTGCGCTCCCCGGTGTCCCCGATGTCTTCGTCGCGACGGGTCACGGCGCCAACGGCCTGTTGCTGGGACCCGTCTCCGGTGCGCTCGTTGCCGACCTCGTCATCGGCCGCGAACCAACCGTCGACGTCGCGCCCTTCAGCGCGGCCCGCTTCGCCGAGAACACCTGACGTGTACGACGGGACGACGCCCGATTGGAGTGATCAGCGTTCGAGCTTGAGGGCGCGGTCCGCGATGATGTTCTTCTGCACCTCGGTCGGGCCCGCACCGATCGTCGTGTAGCGCTGCCACACGTAGTTGCGGGCCCACACGCCACCGTCGATGGCGCCGGGCGCGCCCTTCAGAAGGGCCCCCGTCGGTCCCAGCACGTCGAGCGCGAGCTCGGCGAGCCACAACGAGATGTAGCCCCACTGCAGTTTGGCGAGCGGCACTTCGGGCCAACCCTTCTCACCCTTCAGCACCTTCGACAGCGCCCGCGCGATCAGGAGACGCGTGGCCTCGATCTGGATGTGCAACTTCGCGACCCGCTCGCGGATGGCGGGATCGCGCAAGGCCTCGGGGTTCTCGGCCTGCGCGGTGTGCAACAGTGCGCGCAGGTCCTGCGCCATCGAGATCGCCTGCCCCGCGCTCCCGACGCGTTCCTGGCCGAGCGCGCCCATCGACACGAGCCAGCCGTTGCCCTCGTCGCCGAGCCGATCACCGACCGGGATCTTCGCGTCGGTGAAGAACACCTCGCAGAAGAGCGAGTCGCCGGTGATCTCGCGGATTGGCCGGATCTCGATGCCCGGGAGCTCCATGTCGACGATGAAGGTGGTGATGCCCTCGTGCTTCACGCCGCGCGGGATCGCGGTGGGATCGGTGCGCAAGAGGAACAGTCCCCACTTCGCGATCTGGGCCGAGCTGATCCACGTCTTCTGGCCGTTGACGACGTAGTGCGTTTCGTCGTCGGAGAGGATCGCGGTCGTGCGCAGGTTCGCGAGGTCGGAGCCCGCGTGCGGTTCGGAGAATCCCTGACACCAGTGCTCGGCCGCGTCGAGGATGCCCGGGAGCCAGCGCGCTTTTTGATCGTCGGTGCCCCATGTGATGATCGACGGCCCGATCTGCACGATGCCGTTCGCGTTGAAGATGCCCGGGGAGCGGTACTTCGCCATCACCTGCGTGTAGATGACCTGCTGCGCGGTGGTGGCCGCGCGCCCGCCCCATTCCTCCGGCCAGAGGATCGCGGCCCACCGGTCCTCGTTCAGCTTGTTCTGCCACGCCTTGCGCTTGTCCATCACGCCCATGACGCCGCGCGACGCGCTCGAGTCCTGGTCGAGGTCTTCGTTGTCGGACCACTGCTCGATGAACGGCGGGATCTCCTTGTCGAGAAATGCCTCGAGCTCTTCCTTGAACGCAATGTCCTCGGGCGACCACGCGAAGTCCATAAGTGAAGCTGACATTAGTGTCAGGTCGAAGTACCGTGCGCGGGTGGACTTCACGTTCTCGCCCGACCAGATCGCGCGGCGCGAAGCCGTACGCACGTTCCTCTCTATCGAGGCTCCGAGCGCGTACGTGCGGCGTATGGCGGAGCACGACGACACCGGCATCACGCCCGAGCTCTGGCGCCACATGGTCGAGCTCGGCTGGACCGCGTTGCTCGTGCCGGAATCTCTCGGCGGGCTGGGTCTCGGCGTGATCGACGCGGTCGCGGTACAGGAGGAGATGGGTCGGGCGATCTTCCCGGGCCCGTACTTCTCCTCCGCGATCGTCGCGACCCTCGCGGCGCGGGCCTTCGGACTCGACGACCGTTTGGAGAAGCTCGCCGCCGGCACCGAGCGGGGCACCGTCGCGCTCGAGGAAGCCGGGCACGGCGATCCCGTTCAACGCGTACGTGTCGGCGCCGCGGGTCGCGGCTCGCGCTACAAGATCAACGGCGTGAAGCCGATGGTCATGGACGGACAGTCGGCCGATTGGGTGCTCGTCCCCGCGCGCACGCGCGAGGGACTACAGACTTTCCTCGTCGAGAACCCCGGTGAGATAGCGCAGCCGACGCCGGCGCTCGACGTCACCCGCAAGTTCGCGCGCCTGACCTTCGACCAGACGCGCGCCGCGATCGTCGGGCCGGCCGGAGATCACACCGCACTGTGGCGCCGGATCGCCGACGATGCCGCAGTGTTGCTCGCGGCCGAGCTCGTCGGCGTGAGTGAGGCCGCCAACGCGCTCGCACTCGACTACGCGCAAACGCGCGAGGTGTTCGGCAAGTTGCTCTCCAAGTTCCAGGTCACCCGGCACAAGGCCGTCGACATGATGCGAGAGATCGAGATCGCAAGAGTCTCGGTGCACTACGCGGCGTGGGCGTCGGAGGTCGACGCGCCCGATCGCGAGATCGCGGCGGGAATGGCGAAAGCGCAGGCCGCTGCCGGCGCGAACTACGTCACGGCCGAGTGCATCCAGATCCACGGGGGCGTCGGTTACACGTGGGAGAACGAAGCCCACCTGCTCCTGCGCCGCGCCAAGGTCGACGATCTGTTGATGGGTGCGCAAGGTTGGCAGCGCGAGCGCGTCGCCGACGAATACTTCGCAAGACTCTGAGAAACGCACCGAGATAGGGAGGGCGCATGAAAGCTGCCGTGTACTACGAGACCGGGGCCCCGGAGGTGTTGCGCTACGAGGACGTCGACGATCCGGTCGCTAGCCCCGGCAGCGTCTTGATCGAGATCGGCGCGATCAGCATCGAGGGCGGCGACACCTTGAATCGCGCCGGCGGGGAGATGGCGACGAACCCGCACATCGTCGGATACCAGTGCGCAGGAACGATCATCGAGGTCGGCGAAGGAGTCACCGACCGGTTCGTCGGCCAGCGGGTTGTCGCGACGGGTCTGTGGGGCTCGCACGCGGCAATGATCGCGGCGCCGTCGGTGATCACGTGGGTGATCCCGGACGAGGGAGATCTCGTGAAGTGCGCGTGTGTGCCGGTCGCGTACGGCACCGCGCACGACTGCCTGTTCGAGTTCGGTCACCTGCAATCGGGTGAGACCGTATTGATCCAGGCCGGCGCGGGAGGTGTGGGTGTCGCCGCGATCCAACTCGCGAAGCGCGCCGGTGCAACGGTGATCGCGACCGCGTCGAACGTCGACCGTCTCGAACCGTTGAAGGCGCTCGGTCTCGACCACGCGGTCGACTACTCGAAGTCGGGCTGGGTCGACGCGGTGCGGGAGCTCACCGGCGGTCGCGGTGTCGACCTCGTCGTCGACTCGGTGGGCGGCAAGGTTCTCGCGGGCAGCGTGGAATGTCTTGCGTACCGCGGGCGCGCCATCACGGTCGGAAGCGCGGGGCGCGATCCGCAGCTCTTCGACCTTTCCGCGTTGGGAGCGAACAACCAGTCGATCACCGGTGTGTTCCTCGGCGCCGAGATCCTGAATCCCCGCACCTACGCGATGATCGCCGGTCTCGTCGACGACGTCGCCGCGGGCCGTCTCACCGTGCTCGTGGACCGCCTGTTCCCGTTGTCCGAGGCCGCCGAGGCGCACGCGTACATCGAGAGCCGCCAAGCTGTCGGCCGAGTGGTACTGATCCCGTAGAGGGGCCCGCTGGTCGAGACCCTACGAACCGAATGAGCCGCCACGGGCTCTCGGGTCAGAGTGGACGGCGGGCGGTGAGTTCCCGGGCGTTGTCGCGCATGATCAGCTGCTGCTCCGCGTCGGAGAACTGCTTGACCTCGACCGCGTAGTCGAGCGGGCGGGGCATCCCTTCGATGTGCGGCCAGTCCGACCCGAAGATCACCCGGTCCGCACCCATCAGGTCGACAACGGTGTTGACATCGTCCTCCCAGAACGGGTTGATCCACACGTTGCGCTTGAACGTCTCGACCGGATCTCCAGTGAAGTACCCGGGCATCTTGTGGTCGGTGGAGCGCAGCTTGTTGACCAGATCGCCGAGGAACTCGGCGCCGTTCTCGACCGACGCGACGCGCACGTTCGGGAAGCGGTCGAAGAGCTTGTCGAACACGAGCGTGATGAGGAAGTCGTACGCGGCGCGCTCGATGTGGAACGTCTTCACGTTCGGCGCCCAACGGCCGTTGCCGCTGAACCCGGCCGCGAACCCGTCGACCGCGTAGCCGTTACTCGAGTAGCCGCTGTCACCCGCGTGGACGACCACGGTGACACCGGCTTCGTTGACGCGCGCCCAGAACGGATCGTTGATCGGATCGCTGACCGCGACCTGGCCCGACGCGGTGTGCGGCGCGGCGGGACGCATGACCACGTGGCGCGCGCCGTTGTCGATGGCCCACTCGAGCTCACGCACGGCCCAGTCGAGGTCGGCGAGGGTGATGTACGGCGAGCCGAAGATCCGGCCCTTGTAGTCGAGGCCCCAGTCGTCGTCGAGCCAGCGGTTGAACGCGGTGAAGAGGGTCGTGACCGCTTCGATGTCGTGCTTGATGAGCTCCTCGTAGAGGATGCCGAGCGTGGGGAAGAGCCACACGCCTTCGAGTCCGAACTCGTCGAGCTTGGCGATGCGGGCGTCGCGATCCCGGTACTCGGCCGGGATCGGCTCGCGCTCGCGCAGGAACTCGTACGGCTGCAGCTTGTTCGGATTGCCGCGGAAATAGTCGTGCATCGCGCCCGCCTTGGCGACGGGGTCGAACGTCGGGTTGACCACCGCGTGGCTCACGATGCCGCCGACCACGTGGTATTTGCGCCCGTTGACCTCGCACCACTGCACGCAGCGGGCCTGCATCTTCGGGTCGACGTAGCGGGTAAACGCGTCGAGCGCCTCGTAGTAGTGGTTGTCGGCGTCGAACGCGGCGTAGGAAAGGTCGCTCACGCTGTCAGTTTAGAGGCCCGGACCGGAGGCCGGCCCGGTGCGTATCTCCGTGCGTGCACTCGGCTCCGTGCCGAGGCGCTCGACCTCGCCCCGGCGGGCGATCTCGGCTGTTCTCGACGTAGGCGAGCCTCGGAACCCATACTTTCGCGCATGACCCCCGAAGAACGTCCATGACCCCCGAACAAGCAGCACACGAGCTCCGCGAGGCGGTCGTCCGCATCCCCGGCGGTTTCATGACCGACGCCGCCACCTACGGCCGGGGCGCCGAGCTCGGCTTCGACGGCCTCGACTTCTACGCCGCCGGTCGGGGTGGCGTCCTCGGCGACGTCCACGCCGACATCGTCGTGGCCGCGCTCGTGTTCTTCGCGCCCGAGCTCGTCCACGAGTCGTGGGCCCGCTCCGCGGCGGTCATGCCCCGCGAACAGGCGGCGCGCGAATGGGCGGCCGTGGGCCACGCGTGGGCGACCGCGCATCTCCCGGACGGGGTCGACTGGCAGACCGTGGGCGCGCTCCTCGGGCGGGTCGTGCAGGCGGCGCCCGTCGCCGGCGCGCCGCTGTTCGCCGGGTGGCGCACGCTCGCCGAGCCCGAAGACGTCAAGGCTCTCGCGCTGCATCGTCTGAACGCGTTGCGCGAGCTGCGGGGTGCGTTGCACGGAGCTGCGGTCTTGACGGTCGGCCTGACGCCGGTCGAAGCGATCGTGGTGCGGACGCCCGCGATGCTCGGGGTGTTCGGTTGGCCCGAGCCGTATCCCGAGCCCAAGCCCCTGCACGATCGCTGGGGGCTCGCCGAAGCGCGCACCGACCGGATGTTCGGACGGAACCTCGCGGTGCTCGACGACGACGAGCGGGCCGAGCTGGTCGAGATGCTCGCGCCGCTGGCCGAGCCGGCGGGAGACGCGTGACCTGGCTGCGGGAAGCCGCGCCGGGCGCGCAACCGCTCGACCGTGTCTTCGGTCTGCGGCCGAACGCGTACGCGCGCTTCACGGAACTGCTCGACGCGCTGCCGGCGGGCGGCATCGACGAGGCGACGCTCGCCGCGTGCCGAGCGCGCATCGATGCCCTGCTGCGCTTCGAACCCGATCCGACGGGCGCGCTCGACCTCAGCGACTCGCAGCGCGCCGCGGTCGGGTATGCGGAGCAGTACGCGCTCGACCCTCACGGTTTGCGCGACTCCGACTTCGAGACGATGCACGTGCACTTCACCGACGCACAGCTCGCGACGCTGACGCTCGCGGTCGCGATGTACGACGCGCTTGCGCGCTTCACCGTCGCACTGGAGGTCTGATGCAGAGGGTCAGGACCCCGAAGGGCGGCCTCACCCCCTTCGATCACGTGCCGGCATTGTGGGCGGCGTTCAACCGCTACTACGGCACGCTGTGGTCGGACGGAATCATCGACGATCCAACGAAGGAGGTCGGCCGCCTCCGCAACGCGCGGGTGACGGGTTGCGGCATCTGCAAGAACCTGCGCTTCGCGACCGCGCGTGAGCAGGGACTCGAGGAGGAGCACGTCGAGCTCATCGACGACGCCTACGCCGACAGTGACCTGCCGCACCGTTGGAAGCTGGCGGCGCACCTCGCCGACGCGTTGATCGCCGACGCCCGGGTAGACGCCGACCTCCGTGCGGCGCTGCTCGCCGAATTCTCCGACGCCGAGATCGTCGAGCTGACCGCGACCATCGCGACGGCGATCGCGTTCTCGAAGGCATCGGTCGCGTTCGGTGCCCCCGACGAGATGCCGTTGGTCGTGGTGCCCACTCCGCAGATCGACGGCGATGTGGTCCGGTGAAACGGTGATCCGGTGAGCGTTCCCGCGGAGGAGCTCATCCTCGTCTCGGTCGATGATCACATCTGCGAGCCCGAGAACATGTTCGACGCGCACGTGCCGGCGCGCTACCGCGACCGCGCGCCCCGGGTCGTCGAGGAGGACAACGGTTCGCAGCAGTGGTACTACGGCGACATCCGAGGCCGGAACCTCGGGCTGAACGCGGTGGCGGGGAAATCGCCCGAGTTCTTCAACGTCGATCCGTTGCGCTACGAGCACATGCGGCCAGGCTGTTACGACGTCGACGCGCGCGTCCTCGACATGTCGGCCGGCGGGCAGCTCGCCGGTCTCAATTTTCCGAACTGGACCGGCTTCTCCGGTCAGGTCCTGAACCAGGGGCCCGACCGCGACGTCAATCTCGTGATGATCAAGGCATACAACGACTGGCACGTCGACGAGTGGTGTGGCGCGTACCCGGAACGCTTCATCCCGTGCGGCATCCTCCCGCTTTTCGACGTGCACGAAGCCGCGCGCGAGGTGCACCGGCTCGCGTCCAAGGGCTGCCACGCGGTGACCTTCTCGGAGAATCCCGCCGGTCTCGGCATGCCGAGCATTCACACCGACGAGTGGGATCCGTTGTTCGCTGCCTGCAGCGAGACGGGAACCGTGCTGTGTTGCCACGTGGGTTCGTCGTCGAAGAGCGCGTCGACGTCGCCGGACGCGCCGGCTCCGGTGCCGATGAACCTCTCGTCGGTGATGGCGATCTACACGCTCGGCGATCTGTTGTGGGCCACGTTCTGGCACCGCTTCCCGAAGCTGCGGTTCGCGCTCACCGAAGGCGACATCGGATGGATCCCGTACTTCCTCTGGCGCGCCGAGCACACACTCGACCGGCACAACGGCTGGATGGGTCACGAGATGCCGCAGGGCCTCTCGCCGACCGAGCTCTTCCGGGAGCGGATCCTCTGCTGTTTCATCACCGACCGGGTCGGGGTGAAGCTGCTCGACGAGTTCAACATCGACAACGTGTGTTGGGAGAGTGATTATCCGCACTCCGACAGCTCGTGGCCGAACGCGCCCGAGCGGTGCGCGGAGCTCTTCTCCGACCTCGATCCCGACGTCGTTGCCCGGATCACACATCGCAACGCAATGCAGCACTACCGGTTCGATCCCTTCGCCCGGCGAGCGCCGGAGAGGTGCACGGCCGGGGCGCTCCGGTCAGAGGCACCCGACGTCGACACCGTCACCCGGACCGGCCGACCGGCCGACGAACGCGACCTCGAGAGCTGGAAGCGCCTCACCGGCCGCGCTCGCTGACCCGACGCGTCCAGGGCGCCGTCCGTCCGGGTCGGTTGCACCAGTAGACTGGTGCCATGCTTTCCGAGATCATCGGGCCCGACATCTTGATCGTGCTGGTCGTCATCCTCGTGCTGTTCGGCGGCTCCCAGCTGCCGAAGCTGGCCCGCGGACTCGGCTCGGCACAAAAAGAGTTCAAGAAGGGACTCGAAGAGGGTCAGTCCGACGAGGACGACTCCAAGAATTCCCAGAAGTCCAAGTCCGACTGACTGCGCGCGGCTTCGTCCGCGCGTGCGGCCCGACCGACGGACGACCCCTACTTCGCCTGCCATTCGGCGGGCGGAGGATCGGCGCGCTTCGCCGCCGCACCGAACAGGCGCGGGATCTCGCTGCGGTAGTCGTCGGCGGTGAAGCCCGGGCCCGCCGAATGGGCCGCATCGCGCACCGACCAGGTGGCGATGTGCTCGACGCTCCCGCCGCGCACCTGGAACGTCTGGCCCGAGATCCAACCCGCGTCGGGTGAGGCGAGGTAGGCCCCGAACTCACCCACGTGCACGGGGTCGCGCGGGTCGGGTGCATCGGTGTCGTCGGCCTCGGGTGCGCTGCGCGCCATGCGCCAACCGATCTGGGCGAGCCGCGTGTTCGCTCCGGGCATGATCGTGTTCGCAGTAACGCCGTACGGCGCCATCTCGGTCGCGGTCGCCTCGGTGAAGGCCTGGATCCCCGCCTTGGCGGCGACGTAGTTCGACTGGCCTGCACCGCCGTACAGCAACAGGCCGGTCGCGGTGTTGATCAGGCGCCCGTACGTGCTGCCGTGTTCCTTGGCCTGCGACCGCCAGTACCGGCACGCCGGCCGGGACACGACGAACGTGCCCCGGAGGTGCACGCGGATCACGTCGTCCCACTCGTCGTCGCTCAGGTTGAAGACCATGCGGGGTCGACCGAACCCGGCGTTGTTGATCACGACGTCGAGCCGTCCCCACGCGTCGAGCGCTCGCTCGATCAGCGCGTCGCCGACTGCCGAGTCGGAGATATCGCCGCGATGCGCGACCGCCTCGCCGCCGGCCGCCTCGATCTCGCGCACGACCTCGGCTGCGGGATCCTCGTCGGTGGCGGCGCCGTCGGTGGCCACTCCTGCATCATTCACGACCACCCGGGCCCCGTAGGCCGCGAGGCGCATCGCGTACGCGCGCCCGATACCCCGCCCGGCGCCGGTGACCACGGCGACCCGTCGCCGAAGATCGATCACTGCCGATTCCCCCCTCAGGAACGGTTCCTTGGCTCGCGATTCGAAAGCCTGGCGGCTCGCGATTCGAAAGCCTGGCGGCTCGCGATTCGAAAGCCTGGCGGCTCGCCGCGGCGAGACTAGGCCGGGGCCGCGACGAGCCCCCGGTACACTTCTCCCTCCTTATGCAGAGCACCGTCGAACCCCTCGAAACCCCGATTGGTAGTGACGAGGAAAACGCAACGCCGGACGACAGTCCCGCCGGCGTCGCGAGCAGAGTCAAGTTGCACATCGTGGTCCCCGCGCCCGAATTCGAGCGGGCGATCGACCAGGCGTTCCGCAAGCTCGCACGCGAGGTGCGCATCCCCGGGTTCCGCCCGGGCAAGGCGCCGCGGCGTCTCCTCGAAGCGCGGCTCGGGAGTGAGATGGCGCGCGAACAAGCGCTCCAGGACGCGCTTCCCGAGTACTACGTCGAAGCGATCAACGAACACGACGTCGACGTCATCGCACCGCCCGAGATCGAGATCACCGCGGGTCAGGAGGACGGCGACGTGGAGTTCGACGCGGTCGTCGAGATCCGTCCGCAGGTGAAGCTGCTCGGGTACGACGAGCTGCGCGTCGAGGTTCCGTTCACGCCCGTCTCCGACGAAGACGTCGACAAGCAGGTCGACGCGTTGCGCGAGCGCTTCGCTGATCTCGCCGACTCCGAGTTCCCTTTGGTCGACGACGCGTACGCGACCATCGACGTCGCGGGAACGATCGACGGTGCGGCGGTCGAAGGTCTCACCGCCACCGACTTCTTGTACCGCGTGGGTTCCGGAATGGTCGTCGACGAGCTCGACGAACAGCTGCGCGGTACCAAGCCCGGCGCGATCCTCGACTTCACCGCGACGCTGCCCGAGCGCTTCGGTGATCTCGCGCAGAGCGAGGCGAACTTCCGCGTCATCGTCAAAGAAGCGAAGCAGAAGGTGCTCCCGGAGCTCACCGACGAGTGGGCGAGCGAGGCGAGCGAGTTCGAGACCGTCGACGAGCTGCGCGACGACATCCGCAAACGGGTCGAGACGATGCAGCGCTACCAGGCACAGATGGCGTTGCGCGACAAGGTGCTCGATGCCGCCGCCGATCTCGTCCCGATCGAGGCGCCGCCGACGCTGATCGATTCCGAGACCCGCCGGCGGGTGGAAGACCTCGCGCACCGGCTCTCGCACCAGGGTGCCAGTCTCGATCAATACCTGGAGATGACCGGCCAGGAGCCCCAGGCCTTCATCGACGAGATCAGGGTCGGTGCGGCCCGGGCGGTGCTCGCCGACCTCGCGCTCCGTGCCGTGGTGGCCCAAGAAGGCGTCACCGCGACCGACGAAGAGCTCGAGGTCGAGCTCACGCAATTGGCCGAACGCACCGAACAGAAGCTGGCCAAGGTGCGGCGCGAGCTCGAACGAAGCGGTGCGCTGGAGGCGGTACGCTCTGATGTTGCACGTGGAAAGGCGCTCGAGTTCCTCGTCGATCACGCGACCGTGGTCGACGAGAACGGGAACGAGATCGACCTGACCGTCGACGAAGTTCCGCAACACGATCACGATCACCCACACGATCACGATCACGATCACACAGAAGAACCCGAGACGGAGAACAAGGAGTCCGAGGCGTGAGTATCCGTAACGAATACGTCCCGGTCCCGCGATTCATCCAGGACACGCCCCGCGGTCGGATGGAATGGGACCCGTACTCGCGGCTGGCGAACGATCGCATCATCTTCCTGGGCACCCCGGTCGACGACAGCGTCGCGAACCTGTTGATCGCGCAGCTGCTCATCCTGGAGTCGGAAGACCCCGAAAAAGACATCATCATGTACATCAACTCGCCCGGCGGCGAGATCACGGGGCTCTTCGCGATCTACGACACGATGCAGTACATCAAGCCCGACGTGCAGACCTGCTGCGTCGGTCAGGCGGCGTCGGCGGCGGCAGTGCTGCTCGCCTCCGGTGCGCCGGGCAAGCGCTTCATCCTCCCGCACTCCCGTGTGCTGATCCATCAGCCGCACGGTGGTGCGTCGGGACAGGCCGTCGACATCGAGATCCAGGCCAAGGAGATCGTGCGTATGCGCGAGCTCCTCGACGAGATCCTCGCGTTCCACACCGGCCAGGCGCTCGATCGGGTGTCGAAGGACACCGACCGCGACTTCATCATGAGCGGGATCGAAGCCAAGGAGTACGGCATCGTCGACGAGATCCTCACGAATCGTGAGCTCGCCGCGGTACCGTCGGCTGAAGGCACGAGCTAGGTACTCGAGGACCCAAGGGGGAAGGGGGCTCTTCCGGTGGCAAAGTTCGGAGACGGCGGCGACCTGCTCAAGTGCTCTTTCTGTGGAAAGAGCCAGAAGCAGGTGAAGAAGCTCATCGCGGGACCTGGCGTTTACATCTGCGACGAGTGCATCGATCTCTGCAACGAGATCATCGAAGAAGAGCTCTCGCAGAGCACCGAGGTCCACTTCGACGAGCTCCCGAAGCCTCGGGAGATCTACGAGTACCTGAACGACTACATCATCGGGCAGGAACAGGCGAAGAAGATCCTGTCGGTGGCGGTCTACAACCACTACAAGCGCGTGCAGGTCGGCGCGTACGGTGACCCCGACGTCGAGTTGCAAAAGTCGAACATCTTGCTGATCGGTCCCACGGGCTGCGGCAAGACGCTTCTCGCGCAGACGTTGGCGCGCATGTTGAAGGTGCCGTTCGCGATCGCCGACGCCACCGCGCTCACCGAAGCGGGCTACGTCGGCGAAGACGTCGAGAACATCTTGTTGAAGCTGATCCAAGCGGCCGACTACGACGTGAAGAAGGCCGAGACCGGGATCATCTACATCGACGAGATCGACAAGATCGCGCGCAAGGCCGAGAATCCGTCGATCACGCGCGACGTATCCGGTGAAGGTGTGCAACAGGCACTGTTGAAGATCCTCGAAGGCACGACCGCGTCGGTCCCACCCCAGGGTGGTCGCAAGCACCCGCACCAGGAGTTCATCCAGATCGACACCACGAACATCTTGTTCATCTGTGGTGGTGCGTTCGCCGGCCTCGACCGGATCGTCGAAGCCCGGGTCGGCAACCGGGGCATTGGTTTCGGTGCCGACGTGCGCCGGAAGAACGATCTCGAAGAGACCGGTCGCTTCCTCGCCGACGTGTTGCCCGAGGACCTGCTGCGGTTCGGGCTCATCCCCGAGTTCGTCGGTCGTCTGCCTGTCGTCGGTGTGGTGCACAGCCTCGACAAGGACGCGCTGATGCGCATCCTCATCGAGCCGAAGAACGCGCTGGTCAAGCAGTACCAGAAGTTCTTCCACTTCGACGACGTCGACCTCGTCTTCAGCGACGACGCGCTCGACGCGATCGCCGACGAGGCGCTCAAGCGCAACACCGGCGCCCGCGGTCTGCGCGCCATCCTCGAAGAAGTGCTGCTCGAGGTGATGTACGACCTGCCGTCCCGGACCGACGTCGTGCGCTGCGTGGTCGACAAAGAGGTCGTGCTGCGCAAGGTCACGCCCACACTGGTGACCGAGGACGAATCCCGCCGCTCCGCGTAGCGACGTTCACGTGGATCAGCGACCGGCGGTCTGGATCGGGCACGTCACGCTCGACGCGGCCGATGTCGAGCGTTCGGCACAGTGGTGGGGTTCGCTCGGAATGCGGTCGGTCTACACCGGCGACGACATCGCGATCTTCGAGCTGCGGGGCGGTACGCACCTCCTCATCTTTCCGGGCGAGAGCGGGCCCGCGGCCGGAACCGCGGCGCCGTTCGATCTCATGGTCGACGACGTCGAGGCGACCCGCGTCGACTGGGAAGCGCGTGGTCTCGGGCCCACGGCGTTGGGCCCGGCGCCCGGCGACCACCGATCGTTCACTGTCACCGACCCCGACGGCTACGTGCTGACCGTCTACAGCACCCACGTGATGGGTTCGGTGTGACCACCCGAGCCCGTTCCCGTCAGCGCAGCCGGGCGGTGTAGCGACCGGCGCGCTCGTCGACGATCAAGGCGAGGTCGTAGGCCTCGCTCAGGGTCTCGCTGTTCACGACTTCGGCCAGTGGACCGTTCGCGAGCGTCTTGCCGTCCTTCAACACGAGGGCATGGGTGAACGCGGGCGGGATCTCCTCGAGGTGATGGGTCACGAGCACCATGGCGGGCCGGGTCTCGTCTCGGGCCCACGCCGACAGGTCGGCGACGAGTTCCTCCCGGCCGCCGATGTCGAGGCCGGCGGTCGGCTCGTCGAGCAGCGCGACGCCGGGCTCGTTCATCAGCATGCGGGCGAGCAGCACGCGCTGGCGTTCACCGGCGGAGAGGGTCGGGAACAAATGGGCCGCGAGCGAGTCGCAACGCCATTCCGTGAGGAGATGGTGGGCGCGGGCCCGGTCGGCGTCGGTGTACCGATGCCACCACGGTGCCAGCGCGGCGTAACGGGCGGTCATCACGACCTCGGCCGCGGTCATCGTCGGCTCGAGCTTGGCCGCGAGCGCCGGTGACGAGAACGCGATGCGCTCTCGCAAGGTTCGGACGTCGGTGCGCCCCAGCCGTTGGCCGAGCACGTCGACCGTGCCCGTCGACGGGTGCTGGTAGAGCGACACAATGCGGAGCAACGACGTCTTCCCGGCGCCGTTCGCGCCGAGCACGACCCAGCGCTCGCGCGGAAGCACGGTCCAGTCGATGCCGGTGAGGATCGTGGTGTCGTCGATCACCAGGCTCACGCCGGTGCACTGCAGGACGGGCTGATCGCTCACCCGGGAGAGACTAGGGGCCGCCCCATTGCTTGCTGACGGGCCTGCTTCGTGTCAAGGTCGATCGATGGCTCTCGACGGAACGGTCGCCCGGCCGGCGCGATCGCACGATCGCTTTCCGTGCTTCGACGGTGTGCGCGCTCTCGCGGCGTTGATGGTCGTCGTCTACCACTCGGTCTTCTTCAACAGCTTCTTCCTGAACCGGGGTGGTGCCTTCCTCGGGACCTTGAACGCCGGCGTCTTCATCTTCTTCGTGACGTCGGGCTGCCTGCTTTACCTCCCGTTCGCCGCGAGCCACCTCTCCGACCGACCGCATGTCGACGGGCGGGGCTACACGATCCGCCGTGTCGCGCGCGTGTATCCCGCGTACTGGGTGGTGCTCGCGTTCTTCACGTTCGTCGCGCCGAGGGCGAACATCTACGGCTTCCCCGGTTTCGTGCAGCACGTGTCGCTGACGCTCACGTACGTTCACATCAAGAACCCGTTCGTCGTCGGACTGCCGCCCGCGTGGAGTCTCGTGGTCGAGGTGTCGTTCTACGCCTTCCTGCCGTTCTACGCCGCCGCGATCGG
This sequence comes from Actinomycetota bacterium, assembly GCA_041691275.1. Taxonomy (GTDB): domain Bacteria; phylum Actinomycetota; class Acidimicrobiia; order IMCC26256; family PALSA-610; genus PALSA-610. The sequence continues at coordinate 4,589 of JBEPUZ010000020.1, read as the reverse complement.
GATGCTCGCCCGGCGCTGGCGTCCGGTCGCGGTCGAGCTCGGCGGGCTTGCGGTGTTGTTCTCGGCGGGCGTCGTCGCGATCGTCGCCCTCGCGAACGGGCTCGACGCACCGTGGGTCGCGGTACTGCCGCAGTACATCGCCGCGTTCTCGCTCGGGATGTTGCTCGCGGTGCTGAGCTCCCGGCGTTGGAATGACGCGGTCACCGCCCGACTGGAACGCATCGGTCGGCCGACATGGCTGTGGTGGTCTGTCGCGTTCGTCGCCCTGGCCGCGATCCCGCTCGTGCTGCGGCACGACCCCCTCGGTGCGATGAACGCGTTCCAGGCGACCGGACTGAACTTCTGCGAGATGATCGTCGGGATCTGCGTCGTCGTGCCGGTGGTGCTCGGTCCGCAGGATCACGGTGCGATCCGCCGGGTCTTGCGATCCCGGGTCGCGGTGTACCTCGGGCTCGTCAGCTACGGGATCTACCTGTGGCACTGGTTCTTGTTGCGCATCGTCGCCGACTGGCTCGACTGGCCGCTGTACCACGGCAACTGGTTCGTCGTGCTCGTCCTCACACTTCCCATCGTGATCTTCGCCGCGAGCGTGAGCTGGTTCGCGGTCGAGCGCCCGATCCTGCGACTCGCGCACCGCTTCGCGCCCGGGACCCACCGGCCGTCGACCCCGGACGCGCGTGACCCGCACGCGCTCCACGACGCCTAGCCCGAACCTTGACGGACCCGGCGTTGCAACCCCAACCGCGTCGCGGACTGCTCCCGCGCCTCGGTCGGCTCTGGGATCCAGGCTCGCGCGTGGAGCAGCTGGTCTACGCGGTCGCGATCGTGCTCGTGCTCTGGCCCGGGATCCTGCACGCGCGCACGCAGATCATCGGCGCGGGCGACGACGCGCGCTACTACACGTGGCTGGGCTGGACCATGGGCCGGTCGATCGCTCACGGTCACGTGATCCCGTTCCACGCGGGGAACGTGATCCACCCGTTCGGCCTCGACCTGCGCCTGCTCGACGGCTACCTGCCGTCGTACGTCTCGGGGCTCTTCAATCTCGTCGTCGGTCCCGTGCTCGCGTTCAATCTCACCTTCGTCGTCGGCGCGATCCTCAACGTGTACGGCGCGCGCGTGCTCGCCCGCCGGCTCACGCACCTCCGGGTCGTGCAGGTCATCTGTGCGATTGCGTTCCTGACCGCGCCCCCGATAGCCCTCAACGTCCAGCTCGGTCTCTTGCCACTCTTCTGGGCGTTCACCGCGCCGCTGCTCGTCGCCGATGCGCTCGACGTCGCAACCGGACAACGGCGCGTCCGGCCCGTCCGGCTCGCGATCCTGCTGGTGATCGCGTATCTCTGCAGCGTCTACTTCCTCGTGTTCGGTGGACTCGCGTACGCCTTGATCGTCGGCATCTCGGCGATTCGTCAGCGCGACTGGCGCTTTGTGGCCTCGATGGCGGGCGCAGCCGCGATCGCGGTGCTCGTCCTCCTGCCGTTCATCGTTCCCCGGATCCAGTTCGACCGCAACGAGTCGGCTCACGGCGTCGACACCGAGCTGCTCTCCGACAGCAACTTCTTCTCCGCCGACGCCGTATCGATCGTCGCGCAACCCACGCGCTCGACGTTCCTGCTCCCGCGGCCGACGTTCGTGGAGAAGAGCATCGTCCGCCTCCCAGACGTCCGCTATGCGATCGAGGCGACGATCTTCCCCGGATTCCTCCTGCTGGTCGGCTTCGTGGTGTTCCTGTTCGCCCGCGAACGGAGGCGTCGTCCACTCTGGGTCGCGGCGGGCGTGTTGTTCGTCTTCGGGCTCGGTCCTTCGCTCAAGGTCGCGGGCAACTTCGTCTGGAAGCACGGCGACACGCCGGTGTCGTGGTTGCCCTACCGATTGTTGCTGGCGATACCGGGCCTCGGCGCGCTGCGCGCGCCGGTCCGGGTCGAGTACGTGTTGGTCGCGCTGCTGGTCGCCGCGACTGCGATCGCGCTCACTCGTGTGGTCACGGCCGGCCCCGCGCGCGCGGGGATCGTCGCCGGGGTCGCGGGGGTCCTGCTCGCGACGAACCTGTTGGTCCCGGTGCCGACGACCACGTTCAACACGACCGAAGCGAGTTGGCGCGCCCTGAACGAGGTAGCGCATCTTGCCGGCACGGGCGACACCGTGATGAGCGTGCCCTCCGACTGCGACCCGTCGTTCGTGACGTTGCAGGTGTTCCACCACACCCCGGTCGTCGGGTGCGCGGGATCGTTCGCCGCCAACCCGTGGTCGAAGCTCCAGACCGACGTCGACAACGCCGCGTTCAGCAAGCTGCGCTGCGATCACACGGCCTACGGGCGCATCACCACGACGAGCACGCCGACCGCTCCGTTCGCGGCCGCCGACGTCGCCGCGCTGCGCGCGGACCTCGGAGTCCGCTTCGTCGTGATCGACCATTCCAAGCTGAATGCGGCGTGCTCCCTCGCGAACGCGCTGACCGTGTTGCGCGGGTACCGGTCACTCGGACACGACTCGCGCCTCGAGGTGATCGACCTCGCGTCACCTGTGCAGCCAGGTCAACCCGCGGGTGGTTGAGCCGCGCAGCGCAGGAACAGCTTGATGCCGTTGCCGAAGTCGTCCTTCAGGCAGTAGTCGCGGTGCAACACCTCGGCAGGTCCGGGATCACCCGGCTTCATCGAGTCGTTCGGCTCGTTCCATGTGAGCCAACGATCCGATGCGATGAACGCGTCGGCGCGTTCCATCTCGCCCGTCAGCGGCGTGCCCTTGCGGTTCGTGAGTCCGGGTTCGAACTCCATGGACGCGGTGCCGGGAACGTAGCGGGGGAGGAGGTAGTAGAGGAACGTGTCGTTGTACGGGACGCGGCGCATGTCGGTGTTCCCGACGATCACCTGGCCGCCCGGCTTCACGTCGCGCTCCACTGCCTGCAGCACCCCGTTGATACTGCGGGCGAGGCCCGGGTCGTTGCCGATGTACCACGACCGGCCCTCGTTCGTGATCGAGATGGTCTTCGGCAGATGGATCGAGTCCTGCACCGCGCTGAAGTAGCGCCGCGCCGTGTACGTGGGGAACAACAGCGAGACGGCCACGATGACCGCGACCCCCGCCGCGCTTGCGACCCACGCCGGCTTCCATCCGGGTCGGGCCGAGCGGACCCACTCGGTGATCGCGGCGGGGAGAAGCACGAAGACCGTTCCGCTGACCCATGCGAGGTGTGCAGAGTCGGCCCGCTGGATCGCCTGCGGGAAGATGCCGACCCCGAACAGCGCGCCCGCGAGCAGCACGCGTGGGAGGAACGCGGTCGGATCGCGTCGTACCCGCCACGCGCCGAACGCCACGAGCGCAACGGTGAGCACCGCGAGAAGTACGAACCAGACGAACAGCTGTTGCGCCGGGGTGAACCGCGGGAGCGGCCACGAGCGGTCGACCGCGGCGATCACCCGGGCGACGCCGACGAGATGATCGGGATCGGGGGGCACCGGGAGATGGCGCGCGGCGCGGAGGTGGAAGACGGGGTCGATCACCATGCCCCGTACCACCGTTTCCGGCCCCGCCATCGCGAGGTGCACGAGGTACGGGGCGAGCCCGAGTGCGGTGCCTATGAGCGCGCGTTGCACGACGGGCCGGGAGATCCCCCAGAGCGCGGCGACACCGCCGAGCGCGAGCGCGAGACCGAGGTCGATGCGGAACAACATCGCGAATCCGGCGAGCACGCCGCCCGCGAGCGCCCACCGTCCGGCTAAGGGCGTGCCGTCGTCGCGGCGGGCCTGCAGGAGCGCGACGAGCGCGCCGAGCGCGAGCGCGGCTCCGCCCGTCCACGGGATCGCGATGAGCTGAAGCGCCGGCATGACGAACACGACGTTGAGGAGCACCGCCGCGACCGCGACCGCGCGCCCCCACCAGCGCACCAGTAGCCCGGCCGCCACCGCCATTCCGACGAGTTGCACGAGTCCCGCGAGGCGTTCGACGACCAGGTGCGTCCCGAACACCTTGTAGACCGACGCGAGCGCCCACAGGCTGCCCGGTCCGTAGAGGTACAAGAAGTCCTTGTTCGGCACCGCGCCGTGCAGCACGCGGTCGGGGAAGACGAGCATGAAGCCCTCTTCCATCGCCGCGCCGGGAGAGTGCAGGAGTACGCGCAACGGCAAGAGGTACGCGACGATCGCGACCACGACGACGAGCCACCAGGTGGCCGGCGCACGGGAATCGACCCGTGTGGTCACGTCGGTGCTCACGAGAAGGGGACTGTAACGGCCCTCTCATGAGGAGAGTCGCGGCGGGGGCTCCTCCTACAATCGACGAATGGCCGGAATCCCCGAGAAGCCGTCGCTCGACGGGTTGGAAGCACGCTTCGCGCCCATCTGGGAAGAGAACGGCACGTACCGATTCGACCGCGCCCACGAGCGCGGCGAGATCTTCTCGATCGACACACCACCGCCCACGGTGAGCGGCTCTTTGCACATGGGTTCGGCCTTCGGGTACGTGCAGACCGACTCGATCGCGCGGTATCAGCGCATGCGGGGCCGGCACGTCTTCTATCCAATGGGCTGGGACGACAACGGTCTCCCCACCGAGCGGCGCGTGCAGAACTACTTCGGCGTGCGCTGTGAGCC
>JBEPUZ010000019.1:0-30460 GCA_041691275.1 Actinomycetota bacterium | reverse complement strand
GAGACAGGAACACGCCCCGGTCGAGCAGGCCGTGAAAGACGCGGGCGTAGCGCTCGTGGTCGGCCCGCTTGGCCGATTCGTAGTCGGTCACGGGTGCGGCCGCGAAGAACATTCCCACCAACGTGAAGGCGCGCGTGACCTGCACGGGCACTCCCGCATCCGTGAAGGCGTGGCGCAGACCGGCCGCGAGTCGTTCGGCGCGCCGCTCGAGCTCGGCGTAGGAGCCGGCGTCGAGCTCGGCCAGCACCGCGAGACCTGCGGCAGTGGCGAGCGGATTCCCCGACAGCGTGCCCGCTTGGTACACGGGCCCGATCGGCGCGAGCTCGTCCATGACGTCGGCCCTCCCGCCGACCGCGGCGAGGGGAAGGCCGCCACCGATCACCTTGCCGAAGATGGAGAGATCGGGCGTGATCCCGAACTGCGACTGGGCTCCGCCGAGGCCGACCCGGAACCCGGTGATCACCTCGTCGAACACCAGGAGTGCGCCGTGGCGGGTCGCGCGCTCGCGCAAACCGTCGAGAAATCCGGGCGCGGGCGCGACGAGGCCCATGTTCGCGGCGATGGGTTCGACGAGGATCGCCGCCGTCTCGTCGCCGTGCTCGGAGAGCGCCGCGTCGAGCGCGCCGAGGTCGTTGTACGGCACCGTGACCGTGTCGGCGACGGTGCCTGGCGTCACGCCCGCCGATCCCGGGAGACCGAGCGTCGCGACACCGCTGCCGGCCTGCACGAGGAGCGCGTCGAGATGACCGTGGTAGCAGCCTGCGAACTTGACGATCTTGTCGCGCCGGGTCGCGCCGCGCGCGAGCCTCACGGCGGTCATCGCCGCTTCGGTGCCCGACGACACGAGACGCGCTTTGTCGACCGACGGCACCCGGTCCCGGATCGCTTCTACGAGCTCGACCTCGCGCGGGGTGGGCGCACCGTACGACGTGCCCTGCGCGGCAGCCTTCTGCACCGCGGCGACGATCTTCGGGGATGCGTGACCGAGGATCGAGGCTCCCCACGACTGCACGTAGTCGAGATACTCGCGACCGTCGGTGTCGGTGATCCGGCTCCCCCGGGCGCTGTCGACGAAGAAGGGATCGCCGCCGACCGAGCCGAAGGCGCGCACCGGTGAGTTGACCCCGCCCGGGATCACGGCCTGGGCCCGCGCGAACCAGTCGGTCTTCGACACTACGAGCAGAGGGATTCTGCGAACTCGCGGGCGAAGTACGTGAGGATCATGTCGGCGCCCGCGCGTTTCATCGCGAGGAGTTGCTCGAGCGCGACCGCGTCGCCGTCGATCCAACCGAGTTGCGCGCCCGCCTTCACCATCGCGTACTCGCCGCTCACGTGGTACGCCGCGACCGGAACGTCGAACGACGCGCGGACGTCGGCGATGACGTCGAGGTACGCCATGGCCGGCTTGACCATCACCATGTCGGCACCCTCGGCGACGTCGAGCGAAACCTCGACGAGCGCCTCGCGGGAGTTCGCGGGGTCCATCTGGTAGCCGCGCCGATCGCCGAACTGGGGCGCGCACTCGGCGGCGTCGCGGAACGGTCCGTAGAGCGCGGATGCGTACTTCGCCGCGTAGGCGAGGATCGGCGTGGACTGGTGCCCGGTCTCGTCGAGCGCGGCCCGGATGGCGCCGACCTGGCCGTCCATCATCCCGCTCGGCGCGATGACGTCGGCTCCTGCACCGGCTTGCGCGACCGCGATGCTCGCGTAGCGCTCGAGGGTCGCGTCGTTGTCGATCGCACCGGCGGGCGTGACGAGGCCGCAGTGCCCGTGGTCGGTGTACTCGTCGAGACAGTCGTCGACCATCACGACGAGCGAGTCACCCACCTCGTCGCGCAGACCGCGCAACGCGACCTGCACAACGCCATCGGGCGCATCGGCCTGGCTGCCGCGCGCGTCCTTGTAACTCGGGATGCCGAACAACATGACCGCCGGGACCCCGAGATCGCACAGGGCGCGCACTTCTTTGCGAAGGCTCTCCTGGGTGTGCTGCACGACGCCCGGCATCGAGACCACCGGCTCGGGGGCATCGATGCCCTCTTTGACGAAGAGCGGCGCGACGAGGTCGTCGACGGTGACGTGGTGCTCGGCCACCAAGCGGCGCAGGGCCGGGGTTCGGCGGAGCCGGCGCAACCGACGCTCGGGGTACGTCACGGAGAAAGGCTACTGCGCCAGTTTTCGCACCACGGCCTCGACGAGCCCGTCGATGGTGTGCGGATCGGCTTCGACGTCGACGGTCAGGCCCTGCGCGCGCACCTGCTCGCTCGTCACCGGGCCGATCGAGATCAGCGCGGGTTGCGGGTCGGGTAACCGGTCGCCCACCGCCGCGCAGAAGTTGCGGACGGTCGAAGCCGACGTGAACGTGATCGCGTCGACGGAGCCGGAGCCGAGCCGGGCGAACGTCGCGGGGTCGAGCGGCGCAGGTTCGGTCCGGTACACGTCGAGGAGTTCCACCGCGTAGCCCTTGGCCACGAGTCCTTCCGGCAACACGTTGCGCGCCTGCTCCGCGCGCGGGATCAAGACCCGGCCGCCACCCTCCGGCATCGCCGCGAGCAGCGATTCCGCCACCGAGCGTTCCGGTACGAGATCGGCGTGCAATCCGCGCCGGGCCAGCGCCGCTTCGGTTCCGGGACCGATGACCGCGATTCGCACGGGCGCCAACGCCCGCGCGTCGAGACCGCTCAAGGCGAGCCCGCGGTCGAAGAAGGTGTCGACGCCGTTGACCGACGTGAAGATCAGCCACGCGAAGTCGTCGAGCGCGGGCAGCGTGAAGTCGAGCGCCGAAATCTCGATCGCGGGGAGCTCGAGCACCGTCGCGCCGAGTTGCTCGAACCGGCCGCGCAGCTCGCTCGCCTGCTCGCGGGCGCGGGTGACGACGACGGTCCTTCCGAACAAGGGCCGGCGCTCGAACCACGAGAAGTCGAGACCGGCGACGGCACCGACGACGATCGCGCTCGGCGACTCGACGCCGGCGTCGGCGATCGTGGCGAGTGTCGCCTTGACCGTGCGTTGATCGGAACGGGTTCCGTAGCGGACCGCGGCGACGGGCGTGCTTTCGGCGCGTCCGCCCGCGACCAGCGCCCGGGCGATGTCGGAGATGCGTCCCGCGCCCATGAGGATCACGAGGGTGCCGCCCGCTTTGGCGAGCGCGTCCCAGTTCGTGTCGCTCCCACCCTTGGTGGGGTCCTCGTGCCCGGTCACCACGGTGAAGCTCGTGGAGACCCTTCGGTGCGTGACCGGAATGCCCGCGTACGCGGGCGCCGCGATCGCGCTCGTGATCCCGGGCACGACCTCGAACGGGATACCCGCGCCGATGCACGCCTCGGCTTCCTCGCCGCCCCGGCCGAACACGAAGGGATCGCCGCCCTTGAGCCGCACGACCTCGCGGCCGGCCGCGCCGTGCTCGACCAGAACGGTGTTGATCTGGTCCTGGTTCATGGGCGCGTTGCCCGGCGCTTTCCCGACGTCGACGAGCAACGCCTCCGGCCGGGCCAGGTCGAGCAGCTCGCTCGGTGCGAGGCGGTCGTACACGACCACGTCGGCGGCGCGCAGCAGCTGCTCGCCCCGCCGGGTCAGGAGGCCGGGATCACCGGGACCGGCGCCGACCAGGTACACCGTCACGCGACATCCTCGAGAAGTGAGCGGCCGCCCTTGGCGTCGAGCAGGTCGAACGCGGCCGTGCTCCCCACGTCGGCGGGATCGTCGCCTCCGACGCGGGTGCGCAGCACCACGTGCCCGTCAAACGATGCCAGCAACGCCTCGAGCACGATCGAGCCCCCGGGCATCTCGGTCGCGAGCGCGCCGCACGGGAGATCGCAACCACCGCCGAGCTCGGCGAGAAAGGCGCGTTCGGCGTCGACGGCGCGATGGGCGGCGGGATCGTCGATCGCGCGCAGGCGTTCCGACGTGCGCGCATCGTCGGCCCGGCACTCGACCGCGAGCGCGCCCTGGGCGACCTGCGGAAGCATCACGCCGACGTCGAGCACGTCGAACTCGATACGCGAGGTCAGGCCGAGGCGCTCGAGCGCGGCGAGCGCGACGACCACCGCGTCGTATCCGAGCTCTTCGCGTTTGCGCAGCCGGGTCTCGATGTTGCCCCGCAGCGGTCCGTAGGTGAGGTCGGGCCGGGCCGAAGCGAGTTGGGCGCGCCGGCGTACGGAACCGGTACCGATCTGGGCCCCCGCGACGAGCTGATCGAACCCGCAGCCGACGAGCGCGTCGCGCGGGTCGGCGCGTTCCGGGATCGCGGCCAACACGAGTCCGGGCGGCGTCTCCGTGGGCAGATCCTTGGCCGAATGCACCGCGACGTCGGCGCGACCGTCGAGCACGGCCTGTTGCACTTCCTTGGTGAACACGCCTTGCCCGCCGATGGTGTGCAACTCCGAGGTCTGGTCGCGGTCACCCGTCGTCGAAATCAGGACCAGCTCGACGTCGCGACCGAGACGCGCGCCCACGCGCTCGGCCTGCCACCGCGCGAGCGCACTCGCGCGGGTTGCCACCCGGATCACTCGGATTCGACCGTCGACTCGGTCGAGAGGTCGAAGAGCGACGCGAGCGCGTCGGCGTAGTAGTCGCCGCGAGGTGTGCCCGCTGCGTCTTTCACCCGCACCGTCGGTTCGTGCAGGAGCTTGTTGACGACACCCTGCGTGATCGCCTCGACGAGGGCGCGAGCGTCGGGATCGAGGCGGCCGAGCTTGGCCCGGAACCGTTCGAGCTCCGCTTGGCGTACATCTTCGCCCAACTCGCGCAAGGACGTCACGAGAGGACCGACCTCGCGCGCAGCGCGCTCGGCGCGGTAACGCTCGATCTCGGCGGCGAGGATGGCCCGCACCTTGCCGATCTCGCCCCGGCGCCGTTCGGCCGACCGCCCCGCGTACTCCTTGAGGTCGTCGAGGTCGAGCAGCGTGACGTCGGGGATGTCACCCACACCCGGGTCGACATCGCGCGGGAGGGCCACGTCGACCACGAGCAACGGCTTGCCGTCGCGGCACGCCATCACCATCTCGACCATCGCCCGCTCGACGAGCACCTCGGACGACGCGGTCGAGGTGAGCAACACGTCGGCATCGACAAGCGTGTCGGCGATCTCGGTGAGCGGAATCGCGGACACGCCGATCGACGTCGCGAGCTGTTCGGCGCGTTCGATCGTACGATTGGCGACCACGACCTCGGCCACTCCGCGCGAGCGCAGGGTCGACGCCAGACCGGAACCCATCTGCCCGGCCCCGATCACGAGGACACGTGCACCCCCGAGGTCGCCGAGATACTCGGACGCGACCGCGACCGCGGCGGACGGGATCGACACCGGGTGCCGGGAGATGCCCGTCTCCGTACGCACCCGCTTGCCCGACTCGACCGCGTGCTTGAACATGCGCGACAGGAGCTGCGGCGCGGTCTCTTCGCCCACGGCCGCCTGCCATGCGTCGCGGACCTGACCGAGGATCTCGCTCTCGCCGACGATCATCGAGTCGAGACCGGCGGCGACCGAGAAGAGGTGCGCGACCGCGGCCTCGTCGTAGTACGTGTAGAGGTGGTCGGCGAACTCATCGGGATCGGCGCCCGAGTGCGCGGCCAGGAAGTCGCGCACGTCGCCGACCGCGGCGTGGAAGTGCGTGCATCGCGCGTAGATCTCGGTGCGGTTGCAGGTCGAGAGCAGGACGACCTCGAGCAGGTGCTCGCGGCTCGCGAGATCGTGCAGCGCCTTCGCGAGCGCGTCCTCGGGCACCGTCATGCGCTCGAGGAGCTCGACCGGAACCGTCCGGTGGTTCAGACCGACGACGAGGAGAGACACGTCCTCAACAGCTCCCTTGCCTGGTCGACGCGACCCGTTTGCACGAGCTCCACGATGCCGCCCTCGAACGCAGATTGCCAGTTGGCGTCCTCGGATGAACGCCCGAAGCCCCGCAGGTCTTCCCGGGCCTCGGACAGCACGTCGAGCAGGGTCTCGTACTCAGGTCCGATCTCCTCTTCGAGCCGCCGTCGCAGGTAGGCCGCCAGCGCCGGGCTGCGGCCTCCCGTCCCGACGCTGATGACGAGATCGCCGCGCCGGAACAACGACATCAGCGTAAACGCGCAGTTGGCCGGATCGTCTGCACTGTTGACCCAGACCCGGCCCGCCTCGCCGGCTGCGTAAACCGCGGTGTTGACGGCGGGGTCGTCGGTGGCGGTGATCGCGAGCCAGGCCCCTTCGAGGTCGGTGGGCTCGAAGCCCCGCTCCGTCAGCGTCAACCGGCCCGCGTCGGCCCACGATCTGACCTCTGGGTTGGCCCACGGCGACACGACCTCGACCACGGCTCCACCGTCGAGCAAGGGCTCGATCTTGCGGGCCGCGATCCGCCCGGCGCCCACGACCACGACGCGCCGGCCCCGCACCAGGAGATTGACCGGGTAACCGAAGAGACCCGGGCGGGCGGGCGCAGACCCTCGGCGTGGGCCGGAACCCGTGGGATCAGGCACTCACCCGGTCCGTTCGCGGGGAGTGGCGCCGCCGGCGCCCCGTCGGAGTTGGTAAAAGGAAAGGATCTGAAGCTCGATCGCGAGATCGACCTTGCGCATCGAGACGCCTTCCGGCACGGAGCACACCGCGGGCGCGAAGTTGAGGATCGACGTGACCCCGGCCGCGACGAGGCGGTCGGCGACCTCCTGGGCGGCGGCGGCGGGCGTGGCCAGGATGCCGATCGCGATGTTGTGCTCCCGGACCACGCGATCGAGGTCGTCGATCGAGACGACGGAGAGGTCGCCGATCTGGTGGCCCACGAGCGCGGGATCGTCGTCGATCAGGACCTCGACCCGAAACCCGCGGGCACCGAAGCCGCGGTAGTTCGCCAGGGCCCGACCCAGGTTGCCGATGCCGACGATGGCGACGGGCCAGTCGCGGGTGAGGCCCAGCTCGCGGGAGATCTCGTGGAGGAGGTAGTCGACGTCGTAACCGACCCCGCGGGTGCCGTAGGAGCCCAGATACGAGAGATCCTTGCGGACCTTGGCCGCGTTGACACCGGCCAGCTCGGCCAGGCGTTCCGAGGAGATGGTGGCGACCTGGCGCTCACCCGTCTCCATGAGGGCCCGGTAGTAGAGCGGCAGCCGGGCGACGGTCGCCTCCGGAATCCGGCGTCGCGGCGAAGCTGTCACCCAGGTGTCCTTTCGGCGCTCCGAAGTGGAGCACGCCCCTGCAGGCAGGGTACCGAGCTTGTGCACGCGTTCTCAAAGTGTGCGGGGACTTTCTCGCGGGCCGGTTCGGGCGTCTCTGCGCAGGGATGGACGGGCCCTCCGGGAGTAGCCTCGCGGCGCCATGGTCGCCGGCCTCGCCTTCCTCGCCACTGCCGTCGCGACGGTGTTCGCGCAGGCGACGGGCGTTCGCTACTCCCGCTCCAAGACCCGTCACCAGGGAGCGTGGACATTCGCGCTCGCCCTGTTCGCGCTGGCGTCGGCGGCGCTCGCCACTGCGGCCTCGACCGGCTGGGACAAGGGCACCTTCCGTGTCTTCTTCCTGCTCGGTGCGGTCCTCAACGTGCCCTGGCTCGCCCTCGGAACGGTGTACCTGATCGCGGGGACGCGCGTCGGCGACCGCATCCGGGCCGGCCTCGTGTTGTTCACGGGCTTCGCGATCGGCGTCATGTTGGCCGCCCCCATCCACGGCACGATCCTGCGCGACGGCGGCATCCCGGTCGGCAAGGATCATTTCGGGGTGCTGCCCCGGGTGCTCGCCGGGGTAGGGAGCGGCGTGGGTGCGGTCGTGGTGTTCGGCGGTGCCGTGTATTCGGCGGTGCGCTTCGCGCGCCGGCGCGCACCGGGGACGGGCGCGCTCGCCGGTGGGAACGCGCTCATCGCGCTGGGGACGCTCGTGCTTTCGAGCGGCGGCCTGCTCCAGGGAGTTGTCGGTCAGGACACCGGTTTCGTGACCTCCCTCGCGCTCGGGATCGTCGTGGTCTACGCGGGCTTCGTCGTCGCATCGTCGACGCCACGTGCGGCCGCCGTCGGACCGGATGCCGACGCCGACGAACCGGCGGAGTCCTGTGACGACGACAGCGCCCGGCGCACGAGCTTGCCCGCCAGCGTGCGCGGCAACGACTCGACGCGCTCGACGCGCGTCGGGAGCTTGTAGCGCGCGAGCTGACGGCCTGCGTGCCGTAACAGCTCAAGCGGGTCGGGATCGTGCCCCGGCTTCGGTACGACGAATGCGACAACGGTCTCACCGGTGCGCGGATGCGGCTCGCCGATCACGGCCACGTCCTCGACGTCGCGGTGCGAGCGGAGCGCGTCCTCGACCTCGCCGGGGAAGACGTTGAAACCCGAGACGATCACGATGTCCTTGGCCCGGTCGACGAGCGTCAGCCAGCCGTCGGCGCCGGCGACGGCGATGTCGCCGGTGTGGAGCCACCCTTCGACGAGCACGGCGTTCGTCGTGACGGGGTCGTTCCAATAGCCAGCGAACACGTTGGCGCCCCGCACGACGATCTCGCCGGGATCGCCGTCGAGCACGGGCTTGCCGTCGTAGTCGATGAGTTGCACCTCGATGCCCGGAAGCGGTGGGCCGATCGAGCCGGACCGCGGTTCGTCGACCGCGGTCGTGGTGACGACCGGCGACGCCTCGGTGAGCCCGTACCCGTCGTGCACCGCGACGCCGAACCGGTCGTGCATGCGCGTCGCGGTCGCCGCCGAGAGCGTCGTCGCGCCCGAGACGCACAGCCGTACCGATGCGAACGCGTCGGGCGGAGCGTTGACCTCGTCGAGCCCGATCCACGCGTCGTAGATCGCGGGAACCGCGGCGACCACGGTGACGCGATCGGCGCCCACCCGGGCGATCGTCTCGACGGGATGGAAATGGTCGACGAGCGCGACCGCGGCGCCGGCTTGTAAGGCGAGACCGAGCACGACGTTCAAGCCGTACACGTGGAAGAGCGGGAGGACACCGAGCACGACGTCGACACCGGTCACCCGCAGACCGGGGTGCGATTGCATCTGCTCGATGTTCGCGAGCAGTGAACCGTGCGTGAGCATCGCGGGCTTGGGCGCGCCCGCGGTTCCTGCGGTGAACAGGAGGACGGCGAGCTCGGTTGCGTCCTTCGGAGCGGCCTTTAACGTTGCGGCCGCGACCGGCACGTCGTCGATCACGACGACCGGCACCGTTTCGGTGCGGTGGCCGACGGCGCGACGGGCGAGATCGGCATTCGGCTCGGATGCGAGCGCGAGCGTGGGCTCCACGGCATCGAGCTGCCCGGCGAGCTCGTGGGCGGGCGAACCGACGTCGAGCGGTACCGCGATCGCACCGGCGAGCAGCGTGCCGAGATAGGCGACGACGAACGCGGGCTCGTTCCCGGCGACGATGACGACCCGCGCACCGGGGCGCGCCCGCGCCGAGATCTCGGCCGCGACTCCCGCGGCGCGGGCCGCGAGCTCGCCGTAGGTCATCGAATCGGACCCGGCCAGCGCGAGCCGGTCGGGCTCGGACTCAGCGGTCGCGAGCAACACCGAAGCGAGGTTCACGGTGCCGGAGGCTACGCGAGGAATCGCGATCGAGGAATCGCGATCGAGGAATCGCGATACCGGAGTGCGAGCAGCGGGGCGGCCGGGCCGGCCCGAATACCCGTGTCGACGATTCGTCGAACGAATCCTCGCAGCGAACCGGCGAAACCCGTCTCGGCGATTCGTCGAACGAATCGTCGACACGGGAGGGACGCGCAGTGGGCGGGCAGGTCAGCCGCAGCCGTTCCCGAGTGGGGGGAGAACGAGGGTCCCGGCCGCAGTTGCGGACGTTTCTGGGGCGGGCTGGGAGGCTACGTTGCGTGAACACCCGGGTTACCCCGAGGCGCTCACACGCCCACACCCACGACCGGAACCCCGATCTCCTGCGGGGCGGTCGGTTGGCCTCCAGAGGAAGTACATCCTCTGTCGGTGCTCCCGAGCCGCCTCGCTGTGTCCAAAATAACGGCACCCTACGCGCGCATCTTGAGCAGTTACCTCACGGAGAGTGAGATAGTTAGCCGATGTGGAAGACGAACTGGCTGATCGCGGCGGCGAGGATCAACACCAGGAGCGCCACCAGCACCAGGCTGGTCCCCCAGCGCATCAGTGCCCGCCTTCCGCCAGAGCCACGACCGTCAGTGTCGTCCCGGCCCGGGCCTGGAGCTCCCCGGCCGCCGAGCGCTGGTCGAAGGCCAGCGCGCACATACCGTACGAGTCGACCAGCAGCGCGAGCTCGGACGGCTTCGCGTCGGCAAAGGCGGACACCCAGTGCGCCCGGCGTTCCTTGCCGCCGATCGTCACCCCGACGAAGCCACCAGGACCGACACCTCGGTCGACGAGCTGCTCGGGTGCGATGTTGAGCTGACAGTTGCCGTACCGATCGACCCAGAGGACCTCGCCCGCGATGGCGCCGTCGTCGTCTTCCTGGGGCAGCGGGATCAGGCCCGGCGCCAGGCCCGCGGCGTCGACCGGAGTCCCCAGAGCGTCGATCGAGACTCCCGAGGCGAGGTACGACGCGGCGGGCGCCATGATGTCCCGGCCGGCGAAGGTCGTGCCCGGGGCGGTGAGCTGATACTCGGGATTGTCGAGCGCGACGATCCGGGCCGGGCCACCCAGCATCGCCACCGCAGGTGCGAGCAACCCGTTGTCGGGCCCGACGAGGAATCCCCCCTCGACCTCGACCGCAATGCAGCGCCGGTCGGTACCGACCCCCGGATCGACGATTGCCAGGACCACCCCGTCGGGCAGGTACTGCACGGCCCGGACCAACGTGAGCGCACCCGCGCGCACGTCGAAGGGAGCAACATCGTGGGTGATGTCGACGATGCGCAGGTCGGGGGTCACGTCGAGCATCACGGCATGGCACACGCCGACGAACTCGTCGACCAAGCCGTAGTCGGACAAGAACGAGACAAACGGCGGGCGATCCGGCACCTGCCGAAGCTACCGGCCGGACGGGGATTCAGCCGGCTTGGGTGTACCGCGCCGAGAGATACGCGTCGACGTCGGGCTCCGACACGCGAAACGATCGACCGACCCGCACCGCGGGCAGCTCTCCGGCTTTGATCAACCGGTAGACGGTCATCGATGACACGCGCATCAGATCCGCGACTTCCTGCACCGTCAAAAAGCGCGTCTTGCTCAAACCGTTGCCCACGCGGAAACTCCCTACTCCTGCCCGCTGAAAAATCAGAGTACGCCGATGGGATCCATGTTGTCGAGCGTCAACTCCCGTGGAGTGTGAGACGTCACACTCCCGGGTCGGGAACGGCCGCCTCGCCGGCGAGATCGATGTCCGGTATGGCCCCGTCGTCGCTCGGAGCACCGGCCGGCCGGCCGGAGCCTCCGGGACCGGGACTTCCCGCCCACGCCGCCGCGATGAGCTCCTCGAGGGGTCGGTAGGCCGACGAGGGCCGGTCGGTGTGCACCGGCACGACGACCCCGCGCCCGGCCCGGGTCCCGGCGAGCGCCCACGCCGGACGGTCGAGTCCGGCCACCGCGATCACCTCGATACCCGCCTCCCACGCGACTTCCGCGAAGACGCCGTCGGCGACGACCAGCGCGGGCCGGGGTATCGCGAACATCCACTCGCGCGCAGCCTCGCCGTCGCGGGTATCACAGATCGCCCGGCCGTCGCTCACCACCGCGACCCCGCCGATCCAGCGGAGTCGGCGACCGGTACGCCCGTCGGCCCGGATCGGGCCGTAGTCGGCGAGGTCGATCAACTCGCCATCGCACCGGCGCACCAGTTGCGCGACGGCGAGGTGCAACGTGAGCAGCGATGCCGGCGACGCCGTCGCGATCGCGATCCGCCCGCCCGCGATCGCGACCGCCGCGACACGCGCCGCCGCGGTACGAGTCGCGGAGACGGTGCGCTCGACATCGATCGCGGCTGAGGTCTTCGTCGCCCCGAAGGTCGCGGTGATCGCGAGCCAGGCATCCGCGAGCGCGAGACCGACGATCGGTTCGAGGTCGCCGAACGCGCGCCGGTCGGCAGTCGTCAACCGTTCCACCTTGCGGCGCAGCTCGGTCGGTCCCGGTCCCGACGCGCTCGGACCGACGATCTTCGATCGCTCGATGCGACCTTCGAGGGTCGGGGCCGAGACCGGTTGCGGCGCGTCGACGCGGGGTTCGAGCCGGGGCGGACGATTGCGACCGCGGCTCACGTCACCCGGAACCGAGCTCGCGGGAACGGCGGGTCGCGGCGCTCACCGCGTCGAGGACGGCCGCGCGCAGGCCGTGCGTCTCGAGCTCGCGGAGCCCGGCCGCCGTCGTGCCGCCGGGCGAGGTCACCGCCGCCCGCAGCCCGACCGGGCCGGAATCGTCCTGCGCGAGCAGCGTCGCCGAGCCCAGCAGGGTCTGCACCACCAGCCGGCCGGCCACATCACGGGGGAAACCGACGAGCACGCCCGCTTCAATCATCGCCTCCGCGAGCAGGAAGAAATAGGCCGGACCCGAGCCCGACAGGCCGGTGACCGCGTCGAGCATCGGTTCCGCGACGCGCTCGACAATCCCGACCGCGCCGAGGAGGCGTTCGGCGAGATCGAGGTGGTCGGCGCCGGCGTGCGTGCCCCCGGCGATCGCAGACGCGCCGATGCCGACGAGCGCCGGCGTGTTCGGCATCGCGCGCACGACGGGCCGGCCCGGTGCAAGTTGCTCGATGGTCGCGATGGTCACGCCCGCGGCAATCGACAACACGAGCGCGTCGGTCCCGAGCGCCGGGAGCGCGGTGTCGAGCGTCGTCGCGACGTCACCCGGTTTCACCGCGACGACCACGACGTCGGCATCGGCGACGGCCCACGCCGCGCTCGGCACGACGCGCACCTTCGGGAACTGCTGCTCGATCGCGACGCGGCGTTCACCGTCGATCTCCGCGATCGAGAGGGAGTCGGCATCCCACCCGCCTTCGAGCAGACCGCCGACGAGCGCCGCGCCCATCTTTCCCCCACCGAGCAATGCGACGCGAGACATCGCTGCTGAGGGTAATAGGGCCGGGCTCATGCGGCGAGGGGGTAATCGTCGTCGGCGAGCGGGTCCGCCGGAGATGAGCTCGGGCCCGAGGAACCTTCGGATGAGCTCCGCACTTCCCCGAACGGAGCCGATCCTCCCGCACCTCGGGCCCGTCGACAAAAGCAACGTAGCACGCCGTGCATAGGCACTACAAGACAACTTCAGACATTTCCAGACGATCTCAGCTCTTGGCGTATCCGATCCCGATCGCGGGCTGGAACCAGCGTTCGACCAACTCGTAGAGCGCGCCGATGATGCGGTCGAGCTCGTCGACATCGAGATGCTCGAGCATGACGCGACCGACCAGATACACGTCGCCGTCCGGACCGATCGAGAAGTGCGCGCCGTATGTCTGATGGTTGCGCATCAACAAGAACCGGTAGAGCTCGAGCTGGTTCGTCGGCGGATCCGGAAGGAAGTACACCTCGAAGCGGAGCGTGCGTTGATGCAGATCGAAGTAGATCGTCGCCGCGTCACGACCGTCGCACCCGAAGCGCACGTACCAGCGCGGGATCTCGGGGTCGTACTCGACGGTCTGGATCCACGGCTCCGCGGCAACCGGACCTTCCAGATGCGCGGCGATCAGGTCGTGACGGGCGCGGTGGGTCTCCGGATCCGGCGGCGCGTCGCTCATCGCCGCGGTTTCAGTCGCAGCGCACGAGGCCGCGCGCGACGAGGTCGCCGTAGAGGCGACGCAGGCGCCCGGCGGTCATGCTCCACGAGTAGCGCGCCGAGCGTGCGACCGCGTTCGCGCCGATTTCGCTCGCGAGGATCTCGTCGGCGAGCAAGCGCTCAACCGGTGCCGCGAAGTCGGCGGGATCGCGTCCTTCGACGAGGAAACCGGACTGCTCGTGATCGACGAGAGACCGCAGTCCACCGACCGCCGCGGCCACGACGGGCGTACCGCACGCGGCCGCCTCCAACGCGACCAGACCGAACGATTCCGAACGCGACGGCACGACGCAGACATCGGCGGCGCGGTAGTAGTCGGCGAGGCGTTCGTGGCGCCGCGGGCTGATCCAGTGGATCTGCCCGGACACACCGAGCTCGTCGGCCAGCGCATGGACGCGGTTCTGCTCGCTGGTGCCGTCGCGACCGCTCGGTCCGCCGACGATCATGAGGACGACCTTGGGATCGTTGAGAGCGGCCAGGGCGCGGATCGCGAGATCGGCGCCCTTCAGCTCCTGGATGCGGCCGACGAACAACAGCATGCGGGGCGTGTCGATGCCGAGGCGTTGGCGCGCCGCGCTGCGGTCGCCGGGGAAGAACACCGTGTGGTCGACGCCCGGGGGCACGATCTCGATCCGATCCGCGGACGCGGCGTAGAGCGACGACAACTGCGCGCGCTCGTCGTCGGTCGACGCGAGCATGAGATCGGCGCACGCGATCACTTCGTGCTCGATACGCGAACGATGCTCGGAGTCGTCATCGACGCCGGCTTCCGCCTTCACCCGCGCGAGCGTGTGGAAGGTGGCGACGAGCGGAAGATCGAGCTCGTGCTTCAGCCGGTGTGCGACCGCGCCCGAGAGCCAGTAGTTCCCGTGGAGCACGTCAACGGGTTCCCGCTCGAGCATGCGCGCCATCGATGCGTCGACGAACGGCTCGACGAGCGCGGGAAGATCGTGCTTCGGCACCGGCGCCTGCGGCCCGGCTTCGACGTGCAGCACCCGGAACCCGGGCTCGACCTGCACGACCGCGGGCTGGGTGCGGCTCTCGGCCCGGGTGTAGACGTCGCACTCGACGCCGGCCCGCGCGAGCGCGGTGGCCAGCGCGCGGACGTACACGTTCATACCCCCGCCGTCGCCGGTACCTGGCTGAGCCAGTGGCGACGTGTGCATCGAAAACACGGCGATGCGGCGGACGGACATCGAGCGGATCGTACCCAACTCCCGGCCCGTCATAAGTTCTCGCCCGGGCTCGGGCCCCGATCAGCCGGCTTCGGCGTCGCGCGAGACGTTCTCGGCCTGGAACGAGCGGTAGATCTCGATCAAAGCCTGCTTCTGGCGGTCGTTGATCGTGGGGTCGGCCACGATCGCGCCAATTGGGTCGATGCCGGCCCGGCCCGTCTCCGGATCAGCGTCGAGGATGCCCGCCTGGACGTACAGCGTCTCCGCGGAGATGCGAAGACCGCGGGCGATCGACTGGAGGATCTCGGCCGAGGGCTTGCGTAGGCCTCGCTCGATCTGACTCAGGTACGGGTTGGAGATGCCGGCGAGCTCGCTCAGCTTGCGCAACGAGAGCCGGGCGTTGCGCCGCTGATCGCGGATGAAGCCGCCGAGATCGTGAAGGCGAACTTCGATCGACTCCAGCGGCTCGGGCATCAGCTCGCGGTTCCGGCGACTTGGCGCTGCGCGATCTCACGCTCGAGCGTGTCGATCACTTCGTGGATCCCGCGACGTAGATCGGACAGCTCCCGCTCGAACGCGCGCAGCCGGTCCAGTGTCGACTCGAGCTCCGACTGCGGGATCACCGGCAGGTTCGCGAGGGTCGTGTCGGCCACCAACTGCTCGCGCCCGTCGGGCCAGTGCAAGTCGAGCGCGGGTGCGTCGGGCGGCGCGAGGCGGGTGTCGGTGATCGAGGACCGGCCCGATTCCCCGCTCAGGATCTTCGGGAGGTTCTTCACGAGATCCTCGACCGTGCCCCCGCTCGCGCGGCGTTCATGTTCGGCCTCGAGGATCTCGATGCGCGCCTGCGCGAGCCGACGTGAGTACGACAGCGCGTTCTCGACGTCGTTGCACTCCGCTTTCATCGCGCGCAGCTCGTCGAGCGTGCGGCCGTCGAGCGCGGCGACGAACGCGGGATCGATCAGTCGCTGGATCCGTTCCACCGCAGTCACCCCTCGAATTCGCAGCCGTTCGGACCGCTCACCCTACCTGCGGTCAGCCGCAGTGAGCCGCCAACGTGGGGTACGGATCCATGCCCTTGCCGCCGGGACCACCGGGCCGGATCTCGAAGCGCAGCTGCGGCGGCGCGTCGGAGGCGTCGCCCGTCTTGCCCACGTGCCCGATGAGCTCGCCCGCCTTCACCGACCGGGCGCCGCCGACGTAGTCGTTCAAGTGCGCGTAGTAATACGAGTTGCCGTCGTGACCCTGCACGTACGCGGCGTTGCCGCCGAGCGGATCTCCCTGGAAGAACGCGGACCCGTCGGTCACCGCCACGAGCGGCGTACCAATCGGCGCGAACAGGTCGTTCCCCATGTGCCGGCGACCGCCGCCGCGAGGTGAGCCGTACGTGTCGGTGAACGACATCGGTTCCTGCACCGGGCACACCCACGTTCCGTGCACGATGATCTGGCCCGAAGACCCGCCGCCTCTCGTCGCGCCTGACGAGCTACCTGACGAGCTACCTGACGAGCTATCTGACGACGCGGACCCACGCGCCGCGCTCACCGCTTTCGGTGTTGCTCGGGCCCGGGCCGCGGTGAGGATGGCGGAGAGTTCGTTCAGCCGCTTCTGCGCGGTGAGCTGGGCGCGCAGGTCGGACTCGGCCCGGCCCGCGTCGGCCAGCGCGCGTTCGGAATCGCGCTCCTGGCTCTACATGCTCGCCAGCGCCGACTTCGCCTGGGTGATCTCGTCGTGCAGCATCGCCTGACGATCGTGCAACTCACTCGTCACCGTGTCGAGCTGCGAGATCAGCACCTGACCGAGCGCGTTGACGTCGTCGAGCATCGTGGCTCGCCGAGCCGCGTCGAGGACGTCGGCCCCATTGCCGAGCACGTCGGCGAAGGCGAGCCATCCCCGTTTGTACGCGACGAGTGCCCGCTGACGACCGAGGGACGCGAGGTGCTGCTGGGGGCGGTCAGGGTGAGGATCGAACGCTGCGAAGCCGCCTGCTGTGATTGCAGCTCGTAGTAGTGCGTCTCCGCCGCGTCGTAGCGCGCGGTCGCCTGGTTGTCGGCTCGCTCGGCCGCGGTCAGGCGTGTGATGGCGGCCGAGAGCGGGTCGGATGCCCCCGCGGCCCGGGGGCGGCGTGAGGAGCGCGATGGCGACGGCCGCAAGAATCACACGCCGTACGAGCGAGGGGCTGACATTGAAGCGCACGAGCGAATAAACGCTAACAGAGCAGATCGGCAGCGTCCGGTACTCCTCCGGCCCCTCCGCTGACCGGCGGCAGAACTGCGATCTCGTCGTCGCCGTGCAGCTCGGTCGAGATGCCGCCGGCGGGCTCGTCGCCGTTGACCCACACCCGCGCCGTCGCCAGCACCAGGGCGAACCCGTCGCCGTAGCGATCGACCGCCGCCGCGGTCAGATCACCGAGCGACGTGCTGGGACCGACCTCGAATTCGTCGCGGCCGGTGCCGGCCGCCTCCCTGGCCCCCGCGAACAGCAGCAACCGGACGATCACTCGCGGGTGATCACTGACCGGAATGGGCGATGTTCGCGCGCGCCGTCGGCAGGGCTTCGAGGCGGGCCGGGTCGATCGGCTCCCCCGTGACCTCGTCGATGCCGTAGGTGCCTTCGTCGAGGCGTTGCAGCGCGGCTTCGATCTCGGCGAGATCCGACTCCAGGCCTTCGAGGATCGCGAGATCCGTCTCCCGGTCGTTCAGCTCGGAGGCCTGGTCTTCTTGGTTGGCGTCGAAGCTCGCGACGTCGCCCGACTGGTCGGACTGCTCGACGTCGAGGCCTTCGCCGCGCAGCTCCGAGATCAACCCACCCACCCGGGTGCGTTCCTGCTCGAGCCGTTCGCGCGCAGCCTGTTGGTCCACTTGATCGGTCATGGCAGCAGGGTACCCATCCGTCGCGAACGCGTCATTCGTCGAGCCCGAAGCGGGCGCGCAGGTCGGCGGTGCAGTCGGCGAGGAGCACCGCGAGCAGCTCGAGCCGTGACTTCGCGTCGGGTGTGGCCAGCACGCGCTGCGCGTCGAGCGGACCGATCGGCGCGATCGACGCGGCCTCGTACGAAGCGCGCGCGGGATCGGCGTCGAGTACGGGGGCCTCGGTCAAACGCGGGTCGACACGGCGAGCGATCTCGGTGACCGCATCCATCGCGGTGACAACGCGTTGTCGCGCGTCCGCCAACGTGGCCCGCCTGGCTCCGCTGTCGGCGTCCCCGTCGGGGGCTTCGTCGGCGGCCTCGTCGAGCGGCACGACCTCGGCGCGGGGATAGGGATCGTCGTCGAGCCACCGGCGTACCTGCACGCGCCGGATGCCGACGGTACCGAGCGCGAAGCGTCCGTCGGGAAGCTCCGACGACTGCACGATCCGGGCCACGGTTGCGACGTCGAAACGGGTGTCGCCGCCGCCCACCTCGCTTCCCCGCTCGATGAGCACCACGCCGAACTCGCGATCGCCGTTCATCACGTGTTGCACCATCAGCCGGTAGCGCGGCTCGAAAACGTGCAACGGCAGGAGCGCGAAGGGAAACAACACGGTGCCGAGCGGAAACATCGGCATCGTCACGCTTGGGTGCGCGTCGCGATCGGACATCAGTTCCAGCGGGCGCGCACGGCGCGCAGCGTCATCGAGAGTCGCTCCCGCTGACCGGACGGCAAATCGGGAAGGGACATGTGCAGGTCGCACAACCAGCCCATCGCCAGCGGATCGGCGGAGAGCCGCCCACCCTCGAGGTTGGCGAGCATCCGCGCCACGATCACGTGCGGATCGGTCGGCGCGACCATCGCCCGCGAGAACCCGCGGGCATTGCCGTGCACGCGCGCGAAGAGCTTGCGGCACCCTTCCAGGTCGTAGAGCGCGCCGCCGTGGAACGGATCGCACCACACGTCGTCGCGGGACGCGTCCATCACCAGGAAATGCCCGGGCATGCCGACCCCATGCACCGGCGCACCGATGCGGCGACCGATCTCCATCATCACAACCGCGAGCGAGATCGGGATCCCGACGCGACGCTCGACCACCGAGTCGAGGAACGAATTCTCGGGATCGCCGTAGTCGCGCGTGTCTCCCCGGAATCCGAGGCTCTCGAAGAGGTACGCGCGCATCCCGTCGAAGGTCGGCGTCGGGCACCTGACCGCGAGTCGATCGAGCCGGGCACACTGCTCGTCGACGTCGATGGTCGGATGCGCGTGCGCCGCGAGGCAGAACGCGGCCACGTCGAGACGCATCTCGGCGGCCGGCGTCGCAACCGCGGCCGCGAACCGTTCCGTGGCATCCATCGCCGACGACGGTACCCGTACACTCGCCCGCCATGGCGGCGAACGCTCCGCACCCGACGCGCCTGCACGAGACCATCTCGGTCCTGCTGCGGGGCAGCCAGCAACGGCTCACCCCGACGCGCAAGCTCATCGTCGACGTGCTCGATGCGGCCGACCGGCCGCTGACGATTCCGGAGATTCTCGACGCCCAGCCGACGCTGGCGCAGAGCTCGGCGTACCGCAATCTCGTCGTGTTGGAGCAGGCCCGTGTCGTGCACCGGCTCGTCACCCAGGCCGACTTCGCCCGCTACGAGCTGGCCGAGGACCTCACCGGGCACCACCACCACCTCGTGTGCTCGAACTGCGGACGCGTCGACGACCTGCCCGCGACCGCGGCCGTGGAGCGTTCGGTCGCGATCGCAATCGACGAGGCCGCGCGTCGGACCGGGTTCAGGACCGAGCACCACCGGCTCGACCTGGTCGGCCTCTGCGCCGACTGCACGGGCTGATCTCGGCCGGGGGCTCGTCGGCTAGGAGAGCCGGCGTTCGAGGTAGGTCGAGTACCAGCCCGCGTACCGGTCGCGTAGCTCCGGCTGCTTCCAGTCGTCGCCGGTGACGACACCGCGGCAACGGTCGGTACCGCAACCGCACGTGAACATGTCGTAGTCGTCGGAATCAGTCATCGCGTAGTCGAAGCAGAGCTCTTCGCCCGCGGCGACCGCGCGCATGGTGACGACGAGGACCGAGCCCACGATGCCGCAATTCGGATCGCACGAATGGTTCACGTAGTCGGCGGGATCGAACGGCGGCGTGCTCGCGAGGAAGAGGTCGTCGTCGATCTGCAGCGCGTGGATCCGTTCGGCCTCACCGAGCTGAGCGAGCTCTTTACCGTCGACCACACGACCGCCGAAACCGGCGACGGTGGTGTTGGCGTCGATCGCCGAGATCGTGAAGACGCCGATACCCTTTGCCTGCGTCGGACGTGGCTCTGCGTTCGGGTGAAGCCACTGTTGCCGCACGAAACGAATGTACCGGTCGTGACCCAGACAACCGTGTTCGAGGTGGTCGGCGGCCAACCGTTCTTCGACGCGCTCGTCGCGCAGTTCTACGTGCGCGTCGAAGCCGATCCGGCGTTGCGGTCGTTGTATCCGCTCGACCTCGCGCCGGGCATCCGCGCCCTCGCGCTGTTCCTCGGCCAGTACTGGGGTGGGCCGACGACATACAGCGATGAAAAGGGACATCCGCGGCTCCGGATGCGCCACGCCCCGTTCGCCATCGCCGAGCCCGAACGCGACGCCTGGCTCACGGCGATGCTCGCCGCGCTCGAGGAGGCCGACGCCCCGGAGGCCGCCAAGGCGATGATGCGCGACTACTTCACGACCGCGTCGACCGCAATGATCAACACGATTGGCTGAGCCGAGGGCCCGACCCGGCGGCGGACACGGCAGACTGGTGGGAATGGGAAAGCGTCAGGAGAAAGAGAAGAAGGCCCGCCGGCGGGTCGCCTCGGAACCCCGGAACCGGCCCGGACACCGGCCGCCGTTGCGACCGGGCCATCTGTCGCCCAATCGCGCCGTGCCCGCATCGATTCCGCGTCCGCCGTACGCGCCCGACGCGCCTCCGCTCGTTCCTGCAGTCCCGCCCGACGAATTCGCCGACCGCATGCGCGCCGCCGGGCACGCCGGACGCGAAGTGCTGCTCGAGCTCGCGGACGCGGTAAAGGTCGGTATGACCACCGACGAGCTCGATCGCATCTGTCACGAGGCGTGCATCGCCCGCGGCGGCTACCCGAGCCCGTTGCACTACAAGGGCTTCCCCAAGTCGCTCTGCACGTCGGTGAACGACATCATCTGTCACGGCATCCCCGACGATCGGGCGCTCCTCGACGGCGACATGGTCAACTGCGACGTGACGATCTACCTGCACGGTGTCCACGGCGATTGCAACGCGACCTTCCTCGTCGGCGACGTCGACGACGAGGGCAAGCGCCTCGTGCAGGTCACCCGGGAAGCCCTCTGGAAGGGCATCGACCAGGTTCGGCCCGGCGCCCGCCTCTACGAGGTCGGTCGCGCGATCCAGACGCACGCGGAGGCCGCGGGCTTCGGCGTGGTCCGCTCCTTCGTCGGTCACGGTGTCGGTGAGGAATTCCACACCGCGCCGGCCGTCCTGCACTACTACGACCCGTCGGCCGATCTCGTGCTGACCCCCGGCCTCACCTTCACCATCGAACCGATGATCAACGAGGGATCCTGGGAGCTCGGCCGGATCTGGGCCGACGGCTGGACGGCCCCGACCCGTGACGGCTCCCGGTCCGCGCAGTTCGAGCACACCTTGTTGGTGACCTCGACCGGGGTGGAAGTGCTCACACTCCTTCCCGGCGAGCCGCACGGTTCCTGAGGCCCGGAAGGGTCATGGGCGCGCCGCGCCGCACGTTCGGCTCGCTCAACTCGCGCAACTACCGATTGTTCTTCGCGGGCGAGCTCGTCTCGTACATCGGTTCGTGGATGCAGACCATGGCCGAGGCCTGGCTGGTCAAGACGCTCACGGGGAGCGGCGTCGCCGTCGGCGCCACGTTCGCGTTCCGGTTCCTGCCGGTGTTGTTGTTCGGGCTGTGGGGCGGCGCCGTCGCCGACCGGTTCGATCGCCGGAAGGTCCTCGTCGTCACCCAGACGCTCTCGGCCGTGCTCGCGGTCGGGCTGTGGTTGATTGTGTTGACCGGAGTCGTCCAGGTGTGGATGGTCTTCGGGCTCGCGATCGCGCTCGGTCTCGTCACCGTCGTCGACGAACCTGCCCGCCACGCGTTCGCCGAGGAGATGGTCGGGCCCGAGCTCCTTCCCAACGCGGTCGCGCTCACCAGCGCGGTGGGGAACTCGGCCCGGATCACGGGACCAGCGCTCGCGGGTTTCCTCATCGCGACCGTCGGGACCTCGTGGGTGTTCTTCGTGAACGCGGTGTCGTTCTTCGCCGTGGTCGGCGCGTTGCTCGCGATGCGCGGCGCCGACCTCCATCGTCCGCACCGCCACGTCCAGCGGCCAAGGGTGCGCGAAGGCCTCGCCTACGCCTGGAGCGTCACCGAGATCCGGGCGACCGTGGTGCTGGTCGCTGTGGTCGGCACGCTCGTCTACAATTTTCCGACGGTGCTGACCCTGCTCGCGAGCAACACCTTCCACGGAGGTGCAGGACTCGCGGGGTTCCTCATGGCGATCCTCGGAGTCGGCACCGTGATCGGAGGTCTCACCGCGGCCGCGCGGGCACACCCGACGTCACGCACGGTCGTGGGCGCGGCCGCGATCCTGGGTCTGGCTCTGATCGGCGCCGCGAGCGCGCCCAACCGGATCCTCACCGAGATCATGCTCGTCCCTGTCGGTGCGATGGCCGTCTTCTTCGGCTCCACCGCCAACGCGCACATGCAGATCTGGTCGGCGCCGCAGCTCCGTGGCCGGGTGATGGGCATCTACACGCTGCTCACGCTGGGCACGACGGTCGTGGGTGGACCGCTGCTGGGCTGGGTCTGTGGTCAGTGGAGCCCGAGGACCGGCCTGGCCTTCGCCGGCCTTACCACCGCGGTCGCCGCGCTCGTGCTGGCGGCTCCGCGTGCGCCGTTGTGGTACTCGAGCCGGTACAAGCGCGGGCAGCTCGCGCCCGCGGCGACCCTCACGCCGGAACAGCCTTGAGGACTGGTCGCCCCTAGAGCACAGAGGCGGACGGCCCGCACTCGCGAAGCACCCGTTCGATCTCGTCGCGCCGAAAGCGGCGGTGACCGCCCATCGTCTGGATCGCGGAGATGCGGCCTGCACGCGACCACCGGGTGACGGTGTTGGGTGTCACGCCGAGCCTGCGCGCCGCCTCGGCCGGGGTCAGGAGATCGGCATCGTCGACGCGGGAGATGACGGGCTCGACCAGACACACATGTCGCGCCGACGTCGACCGGACGTCGGGCTCGGAGTCGGCGACCGAGAGCTCGAACCGAGATGCCGGCACGTCCTCGGACTCCGCACGCGCGGCCCGGCGGATCGCCGCCCGTTCGTTCACGGTGGTCGCGGCCCAGATCCCGAACATGTCGGGCCGCGTGAGGGCGAACTGGAGGCACGGGCCCTGGACGACGCAACCCGAGCAGATCGACTTGGCGAGCGCGGTCTCCCGATGGTCACCGTTGAACCACCACCGCGTCGGCTGCCGTCGACACTCCGAGTCGGCGCGCCACGTACCCGCGACCGCCACATCTTCCACGACCGCCAGATCCCGCGTCACCATTCGTTCTCAGCTTCGGCGCGACCTGCGGCAATTGCGTCACCCGATCGGGTGATTACCGAAGCCCCGTCAAAAGTCCACCGACGTTGCGCGAGAAAACCGTCCCCTCGGCGGAAAAGTCGCCCAACTGTTGCGCGGGTTCCGGGGGGAGGTGGGCGGGTTGGGCGGAGGTAGCGTCCGGCCGTGCGCATGGAGGGCGAGCGGGCGCTCGTGACTGGATCGACGGCGGGCATCGGACGCGCGGTCGCGTTGGCGTTCGCGGCAGAGGGCGCGGCCGTCGTGGTCACCGGGCGAAATGCAGAGCGAGGCGCGGCCGTGGTCTCCGAGATCCGGGAAGCCGGGGGCCGGGCGCACTTCGTCGCCGCCGACCTCCACGACGAGTCCGCCTGCACCGCGCTCGTCGACGAGAGCGCGAATCGGCTCGAGGGCCTGACCGTGCTCGTGAACAACGCCGCCGGCGGGGACGCGCAAGATGCCCCGGTCGCTGACATCACCACCGAGGCGTGGGAGTCGATCCTGCGGGTCGACCTGACCGCGCCGATGTGGTGCGCCCGTGCGGCGATCGCTCACATGCGCACGGCTGGGCACGGGGCCATCGTCAACATCTCGAGCCGGCAGGCGGAACGGCCGAGCGCGGGCCTGTCGGCGTACGTCGCGGCCAAGTCCGCCATGAACGGTCTGACACGCGCGATCGCGATCGAGGAAGCCAAGAACGACATTCGCTGCAACACCGTCAGCCCGGGATACGTCTTGAACGACCGGCGCGATTCCGAGCTCGATCCGGCGCGTCGGACGGTGCTCGAAGGCATGCACCTGACCCGGCTCGGCGTCGCAGCCGACGTCGCGAGCGCGTGCGTGTACCTCGCCGGGCGCGAGTCGGGATTCGTGACCGGCATCAATCTGCAGCTCGACGGCGGGAGCTCCGTCGCCCGCGGGCGGACGCTGGGTTGAAGGAGCCCCGGTGACGGAGAGAGGTGTCATGCACTCCCGCTCGTGCGTCAGTGCGATCTCCACCTTCAAGCTGTCCCTTCCCGAGGACCTCGCGTTCTGGGCCGCGCACGGCATCTCCCACGTCGGGGTGTCGGTCGCCAAGCTCGAGGCCTACGGCTGGGATGCGGGGACGCCGCTCGTCGTCGACGCGGTCGAGCGCGGGCTCGATGTCGTCGATCTGATCGGGCTCGGCCCGTTCCTGCTCGCCGACCCGAGCCGCTGGGAACGGCAACGGGAACGCCTGGTGCGATCGATCGACACCGCGGTCGCCGTCGGGGCCCCGTCGATCATCTTCACGACGGGTCCGTTCGCACCACTCACGTGGGAGGAAGCCGCAGACGCGTTGGAGCAGGCACTCGCGCCGGTCCTGCACGAGGCGCGCGCCCGCAACGTCGCCTTCGCGATCGAGCACACGAATCCTCTGCGTGTCGACGTCGGCTTCGTGCACACGCTGCGCGATGCGATCGATCTCGCGCGCCGGCTCGACACCGGTGTGTGCATGGAGCTCAACGCGTGTTGGGCCGAACGCGGTCTCGCGACGACGATCCGGAACGGCATCGACCGGATCCGCCTCGTCCAGGTGAGCGATTTCAAGGTGGGCACCGTCGCCTCGTCGCAACGGCTCGTACCGGGCGACGGCGACATCCCGATCGGTCGCATCCTCGGCGAGCTCGTCGACGCGGGATACGAGGGGTCGTTCGAGCTCGAGCTCATCGGCGACGCGATCGTCGCCGAGGGCTACGACGAGGCCGTACCCCGCGCAGTCGCCGAGCTCGACGCGCTGCTCGTCACGCTCGGCGTGTAGCGACTCTCCCCCGGCGCCGACGTCGGTGTCACAGACCCGGACCCCACGGCGTCGCTTCCGAGCGGGGCCCGGCGGGCAGGACCCGGCCTTCGATCTCGGCCACCCGCTCGAAATAGCGGTCGGGCCACTCGACGACCCGGCCCTGCTGAACGAGGAGCTGCACGACCCACGCACGCGCGATCGGACGGCCGGCCGCGGCTTCGACGAGACGCTGTTCCAGCACCGCCGCCTTCCCTTGGCGCCCGACGTACTTCATGCCGCCTACGAATTCCTCGCCGGGCCGACCCTCGCTCTCGTACAGGACGTGGACTTCACGGGCGGCGATGACGAAGCCGTTCGCCCGGATCGCTTCCGGCCACCAGGGCCCGACCCGTCCGTGCACGTAGGCGATGCGCAGGTCGTTGAACAACCGGACCGTCGCCGCGTTGTTCAAGTGCGCTTGCCCGTCGAAGTCGTCGGAGCGCGGCACGACGGGTTCGACGAAGCGGTAGCCGTCGGCCGCGAGCGCGTCCGTGCCGATCACGCCCACATGCCGATCACGCCCACATGCCGATCACGCCCACATGAACGCGCCGCCGTCGGCCATGAAGGTATGACCGGTCAGGTAGCGGGCCGCGTCGGAACAGAGGAACCACGCGATCGGCGCGATGTCGAGCTCGGGATCACCTTGGCGCTTCATCGGGCAGTTCTCGATGAAGATCCGGTAGCCCTCACTCTGCTTGCCCGCATCGCCGTGGTGCGTCGCCGCGGCCGGCGCGATCGCGTTGACGGCGATGCCGTCGGCGCCCCACTCGCGTGCGGCGGTGCGCGTCAGCGCGCGGATCGCTTCCTTCGACGCGTTGTACGCGGCGAAGCCGGTGCCGCCGGTGATCCCCATCGAGGATGCGAAGTTGACGATGCGCCCCCAGCCCTGCGCCTTCATGTGCGGATACACGGCCTGCATCCCCCAGAGGGTGCCTTTGACCCCCGACCGGTAGAAGACGTCGACATCGTCCTCGGAGACGTCGGCAACCGGCGCGAGCGGTCGGAAGGTCTGCGCGTTGTTGATCAACGCGTCGACGCGGCCGAACCGCTCGACGGTGCGGGCGACCATCGCGTCGATCTGGTCCTTCTCCTGGATGTCGCACACGACGCCGAGGTTCTCAACGC
Source organism: Actinomycetota bacterium (assembly GCA_041691275.1). GTDB lineage: Bacteria > Actinomycetota > Acidimicrobiia > IMCC26256 > PALSA-610 > PALSA-610. Next base: position 4,202 of record JBEPUZ010000019.1, on the reverse strand, counting down.
CGAACGCGGTGAGCTCGGCGCACGTGTCGGTGAGGAGGTGCTCCTTCCATTCCGCGACGACGACCCGCGCCCCGCCTTTTCCGAGGTGGAGCGCCATCCCCTTGCCCACACCCCGGCCCGATCCCGTGACGATGACGACCTTGCCGTCGACCCCGTGCATCTCGTTCGCGTTTCCTGACATGCGTGTCACAGTACGCGGGGCCTAGCTTCCGAGGCCAAGGCGAGTCCCGTGCGAAAGGCGGCGGTGTTGCGATGCTGAGCGGAACAGTCCTGGTGACCGGTGGAGGCAGTGGGATCGGACGGGCGACCGCCGAACGGGCCGCGAAAGAAGGTGCGGCCGTTGCCGTCGTCGACCGGGCCGCCGACAACGCGGCCGAGACGGTGAGGCTCGTCACCGAAGCCGGAGGACGCGCCATCGCGTATCCGTGTGACGTCGGTGACGACGAAGCCGTCACCGACGTGGTGCAGCGAGCCGGAGCGGAGCTCGGTCGCATCACCGGTGTCGTCACCGCGGCCGGCATCTTTCACGGACCCGATCTGCAACCCGCGCATCACGTGACGGTCGACGACTTCGTGCACGTCTTGCGCGTGAACCTCGTCGGGACCTTCGCGGTGATCAAGCACGCGCTTCCGATGTTGATCGACGGCGGTGGTGCGATCGTCACCATCGCGTCGACCGCCGCCATTCGTGGTCATGGTTTCGGCGCGGGTTACACCGCGAGCAAGGGCGGCGTCGACGCACTGACGCGTCTGCTCGCAGTGCAGTACGGCGCGCAGGGTGTGCGAGCGAACTGCATATGTCCGGGTGGGGTCGACACGCCGATGACCGGCGGGGTGTTCGCGACCGACGACGCGATCGAACGCGCGAAGACGCGAGTGCCGATCGGCCGTTACGCACAAGCGCGCGACATCGGTGATGTTGCGATCTTCTTGTTGGGTGACGACGCCCGGTATCTCACCGGACAGACGATCCCGGTCGAAGGCGGCGCAACGATCGCGTAAACCCCGGACGGGGCCAAGTTTCCCAAAGAAATTTTGGCCACCTGTGATCAGGTTGTTCTTGCTGCGGGTATGAACCTGGCCACGAAGCGTGATCTGCGAAGAGGCGTTCGGAGACCAAGGCTTGTTAGGTTCGAGGCCCATGCACCGACCCGCTCACCCTCGGGTGAACGTCGGGCGCAGCACTGGTGTGGCGGAGCACCACTTTCGCACCCTGCTGACGCGTATCAACGTGACCCGTCTCGTCGCGGTCGCGGCGATCGGCGCGCTCGGCTTGGTACCCGCCATCCCGGCCTCGGCGGCCACGCCGGGTGACCCGGTCGCAACGAGCACTCAGGCGATCGACGCCGCCGCCCAACGCTGGTTCGCCGCCCAGAACGACGCCGCCAACCTCGACGCGAGCATCGCCGACGTCGAGCATCAGATCGCAGTGGCCCAACTGCGCATGGAGCAGACGCGCAAGCTCGCCACCGCCCGCGCCGTCGTCCTCTACAAGAACGCCGACATGGGGCTCACGTCAATGCTGGGGAGCAATGCGCTCGACTCCGCCCGGCGCGCCCATCTCGTCGACGACGCGAACGCAGGTGGCGACGCCGCGATCGAACAGCTGGCCGTCGCGGTCGACGATCTGAACGTACAACGCCACAGTCTCGAAACGGAAAAGGCGCGTCAGCACAAAGTGTTGCAGGAGGTCGCGTCGGAGCGGGTCGCACTCGACGCGCAACTCGTCGGCGTGCGCGCAGCAGCGCAACGCGAGGCACGCGCGGCGTTGGCAACCGCGCACGACGAGAAGACTCGGTTGCTCGCCGATGCCCATGTGCGCGCGCTCGCAATCGCACGCACGAACGATTCGCACCCGAATGACACCGGCGCGACGCCGACCGGTCCGCCGCGCGCCGATCCTGTGTCGGCGGTCGTCGTGTCCGCACCTCCCGGGAACGGTCAGGTCAGCTCGCATCACGACGATCCGTTCCTCGTCTGCACGCGTGAACGCGAGAGCCGCGGTGAGTACCGCGTCGTGAGTCCGTCCGGTTACTACGGCGCGTACCAATTTCTTCCGTCGACGTGGGACGTCACCGCGATCCACGCGGGTCGGCGCAACCTCGTCGGCGTGTTGCCGTCGCACGCATCGGCCTCCGACCAAGACGAGCTCGCGTGGTCGTTGTACCAGTGGCAGGGCAAGGGGCCGTGGGGCGGACGCTGCTAACGCTCTGCGCCGGCTGCGTTCGGATCGGTTGATACGCGGCGTCGCAGCGCAGTGCGAGCGCCACCCATTTTCCGGTGACTGTCATATGGGCTGTCACCGGTGGTAGCCACACTTTTCGCGTGGTGTCTCACCGAGCGTCAAACCGGCGGGGCTCAGTGCGCCAGGCGGTCGAAGACCTCGCCGATCGTCACGTCAGCGAGTGAGTCCACCCGCACATCCGCGCTCGAGAGATCGAGGCGCTCGGTGATCCCGTGCGGGACCGCCAGGCACCACAGGCCCGCAGCCTTGGCCGCGGCCACCCCGTGGGGCGAGTCTTCAATCGCGAGAGCGGAGGCCGGCGCGACTCCGATGGCCGCGCACGCGGCGAGATAGGTGTCCGGGCCAGGCTTGCCCGCAAGCTCGTTGCCGTGCGCGCCCGGGTCACCGAAACAGGCGAGGAACGCGAAGCGGTGCAGCAGCCCGAGCCGACCCAGGTGCCTCTCCACCCAGTCGCGCGGTGAGCTCGACGCCACCGCGAGCGGGATGCCGAGCGTGTCGGCCTCGTCCAGCCAGGCGTCGACCCCGGGCCGGGTCGTCTCGAGCGCGAGGAGCTCGTCGCGGCGCAGGCGGCGCCGGGCGTCCATCACCCGCTCGTCGAACGGTCGCGTGGCGCGGGTGCGGATCATCTCGACCAAGTCGAGACCTCCGGCCGTCCCGATCTCGTGCGCCCACTCGTCGAGCGTCAAGGGCGGGCATCCGTGCTCGACGAACGCCTCCTGCCAGGCCACGAAGACCGGTCGCTCGGTATCGAGGATCAAGCCGTCGAAGTCGAAGACGATCCCGTCGACGCCCGTCACGGAGCGGGGATGCCGATGAGCTCGACGAGTACTGCGTCGGGATCGATCACGGTTGCCATCTGGACGCCACCATCCGGGCCGGCGGAGATCCGGCGGGGCTCGCCCCCGAGCCCGAGCGCGGCGAGGCGTTCGAGCACCGCGTCGACATCGACGTAGCACGACAACAGGAAGAACCCGACAGAGGAATTCACCGGGCCTGCCGGATCGGGATCCGGTAAGGGAACGAACTGCACGAGCTCGATGATGCCCGCGTCGGGTCGCTCCGGGTCGCCGAGGAAGATCGAACGCAGCCGGGTTGACGGTGCACCGAAGAGGGTGACCCAGTCACCGTCGAACTGCTCGTCCATGATCGGCACGAGGCCGACGCCGTCGCGCCAGAAGCGCAACGACGCTTCGAAATCGCGCACGACGATTGCGCTGTGGTGGACCCGGACGTTCATCGCTCCCGACGCTAGCGTCCGCCCGCATGACGCTCCCGTGGTTCGGCCTCTACCTCCCGCAACTACGAATGAGCTTCGACCGGATGCTCGCACGGACGCTCGCCGCCGAGGCCGCGGGCTTCGACTCGGTGTGGTTGATGGACCATTTCGCGGCGCCCATGGCGCCCGAGGTCGACACCTTCGAAGGCTGGACGATCGCGACCGCGTTGGCGGCGCGGACTTCGACCATTCGTATCGGCCACCTCGTGTTGTGCGATCCCTTCCGCCATCCCGTGTTGTTGGCGAAGATCGCGGCGTCGTTCGACGTCATCTCCGACGGACGCCTCGAGCTCGGCATCGGCTGGGGCTCGGTCGCCGAAGAGCTGTACACCTACGGCTTCGGTCCGGAACCCGCGTCGGTACGCGCGGCCAAGCTGGGGGAGACACTCGAGATCATCGAGCACATGTTCGGCGGCGAGACGTTCGACTACGCGGGCGAGCACTTCACGCTGCACCAGGCAACCGGCCGGCCCGTGCCCGTACAGGCACACGTGCCAATCCACATCGGCGGCGGCGGACCGAAGCTGACGATGCCGCTCGTCGACCGGTTCGCCGACTGGTGGAACTGCCCCGGGTACGCGCTCGACCGCCTCGATGAGCTGCGACCGCTCGCGGGCAACGCGCGCATCTCCGTCCAACATCCGATCGGGCTCGCGCACGGCGCCGCAGACCGCGACGAGG
>JBEPUZ010000018.1:0-31331 GCA_041691275.1 Actinomycetota bacterium | reverse complement strand
ATGGTTGCGTGACGATTACCGGGGCTGGAGGCCCGGAGGTCGCAGCCGCATCAAGGGTGCAGGGCAGATCCGTAGGGCCGGATGGTTGCGTGACGATTACCGGGGCTGGAGGCCCGGAGGTCGCAGCCGCATCAAGATCGCCCGGGATCGATCCGGGAGAGCGTGTCGTCGGCGTCGTTCACGACCCAGATGCTTCCGGCCCCGACCGCACCGTGGTCGGGATGCGTGCCGACCGTGAGCGTGGCCGTCACCTTGTTCGTGGCCGGATCGATCCGGGTCACCGTCGTTCCCGAGGTGATGCTGACCCAGACCGCGCCCTCGCCTACGACCAACGACTTCGGCTGCCCGCCGACCGTGATCGTCGCGGTCACCTCGTTCGTCGCGGGATCGATGCGGGACACGGTGCCGTCACGGTTCGCGGTCCAGATCGCGCCGCTCCCCGCGCCGATCTGGTCGGGGAAGGGGCCGACAGGGATCGTCGCCACGACCTTGTTGGTGGTCGGGTCGACCCTCGTGACGGAGCCCGACTCGACGCGGTTCGCGACCCAGACCCCGCTGGAGTCGACGACGACCGAGTCGGGGGTGGGGCCGACGGTGATCGTGGCGACGGCCTGGCTCGTCGTCGGATCGATGCGCAGCAACTCGCTGGTGAACGGCGCGCTGGTCCAGAGGCTTCCGGCCCCGCTCGCGATGTCGGCGACCGGCTTGCCGATCGGAACGCTCGTGACCTGCGACTGACTCGCGGTGACGCCGGGGCGGACCCGCCAGATGATCGGCGACGCGGCGCCACTGACCCACAGCGAGTCGGAGGTCGCGGCCATCGCGTGGGCGGCGCCAGGAAGGGTCGCGATCTGAGTGACCGCATTGGTCGCGGGGTCGATGCGCGCCAATGCCTTGCTCGATGTCTCGGTGACGAAGATCGCATCGAACGCGTACGTGACGTGTTCGGGGTGGGGAAGGAGCGTGATCGTCGCCGCGACCGATGGCGGCCGACTCGTCGCGCCCGGGTGCTTCGACGAGCCACCCCCGCCGAAGATCGCGATCGCGCCGCCGACGAGTGCGAGCAGCACCACGATCACCAGCACGACGAGGGCTCGGCTCCGCTTGGGTCCGGCCGCGTCCGGTGGTGCGGTGGGGACCGGTGGTGCGTTGGCGACCGACGGTGCGGGAACGGGGTCGGGGGCTTCGGCGACAATCTCCTGCACGGGGACGAGGTCGGCGGGCGACCTTGTCTCGATGACGGTGGCGGGCGCGGGCGGAGATCCGGACGCGGATGTCAGGGGTGGCGTCGACGGGCGGGGTTCGGTGTCGAGCCGGTGTGGTCCCGAGATGCGGGCCCCGATCCGGCCCGTTGCCATCACCGCGATGCCACTGCGTTGCAACCAGTCGGGCCCCAACGCGTCGCCGGCCGCGTCGGCCAGCGCGACGCCGAAATCCTCCGCGGTCGCGTACCGGTCGTTTGGGTCGGCGGCCAGCGCGCGCATCGTCGTCTCGACGAGTTCGGGCGGGAGGTCGGGCGCGACCTCGGACAAGGGAGTGGGGGCTTCGTGCACGTGGCGGTACAGCAGCGCAATCGCGTTCCCGTCGTCGACGAAGGGGAGCCGTCCGCTCAGGAGCTCGTACAGCACGGTCCCGAGCGCGTACACGTCGGTGGCCGCGCTGAGCTCGGCGCCCAGTGCCTGCTCCGGAGCCATATATGCGGGTGTGCCGAGCACTTCGCCGGTACGGGTCGCCATCGACGCGGTGCCGCCGACGACTTTGGCGATACCGAAGTCGGAGACTTTGAGCGTGCCCGAGGCTGCGAACAGGAGGTTGTCAGGCTTGATGTCGCGGTGCAGGATCCCTTTGCCGTGCGCGTAGTGCAGCGCGCTGCACGCGGCGACGACGATGCTGCACGCGCTGTCGTGGGACACGCCCGTCGTCGTGAACCGGTCCCAGAGCGTCCCGCCCGGGAGCAACTCCATCACGAGCAGGCACAGGCCGTCTTCCTCGACGAAGTCGTAGATCGGGACGATGTGCGGGTGATCGAGCGTGGCCAACAGCCGCGCCTCGCTGACGAAGCGGCGGCGCACACCGGGGTCGGCTGCGAACGCGCGAGGGAGCTCTTTGACCGCGACCGGCCGCTCGAGCCCGCGGTGGTCGGCGCGCAGGACGACGCCCCAGCCGCCCCGCCCGATCTCGTCGCCGACGTCGTAGCCCGGCAATGCGCGCGCGACCTGCTCGCGGTCGAGTGTCATCCAATCCTCCGCAGCGCCGCCGACGCGCGCGCCGAGGTGGTCGGTGTCCGCAGCACTCTTCTCAGCCGCCCCGCGATCTCGGGCGCTTCGCGCGCGTTGGCCGCAGTGGCCGACAGCACGGTCTTGACCTGGAACGGTCGCAGTTCGGGATGCTTCGATCGGATGAGGGCGGCGAGGCCGGCAATGTGCGGGGCGGCGTACGAGTTCCCGGTCCCGGTGGTGAAGCTGCCGTCGAGCCACGGCACCTCGACGTCGATGCCGCGCGCGAGGAACTCGGTCGGCGGTTCGGGGTTGTAGTGGAACCGCCACGGGTCGGTCGCAAGGTTGCACGCGATGCTCGCCACCGCCGCGCACAGCGACGGGAAGAAGCTCGGGCGGGTGACGTTGTTTGCGGCGGTGACGACGAAGCATTTGTGGAAGTACGCCTCGTCGCAGAGCTCGTAGAACGGCAACGCCCAGTCACGACGCGTCGTCCCGAGCGAAAGGCTGATCACGTCGAACCGTTGCTCGATCGCCCACGCGAGCCTCGCGGTATCCGGGCGGAAACGGATCACGGCCGCGCCCGCGTCCGACGCGGTCAGGTCGCTGAGTGCGGGCCGAACCTCGGCGGGGGTGCCGGCGACGCCGATGTCTGCGATGAAGGCAGTGTCCGGAATGAAGATGAGATCGGTGTCGCCGATCCGGAGGCTGGCCCCCGGGGCCAGGGCCGTCGCTTCGGTGATCCGGACTCCGTCGACGAAGGTGCCGTTCGAGCTCCCGAGATCGGTGGCGACGAGTCCGTGCGCGGTCGCCTCGAGCCGGAGATGACGACGCGACACCTTGGCGTCATCGAGCACCTCGAGGTCGCCCTCGCGTCCGAATTCGACCGACGGATCGACCGTGATCTCCCGCGGTGAGCGCCCCGGTGCGCGGATCTCGACGCGGAACCCGCTCGACATGGACCGAACGTAACGCAGTGCTTATGCGGCTGCGACCTCCGGCCCTCTCTCTCTCTCTCTCTCTCTCTCCAGGTGCGACTGCTTCGGTTGCCGGGCCTACGGATCTGCGCCTGGCAGTTCACGCGGCCGACACGTTCCTGCGGTGGGCCGTTCACGACGGTCGGAACGCCGACGGGATGCTGATGCGGATCGGTCGCGGGCGCCGTCAGTCGACGGGCTCGACCGTGTCCTCCGACTGACGGCGCTCGATGGGCGCGTCACCGGGCGTGACCCGGTCGTCGAGCCGTGCATCCGACTCCGCGAGGATCTGTCCGGCCTGTGCGAGCGGATCGTCGCTCTCGGCTTCCTGCTCCTCGGGGAGGAGCGCTTCGGCTCGGGCTTCCACTCGCTTGTCGTCGATCTCGTCGTCGGGCATGCCGCATGGTCTACCCGCTTGCGGGCAAACCGATGCCTACCGGCTCGCTATCGGGTCGCCGGCGGCGGAGTCGTGCGGTTGATCCAATCGGGATCGAGCGATCGGGACCCGACGACCGTGACCGAGTCGAGCCGCTCGATGTCGGCCGGCGTCAGCACGACGTCGACCGCGCCGAGATTCTCCTCAAGATACGCGATGCGCTTCGTACCCGGGATCGGCACCACGTCGGGCCCCTTCGCCAACACCCACGCGAGCGCGACCTGGCCCGGCGTCGCGCCCCGCTCGGCTGCGACCTCCCGCACGACCTCGACCGACGCGAGGTTGGCGTCGAACGCGTCGTCGCGGAAGCGTGGCTGCGCGCGACGAAGGTCGCGTTCGCCGAGATCGTCGACGGTGTTGATGCGACCGGTCAGGAAACCGCGACCGAGCGGGCTGAACGGAACGATGCCGATCCCGAGCTCGCGGCACGCAGGCACGACCTCGTCCTCGATGTCGCGGCTCCACAGCGACCACTCGCTCTGCAACGCCGCAATCGGGTGCACGGCCGCGGCGCGCCGGATCGTGTCGACCGACGCCTCCGACAGCCCGAGGTACCGGACCTTGCCTTCGGCGACGAGCGCGGCCATCTCGCCGACCGTCTCCTCGATCGGCACGTCGAGGTCGGCACGATGCTGGTAATAGAGGTCGATGTAGTCGGTGCCGAGCCGGCGCAGCGATCCCTCGACCGACGACCGCACGTACTCAGGCTTCCCGTTCACGACTCCGGGCTTGCCGTTGCGGGCCGGGGCGATGATGCCGAACTTCGTCGCGAGTACCACCTCGTCGCGTCGGCCGGCGATGGCTTTCCCGACCGCTTCCTCGCTGATGTGCGGCCCGTAGATGTCGGCTGTGTCGAGGAGGTTCGCACCGAGGTCGAGCGCGCGCAGGATGACCCCCTCGGGATCGACGCCGTCGAAGCCTCCATAGGCGGGGCTGAAGCTCATGCACCCCAACCCAATGGCGCCGACCTGAAGTCCGTCACCCTGAAGTCCGTCACCCTGAAGTCCGTCACCCTGAAGTCCGTCACCCTGAAGTCCGCCGCGACCGAGGTTTCGGGTCGGGATCGTCATGCTGGGCACCTCCGGGGTCGGCGTCGATTCAGATCGACCCTAGGCGGCGAGCCACAGACCCATGCCGAACAGGAACGACGCCCGCACGCCGACCGTCTGTTCGCGCTGATGATGGACGGCGTTCGGCCGTCAGCGTTCGCGTCAGAGTCCGAGCCGGCGGGCGGCCGCGGCCGCTTCACCGCGGTTGCTCACACCGAGCTTGGCGAGGATGTTCGAGACGTGCACGCTCGCGGTCTTGGCCGAGATGAAGAGCGTGTCGGCGATCTGGCGTCGGATCGGTACGTGCCGACGATCATCATCGACGCGCGGCGCAGGCTTCCCGCGAAATACGCGAACAGCTCGCGCGTCGACCGGTCGGCCCAATGGAGATCTTCGAGCACGAGCAGCGTCGGGCGGAATTCGCTCAGGCGCTCGAACAGGCCGAGCAGCTGCTCGAACAGTGCGCCTGCGACGATGCCCTCGCGTACGGGCGCATGCAGCTCCGGGAGGAGCGCGGCGAGCTCTTCGCGTCCGGGTCCGACGACCGCGTCGAGCGTGGTGTCGTCGAGGGTGCGGTGCAGCGTGCGCAACACCTGCACGATCGGGCCGAACGGCAGGGCGCGGTCGGCGAGGTCGAAGCACTGCCCGCAGAGCACGAGTGCCGGTTCGGGAACGCGCTCGATCAGCTCGGAGACGAGGCGGGACTTGCCCACGCCCGCCTCGCCGCCCACGAGCACGATCCCGGCCCGTTCGTCAGCGACCGCGACCTTCCAGATCTCTTCGAGTCGCGTCAGCTCGGCGCGGCGGCCGACGAAACGGGAGCTCGAGACGCGATCAGGCACTGCATGCAGTTTGGTCCAGGGCCGAGCTTCGTCGGGAATGATTTCGGACCCCTGCACCAGCGCGGCCGATCGCTGTTCGCGTCAGAGCGACGTCCGTCAGATGGTCGCGGGCTTGCGAACGGTCGCGGCCCGGCGACCGGGGCCGAACCAGTGCGTCAGGCGTGAGCGCACCGGCCGGCGATTCCGGCGCCGGACCGCGACGGCCCGGCGGCGATTGGCTGCGGCGCACCGGCCGTCGGCGATCCGCTCGTTCACCAGTTGTCGCATGATTTCCGGGTTCTCGTACATCTGTCTGCCTCTCGTGCCTCTTCGTGCTCTTACAGAATCGTCCTAAGACCCCCTCCTCCACATCGGGCACATGCCCTAATTGCGGGCGCTCCGGGTACCTAGGCCGAGGTGCCCATTCCGCGCCGGGGCGCGCCGAAACCCCGGGCCGAGGTCCGGAGTCTGGGGTTCGAGGTTCGGGGTCTGGGGTCGAGGAGTCGCCCGGAGGAGTCGCCTGGTCTAGAAGGTCTAGAGCTCGTCGAGGCGGGCGGCGAGGTCGCCGCCCAGTCGCTTCGTGAACGCGACCGGGTCGCCGCGCGGCACGAAGATCACCTTGTCGATGCCGAGCTTGGCGAAGGTACGCATCTCGTCGACGACGGCGTCGATGTCGGAGGGATCGCTCCTCGACAGCATTGTCTTCATGATGCTGTCGTAGTCGCGGCCTTCGCTGTCGCAGTGCGCGCGCAGCACGTCGAGCTTGTGTGCGACCTCGTCGGGGCCTGTTGCGAAGAGGTTGCACGCCTCCGCGTACTTCGCCACGAGGCGCAGCGTCTTGCGTTCGCCGCTGCCCCCGATCAACACCGGAGGACGCGGCGAGCTGATCGGGTGGGGGTTGCAGATCGTCTCCTTCAGCGCGAAGTGCTTGCTCGTGAAGGGGCCGTCGTCGTCGCTCCACATCTGGAAGCAGACCTGTATCGCCTCTTCGAGGATCTCGAATCGCTCGGCCACCGGCGGGAACGGGACGCCGAGACCTTCGTGCTCGCGCTGGTACCACGCCGCGCCGATACCGAGTTGGGCGCGGCCGCCCGAGAGCAGGTCGAGGGTGGCGACGGTCTTGGCGAGCAGGCCGGGGTACCGGTAGGTCACGCCGGTGACGAGCAGGCCGAGGCGGATGGTCTCGGTGTGTGCGGCGAGGAACCCGAGCGTCGTGTAGCCCTCCATCATCGGTTCGGTCGCGGGGGCGAGGGCTTCCATCTGGTACCAGTGGTCCATCACGCTGATGTCGGTGAGGCCGGCCTCTTCCGCGGCGTCGCCGATGCCGGCGAGTGTGGATCCGATCGACGTCGGTCCACCGGGGAAGTCCCAGGTGACGATGTGCAGTCCGGTTTTCATGAGGGCTTTGCTTTCGGGGTGAGCGGCTCGATGGGATTCATGTCGGCGTAGCGGTCGCCGGCGGCCGCGTCGGGCGGGAACACGGCGTCGATCTTGGCGAGATCGCCGGACGTGAGCGTCACCGCGACGGCGCCGGCGTTCTCTTCGAGATACCTGACCCGCTTGGTTCCGGGAATGGGAGCGACGTCGTCGCCCTGGGCCAGCACCCATGCGAGCGCGAGCTGCCCGGGCGTGCAGCCCTTCTCCGCCGCGAGCTTGCGGACCTGGTCGACGAGGTCGAGGTTCTTGGTGAAGTTCTCGCCCTGGAAGCGGGGATTGACGCGGCGGAAGTCGTCGGGGGCGAAGTCGTCGACCGACGTGATCTGGCCCGTGAGGAAGCCTCTTCCGAGGGGGCTGTACGGCACGATGCCGACGCCGAGCTCCCGACAGACGCCGACCATCTCGGTCTCGAGGTCGCGGCTCCAGAGCGACCACTCGCTCTGCAGCGCCGAGATCGGGTGCACGGCGTTGGCCCGGCGCAGGGTGTCGGCGGCAACCTCGGACAGCCCGAGGTAGCGCACCTTTCCCTCGGTGACGAGGTCGGCCATCGCGCCGATGGTTTCCTCGATCGGGGTGTTCCGATCGGTGCGGTGCACGTAGTAGAGGTCGATCGTGTCGACGCCGAGCCGTTGCAACGACGCGTCGCACGCTTGGCGGACGTAGTCGGCGGTGCCGCGCACCTCGCGCTTGGTGGGATCGGTCGGATGGCGCACGATGCCGAACTTGGTGGCCACGGTGACCTCGTCCCGGCGGTTCTTGATCGCGTTCCCGACGAGCTTCTCGTTGGTGAACGGCCCGTACATGTCGGACGTGTCGAGGAAGGTGATGCCGAGGTCGAGGGCGCGGTGGATGGTCGTCGTCGACTCCTCGTCGTCGGTGTCGCCGTAGAAGTCGCTCATGCCCATGCAGCCGAGACCCTCGGCGGAGACGGTGAGGCCGGCGCGGCCGAGCGTGCGGGTGGGGGTGGGCGTGTGGGTGGTCATGCAGTTCTCCCTCGATACATGTCGATCTTGAAATTGATGGCGCCCAGGCAGTCGTTGAGGTGCTCCAGGTCGTGCAGCACGTGGCGGCGGTGCTCCTCGAGCAGGGCGAGGCGGGCGGGTTCGGTACTCGGTCCCCGGCGGATGAGGTCGACGTAGTCCTGCATGCGGGTGATGGGCATGCCGGTCGACCGGAGCTTGCGGAGGAAGTCGACCCGCAGCAGGTCGGCGTCGCTGTAGACCCGGCGGCCGCCCTCGTCCCGGACCACGGGGTCGATCAGGCCGATGCGCTCGTAGTAGCGCAGGGTGTGGGCGGAGACGCCGGTGCGTTCGGAGGTGGCGGCGATGGAGAGGCTGGTCACGTCGGTGACCGTATGACTTCGAGTGCGCTCGAAGTCAACCGTCTCCGAAAACCGTGTCGGGGAATCCTTCGAGGAATCTCCGACACGGGTTCGCGCGAGGGAGGGACGGGGCCCGATGCCGTCAGGTGTGGCGCAGGGCGGCTTCGGCGTCGACGTAGGTCTTGATCTCGATCGCGTGGCCGTTGGGATCCAGGATCTTGGCCTTGGTCTGCTCCCGGGACGTCCCCGGATAGTCGGTGGAGACCGCGCTCGCAAACGGGGCGTTGCGGCCCTCGATCCGCGCCACCAGCGCGTCCATCTGCTCGGCCGACAACGTCACGCCGAAGTGCCGCACGCCGTTCTGCTCCGCCGCCAACACCTGGTCGGGACGGTCGTGCAGCGTGACCTGCATCCCGTAGAACCAGACGTCGGCGAAGTCCTCCTCGACCCGGCCGAGATCGCAACCGATCGACTCGACATAGAACTCGATGCTCTCGCCAAGATCGCGGACAGGAAGCGAGAGGTGCAGGATCGGCGGCTCCACGAAACCCGATCCTAAGAGCCGGCTCGGTTGAGTGTGCGTGGTTTTCGCGTCCGGCGTGCAATTGTTGTGCCGGTGGGGAAACCGACGGCGCAATGACACCGCTCGACATCGTGTTCGCAGGAGGGGCCGGATTCGCGGCGGGCGCAGTCAACGCGGTGGCCGGGGGCGGAACGCTGATCTCGTTCCCCATCCTGATCGCGCTCGGGCTGCCCACGGTGTCGGCCAACATGACCAACACGGTCGCGCTCAGTCCCGGCTATTTGGGCGGCGCGCTCGCGCAACGAGGCGCGCTCTCCAGCCAGGCCCATCGCGTGCGCGCGCTGGCGGCCGCGGCTGCGGCGGGCGGGCTCATCGGATCGATTCTTCTGCTCTTCACGAGCGACGACACGTTCCGGGTGCTCATCCCGGTACTGCTACTCGTCGCCACCGCGCTGCTTGCGTTGCAGGATCGCCTGCGGGTCGCATTGCGCATCGGCGAAGCAGTTCCCCGGACCGAGGCCGACCCGGTCGGCGCGCCCGCGGCCGACCCGCGGTGGCTCGTGATCCCCATCGTGGTCGTGTCGATCTACGGCGGCTACTTCGGTGCGGGCCTCGGCATCATGTTGTTGGCGGTTCTCGGCATCGTGTTGCACGAGCGACTCGATCGACTCAACGCGCTGAAGCAGGTCCTCGCCTTCGCGATCAACGCGACCGCCGCCGTGTTCTTCTTGTTCTCCGGGCGCGTCTACTGGGTCGTCGCGCTGGTGATGGCGGTGACCAGTCTGCTCGGGGGCACCGTCGGCGGCCGGTTCGCGGGATCGATCAAGCCCGGGCGCCTGCGGGCCGTCGTCGTCGTGATCGGCCTCACGGTCGCGATCGCCTACGGGATCAAGACGTACTTTTGACCGCTCCCGGCGCGAGCCTCAGCCCTTCACGTACGACAGCTTCTCCGCGACCCTGCCGTCGCGCAACGTGAAGAAGTCGATGCCGCGCACGTGACCGTCGCCCCAGTGGTACGTCCAACACTGTGTGGCGCGATCGCCCGCGATCACGAGTTCCTCGCCGGCGAAGTACGCAGACACGTCGGCGAAGATCGGCTCCCACGCACCCCGCACCGCGGCTCGGCCGACGAAGCGCGCGCCGTCGGGCGACGGTCCCGTGCTCTCGAACACGACATCGTCGGTCGTGAGCGCGAGCGCGGCGTCGAGATCGTGGTTGTTCCACGCCTTCCCGAGCGCGCCGAGCAGGTCGCGGACCTCAGCTTCGTCCATTCCCGCCATGGCGCGAGGTTAAGTTCCGCGCCCGGAGCGGGCAATGGTCAACGGTGTGCCCGCGCGAGCGCGAGGTAACGGTGATCGGCGTCGTCGATGCGCTCGAGCTCCCAGCCCGCGGCTGCGAGCACGCCGGGGAGCACCGACGGGTCGAGCAGCTCGTCGACCGCGGCGGCGTAGGCCGCATCGTCGTCGGGAAAGCGCTCGTCCCAGTGCGCGGCTCGGGAACCGAAGAACGCCCGGGTGCGCCGCAGGTGGGGCTGCAGGTCGGTCAACCCGGCGACGACGCGCACCAGACCCGGCCGCATCGGATCGTCGTTGTCGACGACGATGTCGGCCGCGCCTTCCGGGTCGACGTCATCGAGATAGCGCCGAAATGCGGCGTGGTAGCGCACGTCGAACAGCCGAGCGGCTTCGGCTTCGGAACCGAGGAGCGTGGCGTCCCGCGCCGCGCCGCGGGCGCGAGCGGTTGCAAACTCGGCGCGGAGGTACACGGTGACGTCCCAGGCGTCGGCGAGGTCGCGCCGCTGCAGGAAGCTGCCGTCGACGACGAGGACGAGATCGCCCGGCGACGTTTCCGGCGCCGAGTCGACCGCGACATCGGTCGCGAGGTCGTGCGCCATGGTGCGGTAGCGGAGGTCACCGCCCGGGCCGAGCGGGCCCAGCAACGCGCGGCGCAACCCCGCGAAGTCGTACGCATCCTCGTAATACCCGGCCGCCGACTCGCGGCCTTGCCGCTATCGAACCGCGCGCGGGTTGTGGAACCTGTCCATCGACACCCGCGCGCACGGGCGACCGCGCGCTCCTACGGCGGCGCCCAGCTCGTCGGCGAACGTCGTCTTGCCCGCCGCGGTCATGCCGTCGACCGCGACCCGCAGTGGACGCCCGATCGGCACGCGCACGAGAAGATCGGCGACGCGCTCGACGACCTCGGTTCGGTCTGCTCCGGGCAATACGGTTACTCGACCGCGATCATCGCGTCGGATGCCTTGACCACGACGATCACCGGTTTGTCGACCGCGAGACCGAGCTCGTCACCGCACCGTCGTGCACCTCGACGACCACTCCGGCCAGCTGGTTCCTTGCACTCAGGCGCACGTCAACGTCATAGCGCATCGAGATCGGCGAGGGAAGTACAGCGAGGTAACCGGGACAGTTGCGAGCGGTAGACGCGCCCCCGCGGCGCGGCCGGTGTCTAGCGTGAGCGGGTGAGCGCGGATTCGGTGCGGCGGGTGACGTGGCGGGCGGACCCGCACGCGCTGCTCGACGCGGCCGTGGCCGGCATGGACGGCGAGCGGCGAGACGGCCAACACGACCTGGTGGATGCCGTCGTCGATGCGATCTCGGGCGGTCACCATCTGCTGGCGGAGGCACCGACCGGTTCGGGGAAGAGCCTGGCGTACCTGGTGCCTGCGGTCGCCTCCGGGCTGAAAGTGGTCATCGCGACGTCGACCATCGCGCTGCAGACCCAGCTCACCACGAAGGACCTTCCCGCGCTGCAGGAGCACGGTGGGCTCGACTTCTCGTATGCGCTCCTGAAAGGGCGATCCAACTATCTCTGTAAGGCCAAGCTGAAGTCTGCGGGTGCGCCCGACGCGCTCTTCGAGCTCCCGGTCGGACGCGACTTCCCCAAGCAGCTGGAGCATCTCCGGTCGTTCGCGGAACGGTCCGAGACGGGCGACCGGTCAGAGATCCCGCGCGCGTTGAACGATGCGGCCTGGAAAGCGGTCACCTGCACGAGTCTCGAGTGCCCGGGGAAGGCCGAGTGCGCGGAGGGGGAAGGATGTTTCGCGGAACTGGCGCGGGGCCGGGCCCAGAACGCCTCGGTCCTGGTGGTCAACCACGCGCTCTACTGTGCGCATCTGGCGTCGGAACGCCGAGTGCTTCCCGAACACGACGTGGTCATCATCGACGAAGCCCACGCATTCGCCGAGAACGCGACGAACGCGTTCGCGGGTGAGGTCTCCGCCGACGCGATCTCTCGGCTCAGCGGGATGCTCGGGCGGGCGGGCGCCGACGCCAAGGCGGTCAACGATCTGGTCGAGGCGGGACGGGCGCTGTCGGCCGCGATCGAAACCCGCGAGGGCACGGTGCACATCGGCCACGACGAGGAGCTCGACCAGGCGCTGCTACGCGCGGCCGAGCGACTCGCGAAGGCGAATGCGAAGCTCGTGACCTCAGCGAGCGAGTACGCCAAGCGCACGGCCCGGCTGGCGATCGGCCGGCTCGAAGTGTTGCGCCGGCTCGCCTCGCCGAACGACGGCGACGTCGTGTGGATCGAACGGGCGGGCCGGAGCCGCCGGCTGCGTATCGCTCCGGTTGCCGCGGGCGACACGATCGCGCTCGCCCTGTTGCAGTGGCATCCGGTGATCGGCGTGTCGGCCACGCTCGGCGGAGACCCGCCGTTCTCCTCGCTCGCGTCGCAGATGGGGTTCCAGCCCGACGCCGCGCCCGGTACTTGGGGGGTGCAGGACGAGGAGGGGGCGTGGTCGTCGCGGGCCGGACGGGGGTACGCGTCGGTGCAGACGCCGTCGTCCTTCGACTGGAAGCGCCAGGGGATCCTCTACGTCGGCAAGGACCTCCCGGAACCGTCCCGCGCCCGCGATGCATGGATGGACGAGTCGGCGAATCGGCTCTGCGCGCTCGTGAACGCCGCCGGTGGACGCGCGCTCGTGCTGTGCACGTCACACGCGAACGTCGCCCGGTTCTCCGAGGTGCTGCGCGAGCGGACCGACCACGACATCCTCACCCAGGGCGACCGCGACTCCGCCAGCCTCATGAAGGACTTCGTCGACGACGAGACGTCGGTGCTCGTCGGCACCCGTTCGTTCTGGGCGGGCATCGACGCGGCGGGCGCGTCGTGCGTGCTCGTCGTGATCGACAAGATCCCCTTCCCCGTGCCCGACGAGCCGTTGCACGCGGCCCGGCGGCTCCGGGCCCAGCAGCGCGGGCTCGACGCGTTCGCGGCCGTCGACCTGCCCGCGGCTGCACTTGTGCTCGCGCAGGGCGCGGGTCGGCTGATCCGGACGCGCGCCGACCGAGGCGTCGTCGCGGTGTTGGACCCGCGTCTGGCGAAGCAGTCGTACCGGGCGCAGCTGCTCGCCGCCATGCCGCCTCTGCGGCGCAGCGTCGACCTGGCCGAGGCGTGTGCGTTCCTGGAAGAGGTCGCGGCCGAATCCGCGCCGAGCGCTCCGTCGGGTCGGCCCGCGCTGACTCTCATCACGAACGACGCGATCGCGAACGACCCGCGTGCGATGCGGACCGAGCTGTCGACCATGGAGGCCACCACCGTGCGCGGCATGGTGGCGTGCAGCGTGTGCGACGCCAAAGTCGGCGAGCGGTGTCGCGACGGGTCGGGCACCTCGGCGTACCTCCACGACGCGCGCGTCCGTGCAGTGATCGCATAACCGCGGGGCAGCACCACCCGTCTTTGCGACCGACCCGATCTTGCGAACTACCCGATCTTGCGAACTACCCGATCTTGCGAACTACCCGATCTTGTACGTGTAGGGGATGGCCGCGACGGTGTTGGCGTTGGGGGCCAGACCGCCGTACAGCGAGAACAGGCTGTCGTCGTCGAGGTACAGCACCCCGGACACGGTGCTTCCCTTGGGGCCGGTCGGGGCGATGATCACCGGGATCGTCGCGCTGTGACCAGGCTGCACGACGATCGGGCTGACCGTGATCGGACCGCCGATGGCCGCTTGCCAGAGGTCACCGGTGCTGGCGGTGATCGCGGGGTCGAAGCCCTGCGTCGTCGCGGTCAGCGTGGTGTCCACCAACTCCTGGGGCGCGCCGCTCGCGCCGAACGCACCGACGACGGTGGGTGCGAGGTCCCACTGGCCGGCCGTCACGGGGTTCCCATTGACGTGCGCGTTCACGTTGAAGCCCACGCCGGAAGCGACGTCGGGATCTCCTGTGGGAGCGCCCAGATCGAACTGGATAGGCGTGTGACCGTTGGTGGAGGCGGTGCCGACGATCGACGTCGTCTGGCTCGGCACCAGATAGAACGGCAGGTTCTGGGCGAACGTCAGCGGCACGGTCGTCTGCGACGCCGTGAGCGCCTCGAGGTTGTACTGCTTCAAGGCGTTGGTGCGAGCGTCGATGAAGTACGCCTCGGGTGCGGTCCCGGTGTTGGTTACCTTGATCTTCACGACCGCGGGGTTGGTGACGCTGATCTTGTTCCCGTGGGGAACGCCGCTCGCGGTCACCGCGGGGGCGCGCTGGTCGAGTGCCACCTTGAAGCCCTCGTGCAGCGCGGTTCCCGACACCGTCGGTGCGAACGTGATGATCACCGTCCACCGACCGGGCGCGGGATTGATCACGTGCGCGTTGGCGCCGAGCGAGTTCGTGTACGAGAGATCGCCGTTGTCGTCCGCGGTGAGCAGACCATTGCTCTGGAACGCCTGGGCTTGGCCCGCGGGATCGATCAACCACACGTAGAGCTGGTTGTTCGGGTTGTCGGCGAGCGTGACCGACGCGTTCAACGCGGGCGACCCGGCCGCGAGATCGAGTTGGTAGTACTCGGTCACACCGGTGAACGCCGCGCGGCCGTTGCCGCCGGTCAGCACGCCGGAGAAGTTGGTCCGGCCGCTCGGAGCGAGCGACCGGAGTGTGAAGGGGATCGCCAACGCGGCCTGCGTAGGCACCGAGACCACGATCGAACCGGAGACGTCGCTCGGTGTGTTCGGCGTCCGTACCGAGACGCTGAACGAGCGGGTTGCGCCGGGTGCGATCGTGAGATGCGACGCGCTGACGGTGCCGAACGACTGGTAGTTCGCCACGCTGGCGCCGAACACGACCGGACCGGTGGTGCCGCCGTCGGCCGAGCCCCGGCTCCAGATGTACGCGGTCCACGTTCCCGCGACCGGGTTCGCCACCTGCGCGTTGCCGAAGTTCCCGATGCCTTGCGGCAACGAGTAGTCGCCGAGGCGTCCGTGCGGATCGACGAGCGAAAGGCGAACGCGTGCGGCCAGGTCGGCCGACGCGCCCTGGAACGCGATCGAGCCGTTCAGGCGACCGATGCCGTTCGGCACCTGGAAGTGGACGACCCGGTAGTTGTCGTTGAAGCCCTGATAGTCGACGCTGTGCGGACCGGAGTCGCTCAGGGTCACCGTGGTGGTCTTGATGGGGAGGAACGCGCCGAGCGTCCGGCTCGATAGCGCCACTGTCTCGGCGGTTGCACCCACGTTGGTCAACTGCTCGGTGAAGGTCGTCGGTGTACCTGTCTGTGCGACCGCGTTGAACTGTGAGGCGCTTTCGATGAGCGTCGCCGGTGTGTGCGCGGCGGCGGGGACCTTGTACGACCGTGCGGCCAGGACGGCGCGGTACGCGTCGACGATGCCGGAGCCCTGCGCGTCGGCGGGAGCGTAGATGTCGTCGGCGGTGCTCGTCAGGAACTTCTTGACCAGCGCCGGACTCGGGGTCGCGCCGCCGTGTGCATTGCGGTACGCCTGGATGACGAGCGCAGCCGCGCCCGCGGTGAGGGGCGCCGATTCACTCGTGCCACCGCTCTCTTGCACCGGACTCGGATTGCCCTGGAAGTCGGTGCAGTCGGCGTACATGGCGATGTTCGTGGAACAGAGCGCCCACCCGAGCTCGCCCGGAGCGACGAGGGAGATCGTCGAGCCGTCCTGTTCGAAGCCGCTCGAGCTGAGCGAGCTGATGTTGTTGTTCAGCCAGCCGGTCACGCCGAACTGCGCGCCGCCGTAGCCGAGCTGCGTCGGCACGCGGTACGTGGTCGACGCACCGACGGCGACGACATTGGGGTCGGTCGACGGGGTGCCGGTCGTGTTCGTCACGCCCGCGTCGCCGGAGGAGACGGTGACGGTGGTTCCGGCCGCGACGGCCAGATCGTTCGCTTTCTTGATGAGGTCGAGGCTGGCGCGGTCGTCGGGATAGAAGTTCTCGCCGAGCGACTCGTTGAGGACGTTGACGTGGTCGACCGCGACCGCGTAGTCGATGGCCTGGAGGAACGAGGAGTTGAAGCCCGCGTCCTCGGCGCCGAAGATCGGCAGGCCGACCAGGCTCGCGCCCGGTGCCACACCTTCGATGCGAATGCGGCACGGCCGGTTGAGCTCCAGCGAGCTGTACTTGCTGATGTCATACACGTTGCGGCCCTGTGCCGCGATCGAGCTCGCGTCGAGGAACGCCTCGCCGCCGCCGGTCGGCACCGCGGTGCCTTCACCGCTGAAATCCTTGTAGTCGACGAACACGTGGGAGCCGTCGGCGCGGATGAAGTCGGTGTTGTTGATGTCGAGCCCGTCGGCGATGAAGCCGACCTTCACGCCCGCGCCCGTGTAGCCGAGCGAGCGCGCGGTCTTCGCGTGCGGGTCGGACGAGGCGACGTGCATGGTCTGCAGCGGTTCCGGCTCGAGGAGGGGAGCGGCGCCGGGAGCCGGGCAGGATCCTGCGACGGGTGTGCGCCCGGGCGCGGCGGCCGTGCCCTTGGCGTCGGCCTGCGCGCCGAAGGGCGTGGAGAGCTTGATCTTGCGGTCGGCGACGACCTCGGCAACTGACGGGTTCGACGCGAGGCGCGCCTTCTCACCCGCCGACACCGTTGCCGCGATCGCGTTGATCGTCGTGTACGAGTGCACGTCGCGCGACCTGGTCTGACCGAGCTCGGTCAGGATCGAGTGCTGGTCGACCGCTTCGACGTTGCTGCGGGCGTGCACCGAACTCGGCGTCGCCGGCGCCTGCGGGACCTGGTCCTTCAGCACGACGATCACCTTCTCGGTGACGTTCGCCGACAGGGCGTTTGCCTGCGACGTGGTCAGTGGTGCCGGTCCCGTAGCCGCGACTGCCCGCTGCGCCGTCATGGCGGGAATGGCGAGAGCACTTGCCAGGAGCGGAATGACCGCTGCGATCGCACGGTGCTTGAAGCCCACTCGTCCTCCTCGATCCGTCGGCTCGATCCGTCGGCTCGATCCGTCGACGCCGGCGCACAGTAACTGCCCAGGATCTTGGCTGCACGGTGCATCGGACCCCGAGTGCGCGCCGTACGTGAATCGCTGATCACTTCGTGCCGGAGAAATGCGCAGGAGAGGTTCCGGAGTGGTTGCGTCAACGTCCGTACAAACGGGTGCCGACCGGGTGTCGTCCGCGCGCGACACTCCCATCATGGAGGAGTTGCTCGCGCTCGCACAGGGCGTGCCACGGCGCACGCTCGAGTCCGGCGAGGTGCTGCTCGTCGACGGCGAACCGGTCGACGCGCTCTTCGTCCTTATCGACGGCAAATTGCGGATCGAGAAGGGTGGCGTGCTCGTCGCGACGGTGAGCGAGGCTGGCGCGTGCGTCGGCGAGATGTCGTTGCTGCTCGGCGTGCCCGCGACAGCCGACGTGGTCGCCGTCGGCCAGACAATCCTCGCGGTCATCGACGACGCGCGGGAGATGCTCTCGGGTGAACCGCGTCTCGCGCTCGCGCTCGCACGCTTGCTGGCCGAGCGCCTGCACGTGATGACGACGTATCTCGCCGACATCAAACTGCAGTACGGCGATCACGACGGCGGACTCGGCATGCTCGACGTCGTGCTGGGAGGCTTGTTGCGCAGCTCGAGTGGGCACAGCGTGCTCGGCTCGGAGCGCGATCCCGAGCCTGAGCACTAGGTCGTCGCGAAGTCCCGCTCCTCGACTCGGATCACCAGGGCGCGTCAGGTCTTTCGCTGCCTGCGCCCGAGGAGTTCGTAGCGGCGCGCGCCGAGGTCGACGCCGGCGTCACGCACCCGGTCGGGCAATTTCGTCACGACGTGGCCGTAGACCTTCGCATCGATCCCGACGAGGTAGCGCGCCTTCGGACGCGGCGCGCTCAGCGCGTGTTCGACGGCGCGCGCGACCCGGTCGGGCCTGACGCCGAAGCGCCGGCCCTCGGCCGCGAACCCTCGGGCCGAATCGGTCAACCATTGGTAGCGCTGACGGCCGACGTCGCCGAGTCCGCGCTCGACGTCGACGATGGTGGTGTCGGCCTTGTCCCAGATCGCGGTCTTGACCGCGCCCGGCTCGACCAGGGCGACGCGCACGCCGCTCCCGGAACGGCGGAGCTCAAGGCGTTGCGCCTCCGCGAGGGCTTCGATCGCGTGCTTCGACGCCGAATACGGCGACAACCCGGGCATCGAGAGGCGTCCCGCGATCGAGCCGACGTGGACGACGCGTCCCTTCGCGGCGCGCAGCAACGGCATCGCGGCCTGGGTGAGCGCGACTGGGGCGAAGAGGTTGACGTCGAACGTCCAGCGCCACTCGTCCTCGGTGATGTACTCGGTTGGGCCGCCGTTGCCGACGCCCGCGTTGTTGACGAGTCCATCCAGGCCGCCGGTCGCCGAATCGTTCGCGATGCTCTCGAGGACGACCCGCATCTGATCGCGGTCGCCGACGTCGAGCATGACCGGTCGTACGTCGCCGGTATTGCTCGCCTTGACCTGATCGGCGTCTTCGGCGCGCCGAACTCCGGCGTACACGGTCCACCCCGCGGCCGCGAGTCGGGACACGCACGCCGCGCCGATGCCGGTCGAGGTGCCGGTGACAAGCACAGTAGGCATCGTGAAACCCTACGGTTTCCGACTTCAGCAAGTCGGACAGATTGTCGATGCATCGGGGATGCCGATCCCCCGCTTCGGACTGGCGTTGTTCCCGAGGAACCGCTTCGGTGGCCCGCCGACCCCTGTTCCGATGGATTTCCACACGCTCCAGGACGCGTACGAGGAGCGGATGCGCCACCCGGAGTGCGCCTTTGAGATCAGGGACCACGCCGACGACGAACGCATCGTCGGCCAGGGTTACTAGCGATCCGCTACGACACGACCAGGACTAATACGGGGCGACGAAGCGGATCGCAGGTGACTGCCGAGCGCAGGCTTCGGTGTCGACGTGTGCCGTCGGATCGGCGAGGAACTGCCGGCGCAGCCCGCTGAGGCAGGGCGGACCGCCGGCGAGGAGGTCGCGGCCGAGCGTCGGGAACACGACGCTTTGTGCGTTCGCCATCCCTCGTTCGATGGTCGGTATCCACGTGGGATTGCCGTCGGTCGCGAGATTGCCGCGGAACATCAACACGGGAACGTTGCTGACGACCGGTTGGGAGACCGCGGGCGCGATATTCGGCACCTTCCACACGCTGCACCGTAGGAGCCCCCGCTGACCGACCGACCCTCGATCGCTACCGGATGCGCGAGGCGGGCTGGTAGTTCGGGCCCGCGGTGACGTCGACCCGCTGGAGAAGGGCTTGGCAGGCCGGCTCGAACTGGTCGGCGAATTGCCGCGCTCGGGTCTCTCCGAACAATTTCCACGGCAATGTGGAGAGCCGGTCGGTCTCGTCCTCGAGGTGCCGGCGGAGCGCGATTCCCTCGGCCGTGACCTCACCGGCGCGGACGATTCCCCGTTCCTCGAGCGAGATCCAGGCCCGGGCGAGGGCTTCCGGATCGCTGCCGCGTGACTTCGCCAGCCAGTCGCGCTCGTAGCCGAGCCACGCGTTGTGGAGGATCGACGCTTCGTTGCCGTCGAGCTCGGCGCCGGCGACCAGGGCCCAGTGCAGGTCGCCGCGCCATTCGCGGAGACAGTTCACCGCGTGCCACCCGGAGAGCAGCGGGTCGTCGGGGCGGGGCATACGGAGGTGCGCGGCGAAGAAGACGCGGCCGACCGTCGGGAGTTGATCGACGACGGGCCAGAGGTCGGGGCCGAGCGCTCGCAACGGATCGACGATCGAGGGAGCGTGCTCGTGCAACCCGGCGAGCACGGCCTCGTCGCGAGCCGCCCATACCTCGTCGAACGTGGTGTGCTGCGCGACGAGGTCGAACGCGATGCGGATGCCGACGGGGCTGATCGATCCGAACGCGGCGATGATCGCGTCGGCGCCCGCGGGTGCGAGGGGCGCCGCGCGCGATGCGATGTACCCGAGGGGCCCGGGGAGGCCGAGGCGCTCGTAGCGCCCGACCGCGCCGGGATCCCAGAAGATCCACCCGATCGTCGTCTGCACCGAACGTGCGTTACGCCGGGTGATCTCGACCCAGTCCGTCATACCCGCAGTATCGCGTCGGCCGGCGAGCCGGTGGGCACGGCGGGATCGTGTCACGCTGTCAGGCATGTTGCACGACTGGCGGATCGAGCCCCGGGAGTACGCACGTCACGAGCTGCGTCGGGGCCGTCGTCACGGCTTCGAGCGCGTGGATCCTTCGCGTACGGCGCTCGTGGTGATCGACATGGTCCCGTTCTTCGTGACCGAGAACCCCTACGCCCGCGGGATCGTGCCGCAGGTTCGAGAATTGGCCGCCGCCACGCGTGGTGCGGGCGGAACGGTCGCGTGGATCGTGCCCGGCGCGCCGCGTCGATCGGCCGCCCGGGCCGAGTTCCTCGGGCCCGAGGTCGCGGAGTCGTACGACCGGTCGGGGGGTGAAGGCCCGTTGCGCGATCGACTCTGGCCTGAGCTCGACGTCGCCAGAGACGATCTACTGCTCGAGAAGTCGGCTGCGAGCGCGTTCTTCCCGGGGCGTTGTGACCTTCCGGCAGAGTTGGAACGCCGCTGCGTCGACACGGTGCTCATCGCGGGAACGGTGGCCGGCGTCTGTTGTGAGTCGTCGGCGCGCGACGCGAGCACGCTCGGGTATCGCGTGATCATGGTTGCCGATGCGAATGCCGCCGTGCGTGACGAGGATCTGAACGCGACCCTTCACACGATCTACCGGAGTTTTGGCGACGTGCGCCCGACTCATGAGGTTGTCGAGCTGTTGGCCCGGGGATGAAGGAGCGACGACGATGAAGCACATCAACCTGAGCCCGTAATCGGTTGACACCGCCAAGGAGAGGCGCGACTATCACCCCTAGTTTATCTATGACTGATCGAAGAACTATCAGCGATCGAATCGCCGAACCCAAGGACACGCCCGGCGACCGACGCCGGCTACGCCACGACGCCAAGCGGGCACGGATCGTCGCCGAAGCCTGGGAACTGGCGCGACGTGACGGTTTGGCGGCCATCTCGCTGCGCGATCTGGCCGATCGGGTCGATCTCCGCCAGCCCTCGCTCTACGCGTACTTCGACTCGAAGCTCGCGCTCTACGACGCGATGTTCGTCGACGCGTTCCGAGATCTCCTCGAAACCGCGGCCCGGCACCATCTCTCCGACGATCCGAGCGAGGCCCTCGTCGAGTTCGTCGAGCTGTGCGTTCGCTTCGCGACCGAGGACGTGGTTCGCCACCAGTTGATGTTCCAGCGCACGCTTCCCGGCTTCAAGCCGTCGCCCGCGTCGCGCGAGCTCGTGATCGCGTTCCGCGACATCGGCGCGGAACGACTGAACGCGGTGGGTGTCTACGACATGCCGACCGCCGACATCTTCACGGGCATCGTCGCGGGGTTTACGAACCAACAGGTGTTCAACGATCCGAACGGTGACCGCTGGCTGCGCCAGACCCGCCGGGTCATGGAGATGTACCTCGCCGGCATCGAACGCTCATCTGCATCCAAGGGTCCATCCAAAGGTCCGTCCAAATCAAGAACGCCTACCAGGAAGCGCAAGGAGAAATGACCATGGGACTACTCATGAATCAAGCAGCATCCGATTTCGTCCCGCAGCCGGCCTGATCATGCGAGTCGTGGTATTGGGTGCCGGTTTCGGCGGGCTGGAGTTGACCACCAGGCTGTCGGACGAGTTCGGATCCGACATCGAAGTCGTCCTCATCGACAAGACCGAGGACTTCGTCTTCGGGTTCTCCAAGCTCGAAGTGATGTTCGGTCGGGCGTTACCGGAACACGTCCGGCACCCGTACCGCGACTTCGTCAAACCCGGTGTGCAGTTCGTGCAGTCGACGATCCGGTCGATCGACCCCGTCAACAAGCGTGTCGAGACCGAGGCGGGGTCGTTCGACGCCGATGTGCTCGTCGTCGCCCTCGGCGCGGATCTGCACCCCGAGGCGACGCCGGGACTCGTCGAGGGCGGGTACGACTTCTACACCGAGGCCAACGCGTTCGCGCTGAGGGACGTACTGGCCGACTTCGACGGTGGCCGCGTGATCGTCGCGGTGACATCGACGCCGTTCAAGTGCCCGCCCGCGCCGAGTGAGACCGTGCTCTTGATGCACGACTTCCTCACCGAGCGCGGGCTGCGCGACCGATCGAGCATCGCACTCGTGATGCCGCTCCCGGTTCCCATTCCTCCGTCGCCCGATGCATCGCGAGCGCTGCTCACTGCGTTCGCGGAGCGGGGGATCGAGTGGCGGCCCGGGACGCTCGTGCGCGCCCTCGATCCCGTCCGCCGGGTTGCGATGCTGGGTGACGATGGCGAGGAGATGCCGTACGACCTCTTCCTCGGAGTGCCGACCCACCGCGTGCCGGAAGTCGTGGCGCAGTCGGGCATGACCGTCGACGGTTGGATCCCGGTCGACCCCTTGACCCTCGAGACGCACTACCCCGGCGTGTACGCCGTCGGCGACGTCACGAGCGTCGGGACCCCGAAAGCGGGCGTCTTCGCCGAAGGCCAGGCCGTGGTCGCCGCCGACGGCATCGCGGCTCGGATTCGAGGCGGGGGTGCAGCGGCTCACTACGACGGGCACGGCATCTGCTATCTCGAGTTCGGTGATCGACAGGTCGCGAAGGTCGACGT
Source organism: Actinomycetota bacterium (assembly GCA_041691275.1). GTDB lineage: Bacteria > Actinomycetota > Acidimicrobiia > IMCC26256 > PALSA-610 > PALSA-610. The sequence continues at coordinate 8,700 of JBEPUZ010000018.1, read as the reverse complement.
CACCTTCCGCAGCGGCGAGATGCCCCAAGGCGCGCTCGAGGGTCCATCCCGAACGTTCGCCGACGAGAAGTCCGAGTTCGGGACGAGTCGCGTGCGGCGCTGGTTCGGGCGCACCTGGGCCTGACCAGCGCCTCTGCGCGAATCGGTAGCTTGTTGCTCATCTCCACGAGGTAGCCGCGAGTGTCCGACACAATCGACCGCAGCATGTGGCGCCGAGGCGTCGCGACCCTGCGCCGATTCATCGTGGCGCATCCGGGGCCGTTCACGGCATCGGTCACGGGCTCGTCCGTGTTCGCGCTCACGTCGGTGCTCGGAACGATCGTGCTCGGGCGCGTGACCGACCATGTCATCATCCCGTCGTTCAAGGGTGATGTCGCGAGCGGCACCATCTGGGCCGGCGCGATTGCGATCGTCGTCGTGGCGTTCATCCGCAGTGTCGGGGTCATCGCGCGCCGGTACTACGCGGGGATGACCGCGGCGGCCAACATGGCGACGCTCCGTCATCAGATCGCCGACCGCTACCTCGACGTGCCGTTGTCGTTCCACCGCGAGCACACGACGGGGACGCTGCTCGCGCACGCCGACAACGACGTGATGGTCGCGTCCGAGGTGATCAACCCGCTGCCGTTCTCGACGGGCCTCATGCTGTTGATCGTCTTCTCGGTCATCGCGCTGTTCGTGATCGATCCGCTGCTCACCTTGGTCGGTCTCGTGCTGTTCCCGGCGATGTTCGCGCTGAATCGCTTCTACACGCGTCGGGTCGAGCTGCCGGCGCAGATGGTGCAGGAGCGCGTGGGCGACGTATCCGCGATTACGCACGAAAGCCTTGAAGGCGTGGTGGTCGTGAAGACGCTCGGCCGTCACGACGCCGAGGTGGAGCGGCTGGGACACGCCGCCGACCAGCTCCGCGAGGCGCGCGTCCGCGTCGGTGCGCTGCGGGCGCTCTTCGAACCGTCCCTCGACGCGCTCCCAAACCTCGGCATCATCGCGCTCCTCGCCGTCGGCGGTTGGCGCGTATCGACCGGGGTGATCTCGCCGGGCGATCTCGTGCAGGCGATGGCGTTGTTCACGCTGCTCGCGTTCCCGATGCGCGTCGTCGGCTTCCTGCTCGAGGAGATGCCGCGTTCGGTCGTTGCCCTCGACCGCATCGATGGAGTGCTGGCGGCGTCGCCGGAAGCCTTGCCTGCGGATCCGCGCGGGCTGCCGACCGGCGGTCTCGACGTCGGGGCCGATGGGCTCGGATTCGGCTACGTCGCGGGGGTGCCGGTCCTGCAGGACTGCGACGTCCGGATCGGCGCCGGTGAGGTCGTCGCTCTTGTCGGCCCGACCGGCTGTGGCAAGACCACGTTGTGCGAGCTGCTCGCCGGTCTCGACCGACCCGACAGTGGGGTCGTGCGGATCGGCGGTATCGATGTCGCCGAAGCCACCCGATCCGACCTCCGATCGAGCGTCGCCCTCGTGTTCCAGGAGTCGTTCCTCTTCACCGACACGATCGCGAACAACATCTCGATCGGAACGGCGAGCGGTGCCGCCGCGAACGATGCGTCGATGCGCTGGGCGGCCGGTGTTGCCCAGGTGGCGGGGTTCGTCGACTCGCTCCCGGCGGGTTACGAGACGGCCATTGGTGAGCGCGGCGTGACGGTGTCGGGCGGCCAGCGCCAGCGGATCGCGCTCGCCCGTGCGCTCGTGCGTCGCCCGCGATTCCTGCTCCTCGACGACGCTACGTCGGCCGTCGACGCGACCGTCGAGGCGCGGATCCTTCGTGGCCTGCGCGACGAGCTCGAGACGACGACGCTGATCGTTGCCCATCGGGTCTCGACAATCGCGCTGGCCGACCGCGTTTTGTTCATGCAGGAAGGCCGTGTCGTCGCCACGGGAACGCACACCGAGCTCCTCGCAACCAACCGCGACTACGAGGCGATGGTGCGCGCCTACGACCAAGAGGTGGCGTGATGACGCGCACCGGCGACGAGACCCGCGACACCCTTCACGGCGCCGCCCACGACGTGGTCGCCGACTCGGCCCCGGCCCAGGCGCGCGACGAGTTCACCGAGCGGGTCTTCGCCGCCTTCGAGGACGACGACGTCACCCCGGAGAGCGGGATCGAGGCGGGCGCGTTGCAGGTTCTCCGCCGCGGCATCGAGGCGAGTCCGGAGCTGCGCGTCGGGCTGAGAGCGACAATCGTGTTCGCGGTCGTCGCCGCGCTCGGGAAGCTCGCGATCCCGATCCTGATCCAGGTCATCCTCGACCGCGGTGTGCTCGACTCGGGTGGTTTCCGGGCCGAGTTCGTCATCCTCACGTGCGTCGTGGCGGCGGTGATCACGATCGGCGTGCTCTTCGTCAGCCGCATCGCCTACTACCGGTTGGTGTGCGCGGCCGAGCAGGCACTGGCCAGCCTGCGCGTCCGTGTCTTCGACCACATTCACCGGCTGAGCATGGCCGAGCACACCACCACCCGGCGCGGCGTGTTCGTGTCGCGCGTGACCAGCGACATCGAGACCCTCGCCCGCTTCGTGCAGTGGGGGATGATCTCGTGGCTGGTGAACGGCACGCTGATCATCGGCACGATCGTGGTGATGTTCGTCTACTCGTGGCAGCTCACGATCATCACCTTGATCGCGTACCTGCCGGTTCCACCGCTCTTCGGCGCCTTCCAGCGTCGGCAGCTGGCTGCGTACGACGAGGAACGGACGCGCATCGGCGACATGATCGCCGAGTTCTCCGAGACCGTCAGCGGCGCCGCGGTCATCCGCGCCTACGGGCTCCAGGAGCGGGCACGCGTGCGGCTGCGGGACCGCATCGACGGCGCGTACCGCGCCCGCCTGCGCGCGGCAAAGTACTTCGCGGCGATGTTTCCGCTCGGCGACTTCTTCGGCGCCATCGCACTCGCCGGTGTCGTCGTGGCCTCCGCGTACTACGGCAAGGGCTGGGGACTCGACACCGGCAAGGTCATCGCCTTCATGTTCCTGATCAACCTGTTGTTGAGCCCGATCGGCGAACTGAGCGAGATCCTGGACCAGACCCAGACCGCGATCTCGGGTTGGCGCAAGGTGCTCGCGGTGCTCGACGTCCCGATCGACGTGTCCGAACCGATCGACGGCGTGCATCTCGCCCACGGAGCACTCCGCGTGGAGGTCTCGCACCTCGAGTTCGCCTACCGCGGCGACGCCCCCGTGCTGCACGACGTGAGCGTCGACATCGCGGCCGGGGCCCACGTCGCGATCGTCGGCGAGACGGGTTCGGGCAAGACAACGTTCGCCAAGCTCCTGTGCCGGCTCGCGGATCCGACCGCGGGGCAGGTGCGGATCGGTGATACCGATCTGCGTGACGTCGATCCCGCCTCTCGCCGGCGCGCGATTCGCATGGTGCCGCAGGACGGCTTCCTGTTCGACACGAACATCGCTGACAACGTCCGGATGGCCGCGCCGGATGCCACCGACGACGACATCGAGCAGGCCTTCGCCCGCCTCGGGCTCGACTGGTGGTTGATGCGCCTGCCCGACGGCCTCGCAACCCTGGTGGGGGAGCGGGGTGAGTCGTTGTCGGTCGGCGAGCGCCAACTCGTCGCCCTGGCCCGCGCCGAGCTCGGCGACCCCGGGCTCCTCGTGCTCGACGAGGCCACGAGCGCGGTCGACGCCGAGACCGAGCGCGCGTTGGCCGATGCCTTGGCGCGCGTCTCGCGCGGTCGTACGACGATCAGCATCGCCCACCGCCTGTCGACGGCCGAACACGCCGACCGCGTGCTCGTGTTCGACGCGGGTCGCATCGTCGAAGCGGGTAGCCACGACGAGCTCGTTGCCGCCGGCGGCGTCTACGCGAAGCTTTACCGGAGCTGGACCGCGAACACGCGTACGAATACCACCGAGTGAAGGAGCCACCATGGCCGACGACGTGATCCTGGTAGACGAGCCGACGCCGCGCGTGCGACGCATCACGATGAACCGGCCGGAGAAGCGCAACAGCCTCGTACATCCGTTGCGCGGCGCGATTCTCGACACCTTGCGCGAGCACGACCAGGATCCCGCGGTCTCGGTCACGATCATCCGGGGTGCGGGGCCGTCGTTCTCCGCGGGGTACGACCTCGGTGGCGGTAACGAGGGTCACGAGATGCCGTACTACACGCCGGGAGGCGAAGGGGCGTGGCCGCGCCACGTGACCGAAGGCTGGATGAGCATCTGGGATCTCGCCAAGCCCGTCATCGCGCAGGTGCACGGCTACTGCCTCGCGGGCGGCAGCGAGCTCGCGACTGGTTGCGACCTCGTCTACATGGCCGAGGACGCGCAGATGGGCTATCCCGCGGTGCGATTCGGCGTGCCCGACATGCACTTCCACCCGTGGTTCCTCGGTATGCGCAAGGCAATGGAGATGATGCTGACGGGCGATTCCATCTCGGGCGTGCAGGCCGTCGAGCGGGGCTGGGCCAACGCCGCCTATCCGGCCGATGAGCTCGACGAGCGTGTGCTCGAGGTCGCGCATCGCATCGCGCTGATCCCGATCGAGCTGCTGCAGTTGAACAAGCGCATCGTGCATCGCCAGATGGACGCGATGGGCATGCGGGCCGGCATCCGCGCCGGCACCGAGCTCTGCGCGCTGGGCACGCACACCGAGACCATGCGCCAGTTCATCGACGCGACGCGCGAGAAGGGCCTCACCGGCGCGCTCCAGGAACGCGACGCTCCGTTCGGCGACTACCGCACGACCGGCTGATCTGGTCGGGACCGACGAGGGGCTCGCGGGCCCGTAACCTGAGCCGTGATTCTGATCGACGCACAGGGGCTCGGGGCGTCCCGTCCCAACCGACCCCTGTTTACTGACCTTTCGCTGACCCTCAGCGACGGTGACCGCATCGGTGTCGTCGGTCTCAACGGCTGCGGCAAGAGCACGCTGCTCTCGATGATGAGCGGCGACCGCGAGCCCGAGGCGGGCGTGGTGCGCCGGGGCCGCAACGCCCGGGTCGGTTCGTTGCCCCAGCTGCCGGTGCTGCCCGCGGGCACCGTGCGTTCGGCGGTGTGCGACGGGCTCGACCGAGACGAGTGGCAGGGCGAAGCGATGCTCTCGCGCCTGGGCATGGGTGGCGTGCTCGATGCGCCGACCGACCAGCTTTCGGGCGGGCAGAAGAAGCGCGTGGCGCTCGCGGCGCTGCTCGCGCGCCAGTGGGACGCCCTCATCCTCGACGAGCCGACGAACCACCTCGACCTCGACGCCATCGCCTACCTCGAGGAATGGCTGGCCGCGTTCCCGGGTGGGCTGCTCCTCGTGACCCACGATCGGCACGTGCTCGACCGCGTGACGACCAAGGTGCTCGAGATCGACCGTGGCGGGACGTATCTCCACGTCCCGAAGGAACGCACCGGTGGGTCCGGCTACGCGGCATACCTCGCGGGCCGTATTGAACGTGAAGCGCAGGCCGCGACCGCCGAACAGACTCGCAAGAACCTGGCGCGCACCGAGCTCGCATGGCTGCGGCGGGGCGCGCCGGCGCGCACGTCGAAGCCCAAGGCGCGCATCGACGCCGCCAACGCGCTCCTGGCGCGCGGTCCCGCCGCCGCCGCCCGCGAAGGTGACCTCGGCCTGTCGCTGGGCAGTACGCGATTGGGCTCCAAGGGCGTCGAGCTGCACGGTGTGGGCTTCACGTGGCCCAAGGCACGTGACGGTGGCGAGGCGGGATCGCTGCTCGTTCTCCAGCCCTTCGACCACATGCTCGAGCCGGGCGATCGTCTCGGCATCGTCGGCCCGAACGGCGCGGGCAAGAGCACACTGTTGGATCTCATCGCGGGGCGACTACAGCCCACGCAGGGACGCGTCGATGTCGGTCGCACCGTCAAGATCGGCTACTACGACCAACTCGGCCGTGACCTCGACCTCAACCAGCGCGTGCGGGATGCCGTCGCCGGCAACAAGGGTGAGCCGACGCTCGACGACGTCAAGCTCATGCGTCAGTTCTGGTTCGACGGCGACGCTCAGTTCGCGCAGATCCGCACGCTGTCCGGCGGCGAGCGCCGGCGTCTGCAGCTCCTGCTGACGTTGATCGAACAACCCAACGTGCTGCTGCTCGACGAGCCGACGAACGATCTCGACCTCGACACACTTCGCGCGCTGGAAGAGTTCCTCGACGACTGGCCGGGAATCGTCGTCGTCGTGAGCCACGACCGCGTGTTCCTCGATCGCACGGTCAACGAGGTGATGGCGCTCGACGGCAGCGGTCGAGCGGTGATCGTGCGCGGTGGTGTCGCCGGATGGCTCGCGGAACACGCGGCCCGCCCGACCCGAACGACCGGTCAGGCCGGGTCGACGTCAGCCCCGCCCGCCGCGCAACGGGTTGCGCCCGCTGCCGCACCCCGGTCCGTGACGACGAAGAGCCCGAGCACGCTGCGCCATCAGTTGGGTCGCGCCGATCGCGAGCTCGCCGATGCGATCACCACGCGCGACAAGGTGCAGGTCGAGCTGGGGGCGGCCGGCGCGGATCACAAAGAGTTGGCGCGCCTCGGCGAGAAGCTGGCCACCAGTCAAGCCCGCGTCGACTCCGCCGAAGAGCGGTGGCTGTCATTAGCCGACGAAGCCGAAACCCTGCGCATGGACATCTGATCTCGAGGCAGGGAGCCGATCAGCGAGTCACACCGAGCAGGACATGCGCACCAACGTCAAGTCTGCCGATCGGTACTTGGCAAGACACCGCTGTATTTGGGCAGTCTGTGATGATGACAAGCTCTGAACCTCGTCGCAGAGTTGGGCTGGTACCGGAACTCGACGTGACGAATCTGCGGGCCTCGCTCTCCTTTTACGTTGACCTACTGGGCTTTCACGTGGTGTTCGAACGATCCACCGAGCGATTCGCGTACCTGGCATTCGACTCGGCACAGCTCATGCTCGAAGAGGCCGCAGGACCGGGCCGTCGGTTCCGAACAGCACCGCTCGGCCGACCTTTCGGCCGCGGGGTGAACTTCCAGCTCGAGGTTCCCGATGTCGACGCGATCTACGCGCGCGTCGTCACCGCAGACCTCGCGCTCATCGTCGAGATGGAGGAACGCTGGTACGAGACCCGATCTGAGGCCGCGACCGATGGAGCAGCCAGTTCACTTCGAACAGAGGCGGGGAACCGGCAGTTCGTCGTCGCTGATCCTGACGGCTACCTCTGGCGTCCCTTTCGCGACCTCGGTACGCGCCCGGTCTCCCGCGGACGTGCATAGGGTCTGCCGGCGCCGTCGGAAGCCCCTTGACAAACATAGGAGCGCCGATCGGCTCGCGAGTGCCTTACAGCGGCGTGCGTTGCAGAGAAACTCGTTTGCGTAAACGTCACGCGGTCCGATCATGTACGGGTGACTCCGACTGTCCGTCGCGTTGGGCGCACTGAAGGCAGCACGTTGAAGGAGACGCGGCTCGCCGCGCTCGAGGACTCGCCGTTCGCGTTCGGCTCGACGTACGACGCCGAGGCACGCATGACCGATCCTGAATGGACGGAGCGAGCGACACGGGGCGCGAGTGGCATTGACCGAGTGACGTTCTTTGCTGTTGTCGATGATCGGATCGTCGGGCTCGTCGGAGGCTTCGTTGCCGAAGACGATCGATCGGTCGTGGAGCTCGTCTCGATGTGGACGTCGCCCGTGACGCGTCGATCGGGTGTCGGTCGATTGCGGATACCCGGGCGCGGTCAGGACCGGTACCCCGAGCCGGTGGCGCCGCCATGGCCTCAGGAAGTGCGTGAAGCACCGCCGAGGTTCGTGCGTGGCCGGACGGGCGACGAGGTGAGGGCACATCGAAACAGGGCAAGCGAGATCCGCCGATAGTTCCAAGCGCGGATGCTCTTGAGGTGCGCCGGTCGCGGGATTGACCACAAGGAAGGGTCAGATCGACCGATACCCGCCGCCGTCGGCGCCGACGATGGTGAGCGGTGTAGTTCTTCCTCATCGCATAAGGAGCCGGTCATGTTTCGCAGCATTTCGCCCAAGAGGAACGTTCAACTCGTCGTTGGCTGCATCGCAGTGGCCGTGACGCTGGCGGGCTGCGGCGGGGGGAGCGGCCAATCGGCGGCGACGCCGCCGACGACTACGGCCAGTTCGACAACGTCGAGCCAACCGACGCCGATCTCGCCGTCGGGAACGTCAGGGCCGGCGGTTGCCTACACCGCGCCGAATGGTTACAAGTACGAGGTCGCGTTGGATCAGCCCGGCGTCACGTCGGTGACGTCGTTCGTCACTGACGACAGCTCGGGCGACGGGTCGGGAACATCGATCGACGCGACGCCTGGCCATGTTCTTCTGACCGCCAAGCTGAGTATCGCCAACGGGACCGACCGGCCGGAACCGATGCCGTTCGTTGGCCTTGGTCCGTTGCCGTTCACTGATTTCAGTCCGATCTTGGCATTTGGCGTACCTCGCGCCCAGGCCCTGCGATCCGGATTCAGCTCGAACGCGGGCACACCGCAGTTCGGCGCCGACGCCGAGCGTTTCTGTAACGATTCAAACCGTACGACGGTCGCCCCGCTGGGCTACTGCTCACTGGGGTCGGAGGTCAGCGCCTTCTCCCCGGCGCAGTCTGACATCACGGCCGCCCCGCAGCTGGCTCCCGGTGCAGTCGGCACAGTCACGATCATCGTTCAGAACATCGCCGGCGGCCTCGGCGGGGCGCTGGCCGGCCGCCACCGCCGCACCGAATTCAAAGTGGTTATCGTAAAAAAAAAGGTCCCCGCCGACCGACAACAGG
>JBEPUZ010000017.1:0-31680 GCA_041691275.1 Actinomycetota bacterium | reverse complement strand
GGAACCCCGACCCCGGAGTGGATCCCCGGCGCCGGTGTTGCTTACATGTGCGGGTGAACGACCTCGAAGGATGCATCGCCTGCGATCTCTCGCGCGGTCGCCAGACTTGCCCCGGCGGCCTGATCCATCGCACGCAACATTGGCTGATTGAGCACTGCATCGGCCCGTTGGGGATCGGGTCGCTCATCGTGAAGCCGGAACGGCATGTCGTCCATGTTGCCGACCTCGAAGACGGCGAAGCCCAGGAACTCGGGCCGCTGCTTCGACAGACCTCGCGTGTTGTCGGGCAACTGTGCTCTCCCAAGCAGGTCTACGTCTGCCTTTGGTCCCACGGCCCCGCGCACATTCACTTCGTGGTCCAACCCGTCGATGATGCGCTCATGGGGAGGCTCGAAGCCCATGGTCCGAAGCTTCAGGTCGCGATGTTCGAGTCCGAGCCAAGACCAGACGCTGCTGAAGTCGAGCGGTTCGCAGGATCGGCGCGGCGCATCTTCACGGGCGCATAACGGCGGCCTTGCGTTGAAACCCCTGAGGCCGCAGCCGATCGGCACTCGCCTGAGCGATTGCCGGATCGGGCAATCTGTATGGATGTCGGCCGCCAATGATCGACTTCCCCACGGCTATAGGAACCTGACTCGACGCGTCACGGGTGTCGCGGCCATCGAGAAGACGTACACAGGGAGCGACGCGAGGACTCGTCTCCGGCGCGAGGAGCTTTGCCTGAGGCTTGTGGCAGATGTCCTCCCCGTGCCGCCGGTATTGGACAAGGACGAGGCGCGTTGTGTCCTGCGCCTTGGGTACATCGCCGGGACGCCGGGACCGGACCTGATCGAGAACCGTTTCGCGCGACAAGTACTCGCAGCCGCTGGTTCACTGCTCGCGCGCTTGCAGACTCACGCCTCACCCTTGCTCATGCCTCGACTAGAAGGCGTCGGCACTGTCGCCGTACATGGGGACTTCGGCGTTCAGAACCTTCTCTTCGACGCCGGCGCCGTTTGCGTCGTTGGTTTGGTGGATTGGGAGTTGGCTCACCTCGGCGACGTGGTGGAAGACGTGGCTTGGGCCGAATGGATCGTCCGCATGCATTACCCGGCAGCGATCGAAGAACTCGACGCGTTGTTCACTGGCTACGGCGCACATCCACGATGGTCAGTACGCCAAGCTGCGATGGTCATGCAGTGTGAGCGGCTACGAGAACGGTGCGAAGGGGAAGGATCGGCCGACGCGATCACCATGTGGCGCGCCCGCGTCCAAAAAACCGAGCGCTGGACGGAGTAGAGGCGCGCTCAGATCTGCCAATCGGAAGCAGCGCACATCTCGATGGGAAAATGTCGGCGTGGCGAAACCACCTCCGAGATGGTTCGGACCGCCAGTAAGCGCTCGTCGATTCAGAGCGTGCGGCCTGCTCACGATCCCTGCGGCATTCGCTGGCACCATTGCCGGTGCGCTGGTCGCTGGCTACTCGTTGAAGTACGGGCACGTGTTTGGCCTCGTGGCGAGCGTCATCATGTGCGGGCTGGCATTCGCCATTGCACCGTTCATGAGCAAGGACGGACGTCCATATCTGCCCTGGGCTCGGCGCGTCCTGGAAGCTGCCTGTCTTGGCCGAGGTGTCGGACCACGCGAGCGCAACGGCGGCGCACACCTGGATCACCGCAGCCCGTTGCACGAAGACGAAGCGCGGCGCAACTGCAGCGGCGATGCTGACGGTGACGAGGATGATCGCGGACGCCATGCGCCAATGCCGCTCGCTTGGATTGTCGATGTCCGGCACAGCCGTGGTCCAAGGTGCGACAGCGCCCCATGCGACCATCGTCGATGCACCGACCATGATCGAAAGCTGGAGCAGACGACTCGACCTCATGCGGCTCTGACGAACGCTACGGAGCCTCAGTTCCGCGACGCCCGAACTGCCGCGATCGGCACTCGCAAGACCTCGCCGGACCGGGCATTGTGCGGCGATTCGTGGACGAGGGAACGCTGGTGCTCCGCAATGCGTCCTGCAACCGTGAGATGCCGCCCGGCCTTGGGCCTACTGATCTTGCTCGGGGCGATCGTCGCGAGCGGTTGCAGCGGCGGGGGCGCCGCGCGACGGTCGGCGAAGCCGGTGCCACGCATCGTCCCGACCACGAGTGTCACGGTCGCGACGACCACGTCCGTGCCGGCCTCTCCACTGGTCCTTTGGAAGGGGCCGGTGGAGCACCTGTTCTTTCATACGCTCGTCATTCACCCGGAGTTGGCGTTTACGTCCAAGCCCATTGGTCAGGGCTTTCGGGACTGGTTCGTGACCGTCGGGGAGTTCCGAGCGATCCTGGATCAGTTGTACGCGAATGGGTGGACGCTCGTAGACATCAATCGAGCGGCGCGCGGCCTGGCGCGTATTCCACCTGGCCGTCGGCCGCTCGTACTGTCCGAAGACGACGTGAACTACTACGACGACACGCGTGCACTCGGCTTGGGTTGGAAGCTCGCGCTCGACACTCACGGCGACGTCAAGGTCGAAGAGCACGACCGGTCCGGCATTCATCTGACTGACCACGACCTCGTGCCCATAATCGACGAGTTCGTCGCCGGCCATCCACTGTTCTCAGCTGACGGCGCCAAAGGCGTTCTTGCCGTCACCGGGTACGAGGGCGTTTTGGGTGAACGCGTGAACGACCGAACGGCGCCTGACTGGTCGGCCACCGTCGAGCGGGCCAAGGCACTCGCGGCGCACTTGCGGGCAACGGGCTGGACGTTCGCGAGCCACAGCTACGCACACTTCGACGAAACCAAGGTCTCGGTCGCGAGACTGATCCGCGACTCGACAGAATGGAAAACCGAAGACGAGCCGATCGTCGGTCCCACCGACGTCTACGTCTACCCCTACGGCGCTGGTTTCCCGATCGACTCGCCACAGATCGGTGTACCTCGCGAGTTCGGTTTCACAATTCTGTGCGACATCGACGTTGTGCCGCGACTTACCGTCGGCAATGGAGTGACGGTAATGACCCGACGGCACATCGATGGCGTCTCGTTTGCCGATCAACCCACCGTGCTCGCCCAGTTCTTCGACGTGTCGACCGTAGAGGACTATGCGGCGCGTGGGATCACGCATTGACAGCCCGCGACAGCGCCAAAAAGCAAACGGCGACAGGCAGGCGCGTGGGCGTCCGATTCGCGCGACCGAGTGTGCAGCCCGAACGTCACATCACGCGCGCCATATCTGTAGATATTCCGGTGATCGGGGCGGTCAGTTGGCCCGCCAGGACGGGAGCGCGCGGCGGAGCGGCAAGCGTTCGGACAATCTTCGGCGCCGATCTTGTCGACGTGATCGAATCCAAGCGTGCGCTCAGTCGGGCTCCGGGCCTAGCCGCGTCGTCCGAGCTCGACCGGCGCTACGACAACAACGAAGCGAGTCGCCGGAGTGGCCCTTGCGAGATGGTGGCCAGCTCACGCTCGGCGCCGGCGCTCGCGCTTCAACTGCTCCGCAAGTTCGCGGGGCGCGGGCTGGTGCGCTACCCGTTCCCCCGCAAGGAACGGTCAGCGAGGGATCGGCGAGCATCGTTGACCAATCGCCGGATCTGCAACCGGTAGAGGACACGATCGATCACACCCCGTAGGTACCGGTCGGCGGAGCCGAAAATTGGCAACCGTTTGGCAACGGAATGCTCTCAACGCCTCGGATTGCGTGGAAGCGGTGGACCCGCGCGACGCTCTGACCAGGACCAATGGACGTGCACGCGCGCCGCAGACGACCTCGACGACCTTCGCAACGTAGAAGTCAGGGGTTCGAGTCCCACACCTCCACGCCCTTCGGGCAACGGCCCTGAAATGGCTTGCCGAAGCCGTCTTCGGCGGTTTGCTGACGTCTGTGTCAGGACAAGGCAACCGGCGTTACTCGAACTTCGGTCGCTACGACCCGACGAGCGTGACGACCTCGACCGGATCCTGTCCGCCGCGTCGTCACCGGAGCATGCCGATCGTCAGGTAGCCGTCCGCGTCCTCGCCGCCGCGGCCGTCGACGTCGCGGAGCACGAGTGGAGCCGCCTACTCGCCGACCCGATCCGAAGTGTGCGACGCGCTGTGGTCGATGCGATGGTGGATGTCGAGCGGCCGGGGCTCGGCCGGATCCTCGAGCTTGCGCTGGGCGACGCCGACGCGTGGACGCGTTGGAAGGCATTGCGTGGCCTGGTCGATCTCGGTGTCGAGCCGAGCCGCGCTGCGGTGTCACGACTCACCGAGGACCCCGACTTCCGCGCCCGGCTCGAAGCGACCGGCGCGCTGCACCGCGTCTGCCAGCCGGTGCCAGTCCGAGACGCAATCCGCTCGTCGCCGACGTTGGGCCGAATCGTCTCGACTCCGTGTCTCGCGTGCCAGGTTTCCGCCACGCGAGAAGGGAACGCGACGAGTGTGCGGCGAGCGTCAGGAGCCTCGTCGAATCAGAACGTCCGCTACCCGGCGATTTGCGATACTGCCCGCGGGATGTCGGGACGCACGCATGTTGCGTTCGGTCCATGCCCTTGAATCGCCTTTTGGAGGGTGCGCGGCCGGTGACCGAATTTCGACGGGCCGGCCACGGGTTCAACCACCGCGGGACTCGCGGTGAGGAACCGTGACCGGGCCCGAACGCATTCCGTTCAGGACTACACGTGCCGGACTCCCGCCTTGCGTCTCCTCAGCCAGTGGCGTCGCGGCTCTCGAGGAAGGTCTTGAGGTCGCTGAGGATCCATGCCCAGCCGCCGCCGCCTTCGTGCAGTTTCGCGTCGTTGGTTGTTGCTGCAGCGACGTTGGGTGCGTTCTCGACGTCGTGTGTGACGGTGAGGCGCGTCAGGCCGGGTTGTTCTTCGTCGAGCACCCATGTGAGGCGCGTAAATCCTTCCGCTGCGGTCTCGGGCGTGAAGAACGCTCGCCATGTCTGCACGAGACGCGTGGGCGGGTCGCACTCGATGACTTCGCCGTCGATGAGGATTTCCGGTGCACCTTGGGCCTGCATTTCGTCGGTCGAGCGCACGGAGTAGAGGCCGCCGGGCTGCAGGTCGTAGCGGCTGGGTGCGCGATAGCCGTAGCGGTCGTTCCATGCGGGATCCGTTATCGCGTCCCACACCTTCTGCATGGGAGCGTTGATGTAGACGCGGTGTACGTACAACGTCGTCTGGGTGGCGTTTGTCATTGCGTTTCCTCCAGCGTGGTTTTGAGATCGGTAAGCGCCGACACTTGGCGTTCGGTGTACTTGTCGATCCACCGGTCGTGGATCAGGCGGATCGGCACCGGGTTCAGGAAATGCAATTTCTCGCGGCCCGATCGCCGAGTGACCACGAGGCCGGCGTCTTCGAGGACTCGCAGGTGGCTCATGACGCCAAAGCGCGTCATGTCGAACTCGGACTCCAGCTCGGTAAGCGTGAGCCCGTCGCGCGAGAAGAGCTTGTCGAGCAAAGAGCGTCGGGTCCGATCTGCCAGTGCCTTGAAGACGAGGTCGTCGTCTGTCACTGACCGAAGGATACGTGAGTAAAGACTCACATGTCAACCCGGTGACGTTTCGCCTCCCCTGCGGCGTGTAGCCGCCTTCGAGCCACTCACATCGATACCGAGTTGCGGCAGCCGGACCGCCAGCACCTCGGCCACCTTCCACGCTCGCCGACGTCACACTCCCGGCGATCGGCGACAGCCCGACGTTGTCGTTCGTTGTCGCTATGGGACGCGCATCATGGGCGGTTTCTTGCGTCGGCGTGTTCGGCGTGTTCGGCTTGTGGTGACGCGGAGTGCCGGCGGAGAGTCGCGTCGAAGGCGCCCTGGCCGTTGGCGTGGGCTACGTGGTCTGGTCGTCCTGCGCCGTGCGCAGCCGCCGGGCGAGCGTCTGGAGCAGGTTCCAGGCGATCGTCGCGTTCTGCTGTACCAGGGGGCGGAACTCCCAGTAGGTGAGCCCGTAGCAAACGAGCTCGCTGTCGGCGGTGATGGTGGCCGAGCGTGCGCCTTCGTCGATGAGGGCGATCTCGCCGAAGTAGTCGCCGCTCGTGATCGTCGCGCGCGGCCGGCCGCCGATCGAGACGGTCGCCTCGCCCGATTCGATCACGAAGAACGCCGCGCCGCCGGCGCCTTCCTTGGTGATCGTCTCGCCCGATGCGAAGCGGCGCTTCTTGAACAGCGCGGCGATGCCTTCGACATCACGGGGGCTCATGTTGGCAAAGAGCGGCACGCGCTCAATCACCGTTGCGGTTCCGCTCGCGGGCGAGGGCGCGGCCGGACGGGGTGACGATCCCGCCCTCGTCACCGCGCGGCACTGGAGCACGTACAGCTGACCTCTGGCGAACGCCCACTCGATGTCGCGCGCCGGTCCGTACACCTCCTCGCATTTTCCGGCGAGTGCGTTCAGCAATGCGAGCTGATCGTCGTCGAGGCACAAGTGCTCGACCCGCTCCGGCGCTACGGCCTCCTCGATCGTTCCGCCGTGGTCGGCGGCGCGGATCGAGACCTTCTTGAAGCCGGCGGTGCGCTCGAGTACCGCGCCGCTACGGTCCATGCGAAAGGTATCCGGGATCACGCGGCCCGCGACAACGACCTCGCCGAGTCCCCAGCTCGCTTCGATCATCCGTTCGTCCGCTCCGTTGATCGGGTTCTGCGTGAACATGACCCCGGCGGAGTCGGGATTCAGCAGCGACTGGACGACGACACCGACACTCGGACGGGCGAAGAGACCCACGCGCTGGCGATAGGTGATCGCCGAGTCCGAGTTGGCCGACCACCAGATCTCACGGACTGCCGCACTCAGGTCGTCGACTGAGGGCACGTTGAGCAGCGTGAGGTGCTGGCCCGCGAAGCTCGCGTCTGCGCCGTCTTCGTCGGCCGCCGACGAGCGCACCGCGAGCGGTCCCGCCAGCGACCGGGCCGCCGTTACGAGCTGGGCGATGGCTTCTTCTTTGCCCGCCGCCACGTCATCGACGAACGAGCCCGAGAGCGCGAGGCCGGGCGGGCTCGGCAGGCCCGCGCGTGCAGCTGCCCCGAGCCCCGTCGCTTTCGCCCCGAATCGCGATTCGTCTCGCGCCTCGGCGAGCGGGACAACTTCGGTCACGTGTAGACCGTCACTTCACCGGCGGTGCCGTCGACCCGTACGCGCGTCCCGTCGGGAATGAGGTCGGTCGCGTTGCGAGTTCCGACCACGCCAGGGATGCCGTACTCACGCGCCACGATTGCCGAGTGCGAGAGCAGGCCTCCGGCGTCGGTGATGATTGCGCCGAGCAGCGGCAACAGGATGTTGAACGCTTCGGTCGTCGACTCGGTGACGAGCACGTCACCCTGCTGGATGCGATCGAAGTCGATCGGACCCGCGACGCGCCGAGCCGGCCCTTCGTACACCCCTCCGCTTGCGGCGAGCCCGTGCAACAGATTCTCGTCGTGCGCCACCTCCGAGCTGCCAGACAACTCGCCCAACGCGATTCCGACCGCGTGCATGACCCGGCCGACTCCCGGCGGGAGCGCCGAGGGGTCGGGCGGCGGGGGCGGCGGCGGCCCGAGCGACTCTGGCGCATCCTTGGCGGTGCGCGAGCTGCGGTCGGCGAAGCGCTGCGCGAGCTCATCGGCCGACGGCCCACCGGTGCCCGTCACGAGCGCGCACATCTCGTCGAAGCCCGCGTCGACGAAGTGCTCAGCGTCGTGGACGCGGCCGTTGTCCTCGAGCCGGCGACCGGCCGCGAGCGCGGCCCGGCGCATGATGCCAGACGCCCAGATGTCGCTGAAGACACCCCGCTCGTCGCGCAGGCGGTACATGAGGCGAGCTTCGCCGAGCAGCTCGTCGAACTCGGCGCGGTGCGCGTCGGGCACCTGCGAGCGGATGGCAGCGATGCGTGCGTCGACATCCGCTGTGTCGTTGCCGGCACCGTCGACGGACGATCGGATCGAGCGCAGCAGCACGTCGGGCAACTCGAGCGCGTAGCGGCCGGCGATGTCGAAGCCGTCGAGCAGCCGGCACCCGACGAGGTCGAGGTAGGCCGAAACCGCCGAGCCGACGTCGCCCCCGAACGCGCGCAGCTCTGCGAGTGTCTTACCGGGGTCGCCGCTCGAGTCGAGGAGCACGCGGGCATCCTTGTCGTTCGTGATCGCCGCGATGAGCCGTTCAAGCTCACCCGACGCGCCGGCCGACACCGGCGCCGCGCCGCGCAACATCGCGAGCGTGTCGGACGGCGTGACGGTGGTCCAGGCGCCGAGGTGCGCGAGCAGGTCACCGACTGGGAGCATCGCCGACCCCGTGAAGCGCATGTGCTGGAAGATCATCTGCGAGTGGTGCTCGCGACAGCGCGTGAGGTACTCAACCATGGCGTTGTCGGAAAATGCTTCCGCGTCAATCGACTGGAGCTCGCGGTGGGTCTTGATGGCGGCCGGCTTGAATGTCTCGTCCCACTCGCGCAGCTGCTCGCGCCAGACCTTGCGATCCCACACTTCCTCCGCTCGGGCGAACCGCTGCGGGATCTCCTCGTCGGCGGCCGGCCGCATTGAGGTGTATGCGAAGCCGTTGACGTATTGCATCTCCATCCCGTCGAGCGGCGTTCCGTAGAAGGCCATGAACTCATGGGTGCCCCGGCGGAACGGCTCGGGATGCATCTCCGCCCAATACCGCGTCACCGGGCGGGGGAAGTGCACAGGGTCCAGGTGCCACGACCCCGGACCCGGAGGATCGAACTGAAGCGCCGTCGTAGCCTGTCCCGCCATTCTCGGCCTCCCTGATTCGTTGTCACGCCGCTCGGTGATGCGCCGGTCAGTAGGGATTCTCACCGGCCGAGTGTGATCCCAGCAAGGCCAAACTTGGACCGGTCCCACCCCGCCGCACGGCCAAGACCAGCACTCCTCGCCGCGCCGAGTAGTCACCTACGACCCGCGCTGGAGATCCCGAACAGCAATCAGCGAGCCCGATCAGCCTCGATCGCGAACGCCACCGTGCCGGCGATCTGGTCCACACGTAGCGCGATATTCGGGGATAGGTGTTCTGGGGCACTCGGAGGGAGTGGCGAGCTCGCCGCGGACGCGCCACTCGCTTAGGTTTGGCGGCCGAGGAACGCGACGAGACGCTGCGTCGGAGTGACGTCGGCGGTGACTGGGACTGCGGGGTCGATGCCGGCGAAGCCGCGGATCTGGTCGGTGACGATTCCCTCGCAGCACTCGAGCACGAACGTGGCGAGATCGTCGGGGAGTTCTTCGCATTGTCCGGTCGCTCGTGCGATATCCCAGGAGTGCGTAGCTGTATCGAGCAAGTTGATGCGCATGGCAGCAGCGACGGGCATCGGGCCGGCGCCGATGTTGACTTCATCGGACAAGTCGCGATTGGTCCATGCTGCGAGTGTGCGGTCGGCCTCGGAGCGGAACTGTGAGACGCGGTCGTCGCGCAGCTCGTAGGCGGTGATGTCAGGGAGGAGGTCGAGGGCGCTCGCTCCCAAGCCCATGTTTGCGACGACGCCGGTCATGTGCGTGAGCACAGCCCGCACATCCCACTTTCGGCACGGTGTTGGATTATCGAGCTTGTCATCGGTGGTGCCCGCGACGACTTTGGTCGCGTGGTCAAATGTTTGAGCCAACGCTTCGAGTAGATCCATCGTGTCTTCCGGTTCGGGATCCGGCCTGTCCGGGCCCTCTCTGCGATCAGTGTTTCCCGTCAGTGGTTGTCGTACTCGTCGCGCCGGTGCCACCACATGCCGTCCTCGTTGCGGCCGAGTGGGGCGCGGTCGAGCCACTGGTACATGCCCCAGAGGCCGTCCAGGCCGCGCGCGTACGCGGAGTACGTGTGGTACACGACGCCGTCCTCGAGCACGAACGCGCTCACGCCGGGACCTTCTCGCCGGTACGTCTTCCAGTCCGTTCCCACCATGTTCGATGAGAAGTCGTCGAGCCCCGAGGCCGCGTCGTCGTCGGGCCGTAGGTCGACCGTCCGGAAGTTGTACTCGACCGCGCCAGCCTGCCACTCCTCGGGGGTGGTGGCGGCCTGAAAGTCGTGGTTGAACTCGCTCTCGAACGAAGACGCCCACGGGAAGTTCCATCCCATCCGCTGCTTGTACGCCTGCAGTTTCGCGAGCGGCGCTCGCGACACGGCGCCGAGCGTGACGTCGTGATTGGCGAGGTGGACGGCGGAGCGGTCGAAGCCGTCTGCGATCGCCGAACACGACGGACAACCGGCCGTGTAATCCGGCCCGAACATGAAGTGATAGATGACGAGCTGTGAGCGGCCTCGGAAGAGATCGGCGAGCGACGCGGGACCTTCGTCGGTGTCGAAGCGGTACCCCTTGTCGACGCGCACCCACGGCAGCTCCTGGCGCGCCCGCGCCAGCTCGTCGCTACGCCGCGTCAGCGCCTTCTCGGCGTCGAGCAGCGCGAGTCGGGCCGCAAGCCATTCCTCACGGGTTCCGGTCTTGTGATCGGTCATGGGTCTCTTCCTTAGGCTCGTGACGACTGACGGGTTGTGGTTCGCGCCGATGGCGTCTCACATCGGTGGCGTGAGTCCCGGAACGATCCCAGGCGCGACGACGATCAGGGTTCCCAGCCCGACGATCGCGAACGCCAACGCCACATCGATGGTGGCCCGCGCGGGCCGGAGCTTCTGGGCGACGACGACGACCGCGACCACCGACATCCACGTGATGTTCATGACGCCGAGCGCCACCATCGTCAGCATCAGCCCGATACTCGAGCCGACACAGCAGAGCCCGAATTCGAATCCGGAACGCATGCTCTCGCGGCAGCGGCGGCGGAACTGTTGCTTGAGCGGCGTGAGCTCGTAGACGCCGGCTGCGATCGCAACCGCGCCGGCGACGAGGGTGCCGTGCGGTCGGTACAACTCGTACACGGCGACGCCCACGAGGGCCCAGACGGCGAGGTACGAGCCGACGAAGAGCGGCGCGGCGCGCACCCGACCGCAGTCACGGGCACGGCTCAAGACCGCCGGAACCGCGCCTGGCAGCATCATTGCGGCCATCATCGCCACCCACAGCGCGACGAAGAACGCGAAGGAACCGAGCCGGGTCGCAACGCCCAAGTCCATGCCGTTCATCTGCCGAACCGCGACGACCCAGGCTGCAGCCGCAAGCCCGAGCGTCGCGGTCAATGCGGCGGCCGTCACGGCCGTTGTGCCGCTCGTCGTTGTGGTGTTCGTCGTTGTGGTGTTCGTCGTTGTGCTGCTGGTTGTCGCGGTGGAGCGCAACGGCGCACGATTGTCCATCACGCTTCGCCCGCGGGCACGCGGTCGGGTCCCGGGTCGCCGCCCCTGACGCGCACCGAGAGCCGTTCGAGGTAGAGCGCCCAGCCGTTGCCGTGGTCGTCGACCGCGTCGTCGGGTAGGCCCGAGTGCACGAGGCGCACGAGCGTCTTGTCGCCTTCGGGATGCAGCGAGATCTCGATGGTGGTCGATCCGGGTGGGATCGGATGGCCGTATTCTTCCCAGCCGAAGGTGAACACCACCTTTTGCATGGGAACGACCTCGACGTACTGCCCCGCCGATTGGAACTGACCACCAACGAGTACACGGTAGATGCCACCGGGACGCGGGTCGATCTCCGCGACCGTGCCGTGCCACTCCACGAGACTGTCGGGTTCGGTAAGGAACGGCCAGATCGTCTCGGGGGTCGCCTCGATCATGATCTCGCGCACGAGTTGGGCCATCAGCGTTTTTCCTTGTCTCGTTGGGCGGCTTCGGCGACGTCACGGAGCCGCTCCAGTCCGGATGTCCAGTACTCGTCGAGGAACTTGCGCAGCTTTTTCATCTCGTTCCGATCTGCGCGGTACAAGCGGCGCGTCCCGTCGCGGCGCTCGGTTACCAAGCCGGCCGTCTTGAGGACCGCGAGGTGCTGCGAGATTGCGGGACGGGTGACGTCGGCGAAGTGATCGGCGATATCCGTGGCCGGCAGTTCGCGCATCCAAACCAATCGGAGGATCTCCCGCCGCCTGGGTTCGGCCAGCGCCTTGAGTGCAGCATCCACCCGATGAGCATAAGCAAAGGCTTACGTAAGTGTCAACTAAATATCGGGAGGCACGAGAGACTCCACTGCAAGATCTGATCTTGAAGCCAGCGGTCCCGACCTGACCGGCTGGGGCGTAACGCTCTCCGAGTGACAGCGCATGGCTTCGTTCGGTTCCGTGAAGAATTCCGGATCCGACAAGAACGCTCGTCCCAAGAACGCGAGGCGAAGACGCCCGCGCCGCTATCCCCGAAGTGCCGTTAGGGGATAACGCTGCCGAACAATCGACGTCGCGACGAGCGTGCGCTGCGGAAGGCCGAGAGCGCTCTCATGCTCGTCTGCGGTTCCGGTGCTTATGTGGAGGCGAGGACGTGTCGACAATCTCGGCATGGTGAGGCCTGAGGTTTCGCGCGTGTCGGAACGCGTGGGAAGCGCACCGGTTGGCGTCTTGGGCCAGGTTCTTGGGTCCGACGGTCCCAGGTCGTGGGATCGGGCGACCCTCGATTCGTGTGGTGATGGGTACACGGTCTTGCGGGCGGTGCGCGACGGCGACGCTATTGCCGATTGGGTCGTTATCGACGCGAACGCGCTGGTGCGGGAACGGTGGGCGTGGGTTGTCGGCGACGTCGTCGGAGTTCGGTCGTCACGCTTGGATGCCGCGGCGGATAACTCGCGTTTGCACGCTGTGTACGCCGAGGCATTGGCGACCGGTGTGGTCCAGGTGTTCGAGCTGCAGCTGGAACTCCCGGCGGCGAAGGGCGGGTGGCGGCGACTGACCGTAACGCCCCTTGATCGCGAGACAGTCTCGGTCGTCACCCGCGATATCTCGCGGGAGCGTTCGTTGGAGTCCGCGCTGGAGCACGAGCGCGACCGCACTCACCCCCTCGCACCGTCCCACGATCATGCCGCAACAGATCTGACTGCTGATGCTCGCTTCGCAAGCCACGCCGCCGCGCTCCTGTTTGTGGGTTCGGGCGCGGTCGCGTTCACAAACAGCCTCGTGTCGGACCTCACTGGAGTGAACGTCGTCGCCTTACGTCTCACCGGTGTGAGCACGGTGCTATGCGCGTGCCTCGTGCTGTTGCTGCCCTGGGAGCGTCACTTCCGGTTCGTCGCCAACGGCTTGGTCGTGGCCACTCTCGCGGTGCTGTTGGCCAGTGAACATTTCGATCACTATTCGCGTTCTCGTGCCGCGATCGGCGTCTATCCCGTGTTCTTCATCTTGTTGGTCGCGTGGTCCGGACTCACGCGATCGAGGGGCACTGCAACCGTCACCGCCTTGGTGTCCGCCCCCGCGCTGTATTGGATCTTCGCCGCGGGAGGACAAGCGTCGGTCGGTTGGCAGTGCGTCATCGTGCCTCTTCCCGTCGCTGCCGTCTTGGGCGAAGTCCTGTCGTGGAACTCGCAACGGGCCCGCACCCTCACGAGCCTTGAGATGCAACGACGGCTACACGACCCTCTTACCGGTCTCGCGAACCGGACGATGCTGTCGATTCGGCTCGACAGCGCCCTCGCTCGCGTCCGACGAGGCACCGGCGCCCTCGCTGTCCTCTATCTCGACCTCGACCACTTCAAGCAGGTGAACGACACCCACGGACACGTCGCGGGCGATGACCTCCTCATCGCGACCGCTGCATCGCTCCGCGCGGCCGGACGGGAGACCGACACGATCGCTCGGATCGGCGGCGACGAGTTCGTCCTCGTTTGCGAAGACCTCACCGGCGTGCACGACGCCACCGAAATCGCACAGCGCATCCTCGACAACGCCAAAACCACCGGCGAGCATGCCGGAACTCGGGGCGAGCGGCACACGCTCAGCATCGGGATCGCGTTCACCGACATCGGCACCGAGACCGCCGAGACACTCGTCCAAAACGCGGACCTCGCTCTCTACCGAGCAAAACAGGCAGGACGAGCCCGCTTCGAGCTGTACGGGGACGACCTCCGCCACCACGTCGAGGTTCGTCGTGAACTCGAACACGCCCTCCGCGCAGGGATACCCCGTAACGAACTGCGCGTCTACTTCCAGCCAATCGTCAGCGCCGAGACGGGCGCGATCTCCAGCTTCGAAGCACTCGTTCGATGGGAACGCCCCGGATACGGACTCGTGCCACCCGCGGAGTTCATCCCCATCGCCGAAGAAACCGGTCTCATCATCGAACTCGGCGCTTGGGTTCTCACGTACGCATGCCAACAAGCCGCAAGCTGGGCAACCCAGTGGCCCGACCGACACATCGGTGTCAGCGTCAACCTCTCAGCACACCAACTCGCAAGCGGAGATATCACCAGCCTCGTGCAACACGTCCTCACCTCTTCGAGTCTCGACCCCCACCTCCTCACCCTCGAACTCACCGAAAGTGCCCTTATCACCAACTCGGTCAGATCCGAAGCTGCGCTTCGCGCGTTGCGCGAACTCGGCGTCGGCCTCGCCATTGACGACTTCGGCACTGGCTACTCATCACTCACCTACCTCCGGCAACTTCCCATCAACATCGTCAAGATCGACCAATCCTTCGTCCGCACCATCGGCACCGAACGTGAGGACACCGCCATCGTCGCCGCCGTCATCAACCTTGCCCGAAATCTCAACATCCACGTCGTCGCCGAAGGCATCGAAACGCCCGAACAACTCGCCACGCTCGTCCAACTCCACTGCGAACATCTCCAGGGCTACCTCTTCTCCCAACCCGTGCCCGCCAACCAGGTCGCCGCACTCATCGGTCAACACCCCACCTGGGTTCTCACAACCCATACCAAGTTGTAGTGCCCAAATCTCGACCCGCGACAAGCGGTCCGCCTCAGACAAGGACAACACTCCGTTCCGGCCGTGACCCTCGCCCGCGAGCCAAAATATTGCGTGCATCGCACGATTCCGTCGCGAGGCACCACGTCGCCGCGCTTGTACGTCGCCGTGTCGTCGGTCAACGCCTCCTTGCGATCGACGACGCCTCTTCGCCCGAACTTGTATGAGCGAATGATGACCGATCCAGACTTGGAACGGCGAGTACCGATCGGCAGGGATTCCGTTCTGCGCGCTCCGAAGACAGGTAACGCTTGACTCCCTATCGGAGATAGGTAATATGCCTATTGATGATAGGTAGAAGCGGAGGGACCGGCCCGGAGACGGGATTATGAGTGCCGGTCGAGTCGCGGTGCGTCGAGACGCGAAGGTGGCGTCGATCGTCGAGACGGCTTGGGGTCTCGCTCGACAGCACGGCATCGCGGGGTTGTCGTTGCACGCGCTCGCACGTGAGGTCGGGATGCGGCAGCCATCGCTGTACGAGTACTTCGATTCGAAGAACGCGCTCTACGACGCGATGTTCGCGGACGGCAACCGGCAGCTCCTCGCTCGTATCAGAAGCGTCAAGCTTCCTCGCGACCCGCGCGCGGCACTGAAGTCGTACCTGGGCGTCATCGTGGCGTCCGCGGTCGAGGACCCGGCGCGGTACGAACTGCTGTTCCAACGGCACCTTCCGGACTTCACGCCGTCGCCCGAGTCGTTCGTGCTGGCCGAGGAGGTTCTCGATGGCGCAATCGCGCTGATGAACCGCGCCGGCGTGTCCCGGCCCGGCGACATCGACTGTCTCGTGGCCGTGACCGCGGGCCTGATCGACGCCCAACTGAGCAACGACCCCGGCGGGACTCGATGGACCCGCCATCTCAATCGTCTCGTCGACCTCTTGGTCGACGACGTTCTCACAAGGAGCAGGAGCAAGTGAACACTGATCGCATCACCCGACCCGAGGCTCGCACTCTCGCCGACGACGAGTTCGCTCGTTTCGCGGAGCTCGTCGCATCACTCAGCCCAGAAGACTGGGCGACATCGACCGACTGCACCGGCTGGGACGTGCGCAAGATGGCGTTGCACGTTCTCGGCTCCGCCGACGCGCAGGCTTCCTTCCCGCAGTTCCTCCACCAGCTCCGGCGGGGCAAACCTCTGAACAAGGAGATCGAATCGCACCATTGGGTCGACGGCCTCAACGAGCTGCAGATCCGCGAACGCGACCATCTCTCGAACGACGACGTTGTCGCGCAGTTGCAGGCGGTCGGTCCGAAGGCGGTCAAGGGTCGGTGGGGAACGCCACCCCCGATGCGCTACCTGCCGATCTCGTTCGGTCCTCCGATCGGCTGGAAGCCGTTGAAGTATCTCCTCGACGTCGGCTTCACGCGCGACGTGTGGACGCACCGCATCGACATCCATGCTGCCGTCGACCGGCCGATGAGCCTCACGGCCGAGCACGACGGTCGACTGGTTGCCGACATCGTCGCGGAATGGGCGTCGATCCACGGCCAACCCTTCGAGCTCGTCCTTGACGGTCCGGCGGGCGGCAAGTTCACGCAAGGCGTCGATGGTGAGCGCGTCGAGATAGACGCGATCGAGTTCATTCGTGTGCTGTCCGGGCGCAGAACGGGAACGGGCGTGCTCAGCTACCCGCTCCCGCTCTGAGTATCACTGAGACCTCATTGGGCAGAGACGGTATTGACGATCGCGTGGTAGGGACGGCACGGCTCGTTGCGCAGACTCGGGCACGCCGGCAGAGCCGTCGGTACGCTCACTCCCGGAACGACCGGTAGGACGACACTCGACGGCATGGTGTCGGAGAAGGCGATCGAGACGGTGCCGCTCGGGTTGGGTACGGTCTGGCTGAACGACCACACCGGTTGGATGCCGTTCGGCGATGAGATCGTCACCCGGATGCGCGAACCGGTGCGGTAGGCGTGTCCCTCGTAGTAGAGCGGAACGACGACCTTCACGAACTGTCCGGCCGGCATCGGCGAAGCATCGGCCGTCGTGAACGTGGGGATCGGCTCGAGCGTCGTGCTCGGCCGCTTGAACATGTTGTTCGAGTCGATCGAGAGCGCGCGTTCGCTCGCGCGGATCCAGCCGTTCTGAACGAAAGTCTCGTTCCCGTCGGGACGCACCTCGCTGATCGTTGCCTGCAGGTCGACATCGGGGGTCGACGAACGCACCCAGAGGTTCACCCTGCCGCTTCCGATGACCGTCGTGTTTGTCGTGAGGGGCGCCGACACGTATGAGACCGCGGTGCCCGACCGACTCGGCTTCCAGTTCCACTGCCACTGCGACGCGTTGCCCCACAACCCGCCTGTCCCGGTGTTGATCCCGAAGTCGGTCAGCGGAAGAGCCTGCGCGTTCGAGCTGTACGAGTTGATCGCGCTGCCCGCCGGCGCGGTGTTGGCGAGCGCCCCCGCGGTTCCGAAATACCAGGTCCGCGCGGTGGTGCCCGGAACCGGGAACGACGAGAAACTCTGCTCGAAGCCGGCGTAGGGGTCGCCCGCGCTCGAGGTGTGCGTGGGCGATGTGCCCGCGCCGTTGTCGAACAGCACCCGCACCTGCGGCAGTTCCCCGAATACCGTCAGGGCTGCGCTATAGGTCGGGATCAGCTGGATGGGGTCGGCCGGGAGCGTGACCACGTCGGTCTTCGGTAGGCCCATAGCGGTCTGGAAGATGACGGGCGCGGCCGCGCGGGTCACCGCGGCGTTCACGAGTGGAGCCTGGTGCGCGACGAACAGCTCCAAGAAGTCGTACCAGCGGTTGTAGGTGGCGGGGTCGATCGCGTCGATGTGGGCGCCGTTGGTGTAGGTGAACCACTTCTGTGTCGTGCCGGTGAAGTGCCGGGCGAGCTCGGGACAGTGCCCGCCGGTCTGTTCGTCCTCCCACTGACACGCCATGAAGACCGGCACTTTGATCTTTTTGACGAAGGTGACGGGGTCGAGGGCGTCGGCGACCGCGGCGTCGTAGTGCGCATTGGCGGTGATCTTGGCGTTCAGGTCTGCCGCTTCGCCGTGCAGTACCTGGTTGGTCGCGCACGTCGTGTCGCCGCCTTGGATCCGCTGATATGCGTACGGCTGACCGCTGGTCGGTCCGGCGGGCTTGGCCTCGTCTTGACGTTGCTGCGCCCAGGCCACCGCGAAGCCGGTATTCAGAACACCACCCGGATAGAGCGTCGTCGCCGTGGCGTCGAGCGTCGAAAGCGGTGAGATGGCCTCGAGGTGCGGAGGGTTGAGCTGGGCCGTGAACAGCTGGCTGATCGCGCCGTAGGAGATGCCCATCATCCCGACCTTGTGATCCTTCACCCACGGCTGATCCGCGATCGTCTCGATCACGTCGTACCCGTCGAGGTTTTGCAATGGCTCGAAGAAGTCGAATGCGCCGCCCGAGCAACCGGTACCGCGCATGTTCACGTCGACGACCGCGAAGCCCATCAGGTTCGCGAGAACCGCAATGCCGTTGTCCGGTCCCGCCGGGTTGGCGTAGCCGTAGCCGGAGTACTCGATCAGCGTCGGGTACGGCGGAAGGAAGTCGGGGCCGTTCGGAAGGTTGATACCGGCCGGTACACCGGGCTCGCCCGCCGGGCTCGTGGGCGGGTGCACGTCGATGGCGAGCTTCGTGCCATCACGAGTGGTGAGGTACGTGTAGCCGTTGTCGGGAATCGACTGGTTGTAGATGCCGGGATTCCAAGGCGCGGCCGCGTCGGAGTGCACGGTCAGCGCGCCCGAGAGCACCCCGTCGGAAACTCGGCGCACGTGGTAGCCCGCGGCCGCCGGGACGTTCCGGAACAGGAGCCCACCGAGCGAGTCGGCGCTCTGAGTCTTCACCGTCTGTCCGGTGGAAGTGAGCAGCGCCGCCGGCGCGGAAGGTGCGAGACCGGTGACGTACACCTGGCCCACACTGCCGACCGCCGCGAAGCTCGGCGTCGCCGCGGAAGCGTGAGTTGCAGTCATCAGCCCGGCGACGAGCGCAATGCCCGTCAGTATCGAAAATCCCCGCGCGCCTCGTCGTGTTCTCGGTCGCGTTCTCGGTCGCGTTCTCGACATGCGTTCCGCCTTCTCAGCGCCGTTGGGCCGGGACCTCCGAAGCGTCCCCATCGACGCGGGCCCTACGCACAACGCTCGGACAACTCGGCGACAACAGGGCAACCGGTCGACCCGACCGACGCCCACCGGACGTGGGCCGGTCGCCGGGACAACCCCAGGATCTAGGGTTGGCCGGTCATCCCGCGGACGGCTCGGACGGAGACATCGGATGGGTACCAGGTCAGCGACAGCACCGTTGCAACGCTCGGATCGGTTGTTCATCGGCGGCGAGTGGGTCGAGCCCTCGACCGACTCGAGCTTCGACGTGATCGACTCGGGTACCGAAGCGGTGTACTACACGATTGCAGGAGCCGGGCCCGACGACATGACCCGGGCGATCTCGGCCGCGCGCCATGCGTTCGATCAGGGTCCGTGGCCGCGCCTGACCCACGCGGAGCGAGCGGGCTACATCACCGCGCTGGGCGCCGCGGTCCAGGAGCGCGGCGACGTGCTCGCACAGCTCTGGCCGCGCGAGTCCGGAATCTTGTTCAGCACCTCGCAGTACTCGGGCCGGATCGCCTCGGGCGCGCTCGGGGCGTACGCCGCGCTCGCCGACACGTTCCCGTTCGAGGAGGAATGCGCCCCGACCGGCGGTGGCAGCTTCGGCCTGCTCGTACGCGAACCGGTCGGTGTCGTCGGCGCGATCATCCCGTGGAACGCGCCCGTCGCCCTCATCTGCCACAAGATCGGGCCCGCGCTCCTCGCGGGCTGCACCGTCGTGCTCAAGTCGGCGCCGGAAGCACCGGGTGCCGGATACGTATTCGCGGAGGCGGCCGAGCAGATCGGTCTGCCACCGGGGGTGTTCAACGTCGTCACCGCGGATCGCGAAGTCTCGGAGCTGCTCGTGACGAACCCCGGCGTCGACAAGATCACGTTCACCGGGTCGACCGCGGCCGGGCGCCGGATCGCGTCCCTGTGCGGCGAGCGGATCGCGCGCTGCACGCTCGAGCTCGGCGGCAAGTCGGCGGCGGTCGTGCTGGACGACATGGATCTCGGTGTCGCGGCCAAGACACTCGCGAAGGCCGAGTGCGGGCTCAACGGCCAGGTGTGCTCGTCACTCACGCGTGTCATCGTGTCGAAGGGTCGTCACGACGAGTTCGTGGAAGCACTCGCGGCGAGCTTCGCCAAGACGCGTGTCGGCGACCCGTTCGACGAGTCGTCGCAGCTCGGTCCGCTCGTCTCCGAACGTCAACGTGAGCGCGTCCTCGGCTACATCGCCAAGGGTGTCGAAGAGGGCGCAACCCTCGCTACGGGCGGCGGACGCCCGGGCGATCTCGACCGCGGCTACTTCGTGGAACCGACAGTCTTCGGCAATGTCGACAACGGATCGACGATCGGTCAGGAGGAGATCTTCGGACCGGTGCTCGCGGTGATCAAGGCCGACGACGAGGACGACGCGGTCCGGATCGCGAACGACACCATCTACGGCCTCAACGCCTCCGTGTTCACGAACGACGTCGAGCGTGCTCGTGCTGTCGCCGGCCAGATCCGTTCGGGCACCGTGGGCCACAACGCGTTCCGTACCGACTTCGGCATGGCTTTCGGTGGGTTCAAGCAGTCGGGTATCGGTCGTGAGGGCGGCAAGGAAGGGCTGTTGCCCTTCCTCGAGACCAAGACCGTGATCCTGGAGGACCGGCCCGCCGCGTATCCCCAGGGTTGATGTCACACCCTCGTGACAACCTGCGGGCATGTGCAGAGTGTGCGAAGGATTCAGCATCGAAGACGTGACCGTGCTCGGGGCGACCCGCATCGCCGAGCACGGCTATGGGATTCAGGGCGTCATCG
Source organism: Actinomycetota bacterium (assembly GCA_041691275.1). Taxonomy (GTDB): domain Bacteria; phylum Actinomycetota; class Acidimicrobiia; order IMCC26256; family PALSA-610; genus PALSA-610. Next base: position 11,107 of record JBEPUZ010000017.1, on the reverse strand, counting down.
GCCCGGGCGGCGACGAGGACGGAGCCGGGTCCTGGACGTACACCGTCGGGCTGCTCGATGCGGTCGGGCATCCCGAGCTCATCGTCGCGGGTCTGCTGCCCATGGACGGTTCGTCGCTGCTCTCTCTCCTGGCCGGATCAGTGCTCGAAGGCGAGCGCTACAGGATCGGCGACACTATCGATCTCGGAGAGTTCGTCGCCGATGTCGGCGCGGTGCACGACATCCAGTACGGGCTCGACACGTTCAGCACGTGGTACCGCATGAAGGATGCCGGAGTGTTCGGCGCGGACGAGCTCGAGGCGGTGCAGATCAAACTGCCGATGGAGTACTTCGGTGCGAAGTCGACGCAGCCGGTGCTCTCGCGGCCCGAGGCGCGCGTCGACGTATCGGTTTGACCGGCCGACTCAGGCGGAGCTGCGAGCGGCGTGCCCGAGAAGGTAGGGAAGGATCCGTCGGTGCAACAGACCGCCGACCGACCACACAGCCCGCGCGCCGGGTCGTTCGAAGGACACGTTGCTCGCCGCGCTGACGACCGCCGGATCGCTGCGGAATGTCAGGCGGGCCCGACCGAGCGTCCCGGACTCGACCTCGAGCACCACCGTCTCCGGCGTGCGGAGCACGATGGGCCAACCCGCGACGTGTTGCTCGGAGCTCTTCGGTTCGAGACGCAGCCGGAGCACGAAGCGCCAGCCGACGACGACGAACCGCCGCAACGCGACCGGGCCCTGCTCGAGCGTCGCGCGAGCCCACTGCTCCGCGGTTCGCTGCTCCTCCGGCGTGAGCTCGAACGCGTCGGCGTAGTCCGATCGAAACGGTTCTCCGACGACCACCGGTTCTCGGGGCTCGACCCGATGGGCACGCAGGGACATGCCCGCGAGTCTTCCGCACCGAGCTTCCGCAGCATGCATCCGCCGGTTCGACGTGTGCCTCGCCGTGACGTCGGACATGCCGGCCTGGCAGCCTGGTCGTGATGCGCATCGCCACGACGGTCCCTACCGACGACCCTTCACGCTCGGGTGAGGTGTTCGCGCGCCTCGAGCGCATCGGCTACGACACCGGGTTCTCGTTCGAGGCCAAGCACGATCCCTTCCTGCCGTTGGCGGTCGCGGCGCAGACGACGTCGACGCTGCGATTGGGGACCGCCGTCGCCATCGGCTTCGCTCGTAACCCGATGGTGTTGGCCAACGTCGGCTACGACCTGCAACAGATGACCGACGGCCGGTTCGTGCTCGGGCTCGGTTCGCAGATTCGCCCCCACATCCAGAACCGTTTCAGTGAGGAGTGGTCGCATCCCGCGCCGCGCATGCGTGAGCTCGTCCTGGCCGTGCGCGCGATCTGGGATCGTTGGGAGGGACGATCCGAGCTGCGTTTCGAAGGCGACTTCTACCACCACACGCTGATGACCCCCGCGTTCGATCCGGGGCCGAATCCCTTCGGTCCGCCGCCCGTGTTCATCGGAGGCTTCGGTCCGCGCATGATCGAGGTGGCAGGCGAGGTCGCCGACGGTCTCATCGTCCACCCGTTCAACTCTCGCCGCTCTCTCGAAGATCTCGTCGTTCCCGCGCTCGCCCGCGGCGCGCCACGGCAGGTCGATCCGAGGAATCGGTCGAGATCGTCTGGGTGACGATGGTGGTGACGTGGACGACGGACGAGCAACGCGAGATCGCGATCCGATCGGCGAAGGATCAACTCGCGTTCTACGGCTCGACTCCCGCGTACGCGCCCGTACTCGACATCCACGGCTACGGCGACTTGCATGCCGACCTCAATCGCATGTCGAAGGCCGGGCAGTGGGCGGACATGGCGGCGATCGTCCCCGACGACCTCGTCGCTCAGCTCGCCGTGCTCGGACCTCGCAACGAAATCGCAGCGAAGATCGTCGCCCGTACGCGGGGCTTCACCGAATCGGTGAGCCTGGTCAACAACCGCAACCCCGATCCCGAGCTCTTCGCCGACATCGTGGAAGGCTTGCGCTCGTGAGCGCGCCGGTTCCCGGCTCCGATGAGTGGCGGTCCCTCGTCGACGAGGCGATCGTCGATCCCGAACAGCGCATCGTCGATCCGCACCATCACCTCTGGCCCGCGGGCCCCCTTCCGTACAGCCTCACCGAGCTGCTCGCCGACGTCGGGAGCGGGCACAAGGTCGAGCGCACCGTCTTCATGGAGTGCCGAGCCGCATATCGCAGTGACGGCCCGGCCGAGTTCGCTCCCGTCGGTGAGACCGCATGGGTGGCCAGCGAGGCGCGGCGCAGCGGGGGAGTGATCGCCGGCATCGTCGGCCACGCTGATCTCCGCCTCCCGAACCTCGACGAGATCCTCGACGCGCACACCGAAGCGGGCGACGGGCTCTTCCGCGGTATCCGTGACGCGCTGTCGCGCGCGGATCGCTCCGACGGTTTGATGATCGCGGGCGGCGCGCCCCACGGGCTCTTCGAAGACCCGGCCTTCCGCGCCGGCGTCGCCCGTCTCGGCGCGCGCGACCTGACCTACGACACCTGGCACTACCACTATCAAAGCCGCGAGTTCCTCGCGCTCGCGCGCGCGGTTCCCGACACGCTGATGGTCCTCGACCACTTCGGCACGCCGATCGGTGTCGGCCGCTACGCCGATCAGCGGGACGCGATCTTCGACGATTGGCGGCACGACATCGCGGAGATCGCGCAGTGCGACAACGTCGTCGCCAAGCTGGGCGGGATGGCGATGCCCGACAACGGCTTCGGCTGGCATGTAGCCGACCGACCACCGACGTCGGACGAGTTCGTCGCCGTGCAGTCCCCCTACTACCGGCACATGATCGAGTGCTTCGGCGCCGAACGCTGCATGTTCGAGTCGAACTTCCCGGTTGACCGGATGTCGCTCTCCTACCGCGTGCTCTGGAACGGACTGAAGAAGATCGCGCGAGAGGCCTCACCGGTCGAGCGCGACGCGCTGTTCGCGGGCACCGCGACGCGGGTCTACAACCTTTGACTCAGCCCGCGGTCACGCCCCGGTCGACCGGGAGGATGGAGCCGTGCACGCTGACGGCTTCGTCGGAGGCGACGAACGCAAACATGGCGGCGATGTCGTCGGCGGATCCCATCGGCCGAAAACCCATGTACGGGCGCATGAGACTGCCGTCGACATCCGCAGGGATCTGGAAGTTCTCCGAGAGCGTGGTCTGTATTCCGCTCGGCGCGATCGCGTTGACGCGCAGGTTGGTCTTGACGAACTCCATTGCGAGCGCGCGCGTGAGCTGCACCACCGCGCCTTTCGTCATGCAATAGACGACGGTGTACGCCTGGCCCATCAGTCCCGCGTTCGATGCGACGTTGACGATATTGCCGCCGGTCTCGAGCAGATGGGGGATCGCCGCCTGCGCGGTGAAGAAGTAGCCGTCGACGTTCACGCCCATCATGCGCCGGTACTGGTCTTCGGTGACATCGGCGACGTGCTCGGCCCGCGCGATGCCGGCATTGTTGCCCAACACGTCGAGGTGGCCGAACGTCGCGACGCATGCCGCGACCGCGTCTCGGCACTCCGACGGGCTGGAGATGTCGCCGGTGCGCGTCTCCATGGTTCCACCGGACCCGGCGACGAGCGCGGCGGTCTCGGCCAAGCCGTCGGCGTTGAGATCGTGGCCGAACACGCGGGCACCTTCGGACGCCAGCCGCAGACAGACCGCGCGGCCGATGCCGGATGCCGCGCCCGTGATCAAGGCGACCTTTTCCTCGAAGCGTCGGGACTCGTTCACTGTGTGCTCCTCACCGCGTCTCCTGACCGGGGACGGATCGTCGGGGACGGAAGGGCAGCAACGTCGCACGCCCGGCGTCTCGCCGCCACTCGACGTCCTTCCCGATCGCTGTTGACATGCAGCCGCAAGGCTGCACATAATGAGCAGACAAACAGCTGCATGAAGCGCCGGAGTCAAGACTGGGGGTTGATCGCGACGAACGACATGGATCCGGTATTCAAAGCTCTCGCCGACACGAGTCGCCGGCGCATGCTCGACAGCCTGAACGGACGCGGCGGGCAGAACCTCACCGAGCTCTGTGCGGGACTCGACATGGCGCGCCAGTCGGTCAGCAAGCACCTCGCGGTGTTGGAGGCGGCGAACCTCGTGACGACCGTCCGAAACGGTCGGGAGAAATTGCACTACCTCAACGCCGCGCCCATCAACGAGATCGAACAACGGTGGATCAATCAGTACGACCGAGCGCGCATCCATGCGCTCGGAGACCTGAAACTTGCCCTGGAGGGAAACGCAGTGGAAAACCGGAAATTCGTGTACACGACGTACATCAGTGCCCGGCCCGAGCTGGTCTGGAAAGGACTCACCGATCCGGCCTTCACCAGTCGGTACTGGGGGCTCGAGTTCGCGACCGACTGGAAGGCGGGATCGCCGATCACGTGGAAGCACCACGGCGTCACGATCACCGATCCCGAGCAGGTCGTGCTCGAGTCGGAGCCGTTCCGCCGGCTGTCGTACACGTGGCACTCGTTCACGCCGGAGTGGGCCGAGGCCTACGAGATCGACGAGGAACGGCGGGTCGCACTTGCCGCTGAGACTCGGTCGCAGGCTGCGTTCGACATCGAACCGGACGGCGAGATCTCCAAGTTGACGGTGGTGCACGAGTTCTTCGATCGCGACAGCATCGTCGCCACGATGGTCAGCGACGGCTGGCCGCGCGTCATCTCCGAGTTGAAGACGTTTCTCGAGACGGGCAACGTGCTCCGCGAGCAGCCTCTCGCCACGGCTGACGCGGACTGACTTCGTCGGCTACGACCGGGCGACGAGCGTCACCGCGCGGTTCGAGCTATGAGTCGGCTTCCCGCTCGTCGTAGTCGTCGTTGTTCACCTCGTCGTTTCGCTCCTGACCACCGTGCAGGATGATCCATTGATCATCGATGACTTTCTGCACCTCTTCCCAGATCCGCGACTGCATCGTTTTGGGCTGGGGAGTCGCGATGAGGAGCTCGACTGCGGTCGGACCGCGGATCGCATCGATCTCGACGGTTCCGGTGCCGGCCGGCGAGCTGCAGACCCATGTGGTGACGAGCGGGAGCACGCCCTCGAGCTCGGCCTGCTCCATGCCGCTCCACTCCATCTCGGGACGGAAGATGTCGTTGGGGTCCTCGCCGCGCGCGAGGAGCTCGGTCCATCCGAGGCCCTTGCGGGCGGCATTGAGCACGCCGATCTGGAACCACGAGATAATCGTGAACGTGGGGACGTGCGGCCAGAAGCTCCCGCCCGAACTCGGATTCTTCGGGTTGAGCCAGTCGGTGCCGAAGTGCGCGAAGGCGCCGCCTTGCTTGCCCGGCAGCTCGTGGTCGAGCACGTCGGACGACGAGGGAAGCCGGCTCGACAGTTGGCTCGCGGTGACGCGAGCGATGGCATCGGTGTAGCGGGTGACGAGGTCGGGACCGCTGAACCAACGGTCCATTGCCACCATCTCGCGTGTCTTGTTCATCCAGTACGGCATCGTGGGCATGACTGCCTCCTCGAAGAGCGTCGCCCGCACTCGGATTGCGCGCTGAGAATGCGCGGTCAGAATGCGCGGTCAGAATGATTGCAGCGCGCCATACACCCGCCGAGGCGTCGCGACGCCTTTGAGAACGTAGATGCCCCGGTCGATGAACGCCACCCGTTCGTCGTCGTCACCCAATGCTCGGCGCAGCTCCTCGGTCACGAGTACCTCGTCCGAGGAGCTGAGCGCGCAGATGCGGGCCGCCACGTTTACGGCAGACCCGTACATCGCGTTGCCGTCTCGCAAGATCGTTCCGTGATGCAGACCGAGGTGGAGCCGGAAGACGTCTCCCTCAGCCGCGCGCACGGCCTCGAACGCCGCCTGCACCGCGTCGCGGGGAGTCGCGAACAGCGCGACAATCCCGTCGCCCAGGTTGATCCCCGAGAGCGCGGTGCCGCGGTGCTCGGCCATGACGAGCCGCAGCCGTCGCTCGAGGGCCTGCGCCCGATCCCGGTAGTCGATGTCGCCGAGCTCTTCGGCCCAACGCGTCGAGTCGACGATGTCGATGAACAGGAGGGTGGTGGTCTCCGAGATCGGTTGCCCGTTCGACACTTCCGAAGTGGCGGTCGGCACTCCCAACCGTTGCGCCAACGCGCCGGCTTCGGCGAGGGCGGGGCGCAGTGAGAGTTGTTCGAGTATCGGCAGTGTGCTGCGCAGCATTGTGATCGCGACGGCACGATCGTGAGTGGCTTCGATGCGCGCGAGCCCGAGCCGCGCCAGCGCGGCCTCGGGAAGTGCGCCGGCGCTGTCGGCGGTCTGCATCGCCTGTTTGTAGCGCCGGCGCGCCGATTCGACTTCGCCGACCAATGCGTGTCCGTCCCCGGCGATCCGGGTCAGCATCACCGCAAGGCTGCTCGACACGATCATCCCGCGTTCGATCGTCGCCTCGACCAGCGCCAACGCTGGTCGCGCGACCTCCGGTTCGTCGAGCGCGCGCGCGATGTCGATGACCAGTGCCGCGAGGTCCTGGGCGCCGAGCATCGGCTCGATAGGGAGCCGCGGCAGGAGATCGAGCACCTCACGACCGGCGCGACCGGCGCGCACGGCTATGACGCTGCGCATCAGCGCGATGTAGACGCTGCGGGAGAGGTCGTCGGCGCCGGCCTCCCACGTCGACACGGCCTCCGTCGCCCCGTCGATGTCGCCCCGGTTCAGGTGTGCGAGCGCGAGCGCGGGCAGCAACAACGCCGTCGTCCAGCTGTATCCCGACAGTGCCTGCAGCCGCGATGCCCGGTCGGCGTCTTCGTCCGCCGCGGTCACGTCGCCCGACAACAGTGCGAGGCCGGCACGCGCGGCCAGGACGAGGCCGTACTCCCACAGGGAGCCGACCTCGTTCGAAAGCGTCGTCGCGCGGTCGATTGCGATCCGCGCCTCGTCGAGCCGTCCGAGCCACAGCAGGGTGAGTGGTAGCCGGTAGGACGGCCCGATCCGGCGCATCCGATCGGGCCCACGGCGCACGTACTCGTCGGCGGTGTAGAGATCGTCGAGCGCACTCTCGAGGTCGACGGTGAACCAGTTCGTGATCGCGCGAGAGACGCACGCCCGCGCCGCGGTGCTGTAGAGCCCGCGCGGTACTGCGAGCGCGAGGGTGCGGTCGATCGTCAGGCGTGCCTCCGGGATCTTTCCGGCCGCCCATTGTGCTTGCGAGACGATGGTCAGCACCTCGGCGGCGAGGTCCGGCGCGTCGGTCTCGATCTGCCGGGCCAGCGCCTCGACGATCTCGCAGTCGCGTCCGCGCACCGAGCCCGCGGAGACGAGGCACATCAGCCGTTCGCTCTGCGCCTGGGTCTCGCCCACCACGTCGCGAGCCTCGTGACTGAGGACGGCGGCGCGTTCGAAGTGGCGGCGTCCGCCGTCGCTGTCGAGCGCGAACTGGTGACACCGGCCGGCCGCCAGATGGAGCGTCGCGCGCTCGGCGGCAGTTGCGTGCACACGGCGCCGGTCCTGCGTCGCGATGGCGGCCTCGAAGAATCCGGCGGCCTCCTCCCACGCGCACATGTCGTGCGAACGCCGGCCCGCTGCGGCCGCGAGTGTGGCTACTTCGTCGGGATCGGCTTCCGATCCTGCGAGCACCAGATGCCGTGCGACCGGCATCAGCGCGGGGCCGTCCGGCGGTCCGAGCACACGCGCGACGTCTGCGAGCGCTCGGGCGCGCGCGATCGGACCCATGCGTTGGAGGCAGCACTGTTGGGCCAGGGGGTGCGCGAAGCGCAGGTCGGTCGCATCGTCGGCGAGCACGCCCGCCAGGCAGGCCTCGTCGATCGCGGCGACGATCGTCTCGCGGTCCCACCGGTCGAGTCGCGCGAGGGCGTCGATCGAGAGGTCGGGAACGAGGATGGCGGCCCGTTCCAGGACGTCGATGCAACTGGGCGAGAGTCGCTGCACGAGGTCGCGGAACGCGGTTTGCGCGTCCTTCGGCATCCGGACATCCGCGCCGCCGGTTGAGCCCACCTCGTGGGCGATCGACTCGATGAGCAAGGGATTTCCCTTGGTCTGTTCCCATATCCACTGCCGGGTGACCCGCGTTGCACCGCGGCGCCGGGCCAGGTCCGTCGCCTCCAACGGGTCGAGACCGGCCAGCGCCACGACCGCGCAGCGGGGCTCGCGCCGCAGAGGTTCCGTCGCGGGCGCGGGCCGGGCCGCGACGACGAGGAGTAGCGGTGTCGCCTGGCGACCCCCGGCGAGCCGGTAGACGACGTGACGAGCGACCGCGAGCGTCGCGCTGTCGGCCCAGTGCAGGTCGTCGAGGAAGAGCAGCAACGGACGGCGCGCCGCGGCTTGGAAGACGAGATCGGTGAGCTCGAGGAGCAGCTTCGTCGACGCCGCCTGCTCCCACGACTCGGAAAAGCCGTCGGTGTCTTCGCCGCTCGCGATTCCGAGCGCGTGAGGCGCTCCGGAACCGTTGTCGAGCAGCTGCGCCAGCTCGGGGAAGATGTGTTCGCGTAACGGAAGGAACGGCACCGCGACGTCGTCGTAACCGCGGCCGACGAGGGTGAGGAAACCCGCCGCCTTCGCGTGCGTGATGAGCTCGAGCGCCAGGCGCGACTTCCCGATTCCGGTCGGTCCGCTAATGAACGCGCACTGTGGCGCCCCGCGAACCGAGAGCTGCATGCGCTGTCGCAACCACGCGAGCTCCGCGCGCCGACCCACCAGCTCATCGGGATCCCCACGCATACCGACAGTCTGGACTCCTGTCGTTCCTCGTGCACGGTCGTTTCTCCTGTCAGGATGAGGAAATGGTTGATGCTGGCAGCGATCTCGGGAGCGGTGTAGCGAAATCGTGGAGCGCGTTCTGCGCGCGACTCGCTGAGATCGGCGGACGGGTCGCGGAGCCCCCGTTCCCGGCGTCGGACACCGATCGGGCGTTGTGCGCGCGGCACCTGACCCGACAGGTCGTGATGGCGTTGCAAGCCGAAGTGGAGTTCGGTGACGGGGCCGACCCGTTGTTCCATCGCTACGAGGAGCCGTGGGTGCAATGGGGAGGGCCGAACCCCGACAACGTCTACACGCGCGCTCCGATCGATCCCGCGGCGACGTATCGCGTATCGGGGAACGTCGCGGGAGTGCGGTCGGCGCTCTTCTCCCTCGTCGACGGCGACATGCACCTCGGGGAGTACGGCGTGTTCTCGGAGTGCACGCTCGCCGATCTCGACGTCGGGCCCGACGGTTCGCTCGAGCTCTGGATCTCGCCCGACCGCCACGATCGCAACTGGGTCGAGTCACACGCAGGCGCGCGCCTGTTCCTCGCCCGCCAGTACCTCTGTGATTGGGAACGCGACCGCGCCGCGACCTTGACGATCGAGCGGGTCGATACGAGCGATCGACCGTCGGCGGTCATGACGTCGCTCGACCTCGCCGCCGCGCTCGATCGGGCGGCCACGTGGGTGGAGCGGTCGGTCGACTACTGGTGCACGTACGTGGAGCGGGCGCGCGACTCCCTGCCCCGCAACGCGGTCGCGCCGCCATCGACGCCGCGGGGAGGTGCGCCGACGATCGCGTACGGCGCGGGTTGGTGGCAGCTCGAAGCCGACGAGGCGTTGGTGATTACGACCGATGTTCCCGACGCCGGCTACTGGGGTTGGACGGTGCATCATCGGTACCGCCTCGACTCCGGCGACTTCGCGAACCGCCAGACGAGCCTGAACATGACCCAGACCTTCGTCGACGACGACGGACGAATACGGCTCGTGGTCACGGGATCCGATCCCGGCGTTCCCAACTGGATCGACACCGAGCGCCAACCCGAGGGGATGCTCGTGTACCGGTCGATCGACACGCGTTCGCGTCCTGTGCCCGAAGCGCAGGTCGTACCTCTTTCATCGGTCCGCAATCTCGTCCCGGGAACGCATCCGGTGGTCGATGCGTCCGCGCGGCGCACCGGGCTCGCGAAACGGCGCGCGAGTGTGCTCGCGCGGTACGTCTGAATCATGGTGTGGTCACCGAAGCCGCGTCCGGAGTGGGTGACGGAGCTGAATGCGTTCGGGCGTCAGATCGACTCACCCACCGCTCTCGTTTCGCTCGATGCCGAGTCGCTGCTCGACGCCGCGTGCAGCGCGACCGGGCTCGACGACTTCGGCGACGACGGCTGGCGGGAACCGTTCGACGTCTTCCTGCGCGCGCTGGAAGAGGAGGCCGATCTGCACATGCTCGGTCGGATCCAGGCGCGCAACGACATCGTGCGCACGCTCGTCAACCGGCTCCAGGTGCACGCGACGCTCGGCGCGAATCCGGAGATCCTCGACGAACCGATCAGCTTGCCGGTGCTGGTCGTCGGGACCGGCCGCTCGGGCACGTCGATCCTGCACGAGCTCCTCGCCCAGGATCCTGCGCATCGGGTCGCGCGCACGTGGGAGCTCCTGCACCCGTGCCCGCCGCCGGAACGCGCGACGTACCTGACCGATGCCCGCATCGCCGCGGCCGACCAGGAGTACCGGTTCTGGCACCTGATCGCGCCGGAGTACCAGACGATGCACGACAACGGCGGTGACGTCCCCAACGAGGACCCGCTCATCGACATGCTGGAGTTCGCGTCGGATCACCTCATGGGTTCGTACCCGGTGCCGAGCTACGCCCGGTGGTTGGCGAGGTCGGATCCGCGGCCCGGCTTCCGTTCGCACCGCCGGTTCCTGCAGCTGCTGCAGTGGCGGTGTCGAGGAGATCGTTGGGTCCTGAAGTCGCCGTCGTACCTGGCGAAGTTGCCCGCGTTCTTCGCCGAGTATCCCGACGCGTACGTGATCCTGACCCACCGCGATCCGCTGAAGGTGTTGCCCTCGCTCGTCAGCATCATGGCGACGCTGCGCTGGATGCACAGCGACACCGTCGACGTGAACGCGGTGGTGAAGAGCGCGGTTGGCGGCTCGGCGATCGCGATGAACCTGGTCATGCAGTGGCGCGCCGACGGGACCCTGCCCGACGACCGGATCATCGACGTACGCTTCGACGATCTCGTCGGCGATCCGTGGCCGACGCTGCGCTCCGTCTACGAGCGCATCGGCTCAGAGCTGACCGACGACGTCGAGCAGCAAATGCGCGGGTATCTCGCGGCGAGACCTCGCGAACGTCATGGGCGCCACGACTATTCGTTCGAAGACACCGGCCTTGACC
>JBEPUZ010000016.1:0-33353 GCA_041691275.1 Actinomycetota bacterium | reverse complement strand
GGCGCGGAAGCGCTCCTTGCAGTTGCGGCAGTCGACGAGCGGGTCGGTGAACGTGCCGACGTGACCGCTCGCCTCCCACACCTTGGGCGCCATGAGGATGGCGGAGTCGAGACCGACGACGTCGGTGCGAAGCTGCACCATCGAGCGCCACCACGCCTCTTTGACGTTGCGCTTGAGCAACACGCCGAGAGGCCCGTAATCCCAGGTGGAACGGAAGCCCCCGTAGATGTCGGACGACGGGAACACGAGCCCGCGTCGCTTCGCGAGGTTGACGACGCGATCCATCAACTTGGGGTCGCCAACGGCTGCCATAGGCAGTCCAGAGTAGTCGGCGGACCCTCCATCTCCCGGCCTGTAATGGCGGGTGTCAACCGGATAATCCCTGCTGGGGCGGCGCGAGACTGCCGCTAGAGCAGCGCGGTCGACCGCAGGCGGCGTTCGACGTGATGCTCGACCGCACGGATGCCGAGTTGCTCCACCTCGTGCGTCTCCGGTCCGGGCTCCTGCGCGAACACGCCGTTCAAGCCGCCACCGAGCATGCGTCGCATCAGATGCAGCGCGGGATACGTCAGCGGCCAGCCGCCACCGCGCGCGCACGAACGACACAACGTCCCGCCCTCGTCGAGATCGAACGCGACCAGCTCGGCATCACCGCCGCCTCCGCTCTCGGAACCGGCGGCACCGCAACGGGCGCAGTCGTCGAGCAGCGGATGGATGCCTTCGAGCGAGAGCAGCTTCCAGAAGAACGCGGAAGTAACGAGCGGGTTCTGGAGCTCGCCCAGGGCCCGGAGCGCGCCGGTGAGCATGCGGTAGAGCGCCGGGTTCGGCTCGTGCTCCTGTGCGACCTGGTCGACGGCTTCGAGCATCGGGATCGCGTGCGTGAGCAACCCGTACTCCTCCCGCAGCACCCGGTTCGCCTCGAGCGTCTCCGCCTGGGTGACCACGTCGAGCTCGCGGCCCCGGTAGCACTGGAGCGCGACCCGGGTCATGGGCTCGAGCCGGGCGCCGAAACGGCTCGACGTCTTGCGGACGCCTTTGGCGACGGCCCGCACCTTGCCGTGACCCTGGGTCAAGAAGGTGACGATGCGATCGGCCTCGCCGAGCTTGATGGTCCGGAGCACCACGCCTTCGTCTCGATACAGCCCCGGCATTACACGAGTGTAATTCACGTGTCTCGTTGTCAACTGTTGGGCGCGGTTTTAGCCCCCCGGGGGGGGAAAAACACCCCCACAATGGTTTTTTTTGGGGGCGGGCGCCCCCCCCCCCCCCCCCCCGCCCCCACCCCCCCCCCCCCCCAACCCCCCTTACCTCCCCGGCGCCGCCGCCCCCCCCGCGCGGCCCGCCCCCCCCCGCGGGCCCCCCCCCCCCCCCACAACAGTTGCGAGGTATTTGGGGGTCTCAGACGGCGCCGAAGCGGCGGTCGCGGCGTTGGTACTCGGCGATGGACTCGACGAGGTGACGGGTGCGGAAGTCGGGCCAGAGCACATCGGTGAACACGAGCTCCGAATACGCGAGCTCCCACAGCAGATAATTCGATATCCGGAACTCGCCACTCGTGCGAACGAGGAGATCGGGGTCGGGCATGTCAGGCGCGTAGAGGTGCCTCCCGATCGTGCGCTCGTCGATCTTCTTCGGATCGATGCGCCCGTCGGCGGCTTCCTGCGCAATCGCGCGCACCGCATCGACGATCTCGGCCCGGCCGCCGTAGTTGAACGCGAACGTCAACGTCAGCCGGCGGTTCGAACGGGTGAGCTCTTCGCTCTCCTCGATGCGCCGGCGGACGCGGCGGGGGACCCGACCACCCCGGCGTCCGATGAAGCGGACGCGCACGCCCCGCTCGTTGAGGTCGTCGCGCCGCGCGACCAGGAGTCGCTCATTGAAGTTCATGAGGAAGCGCACCTCGTCGAGCGGGCGCCGCCAGTTCTCGGTCGAGAACGCGTAGACGGTGAGCCACTGCAGCCCGATGTCGAGCGCGCCGTCGACCGTGTCGAACAGCGCCTCTTCGCCCGCGGCGTGGCCCTCGGTGCGCTTCAACCCGCGTTGCTGCGCCCACCGACCGTTGCCATCCATGACGATCGCAACGTGTGCCGGAATCCGGCTGGAGTCCAGTTCGCTCGGCACCGTCCCGGACGCTACCCGCGCTGAACCGATAGCTTCCGGCCGTGCCGTGGACGGCGATCGTGAACCCGGTGGCCGGTCGGGGCCGCACCCAAAAGCTGCTTCCCGACCTCGAGCGCGCGGCCCGGGTCGCGGGCATCACGCTGTACGTCTCCCCCGAACCGGGCGCGCCCACCAAGCTCGCGCGCGCGGCCGCCGACGACGGTCACGACCTCGTCGCGTGCGGTGGTGACGGTCTCGTCACCGAGGTCGCGGGCGTGGCCGCCGACACCGGCAAGCGCCTCGCGGTGGTGCCCACCGGCGCCGGCAACGACTTCGCCCGCGTGCTCGGCTACGACCCCAAGAACCCACTGCGGGCGTTCGACGCGATCTCGAGCGGGCACGACAAGGTCGTCGATCTCGGCCGGGTGAACGGCCGTTGGTACACGTGCGTCACCGCATCGGGCTTCGACGCCGAGGCCAACCGCTGGGCCAACACCGTCCGCCGGCTTTCGGGCACCGGCCTCTACGTCGCCGCTGTACTACGCACGCTCGCCGTCTACAAGCCGCATCAGTTCCGGGTCACCGTCGACGGCAAGTCGCTCGAGACCAAGGCGTGGCTCGTGGCGGTCGGCAACGGCCCCGCCTACGCGGGCGGCATGAACGTCACGCCCGGGGCCAAGCTCGACGACGGTCTCCTCGACGTCACCATCGTTTGCGAGATGGGCCGCGCCGAGTTCCTCTACAACTTCCCCAAGGTCTTCAAGGGCACCCACGTGGGTCACCCCAAGGTGACGACCCTGCGGGGCAAGAACGTCTACCTGGAGTCGCTCGACGCCTCGATCCCGATGGAGGTGTACGCCGACGGAGAACGCGTCGGCCCGCTCCCCGGCTCGATGGAAGCCGTGAGCGCCGCGCTGAACGTTCGCGTCCCCTGAGTTCGGGAAACTGCGCGTCCCCTGAGTTCGGGAAACTGCGCGTCCCCTGAGTTCGGGAAACTGGGCCTCCCCTGAGTTCGGGAAACTGGCGCGTTCCCTAGCCCGCTGCGCTGGCCGGGTTACCCGACTGCGTAAGGGCCGCGGTCAGCGTCACGGGCGGTCCTGTCACGGTGATCGTGCCCTTCATGCCCGCGGCTTCGTGGCCGGGGATCGCGCAGAAGAACACGTAGACACCGGGCTTGGCGAAGTACGCGACGCCACTGTCGGTCGTGCCCACCGCGTTCAGGCTCAACGACGCCCACAGCGTGGTGGGGTCCTGCATACTGAACGTGTGACCGGCGCCGGCGACGGCGACCTCGATCTTGGCGAGACCGGTCGTGGCGGTGAGGGCGTCGGGCACGAACTTGAGCGCGTTGCCGGGTGCGGCCGTGACCTTGAGCGGAGGCTGCTTCACCTTCAAGGTCGCCGGGAGCGAGGTCGGGCCGGTTGCCTCGGGCTGCGCGTGACCGAGCACGAGCCAACCGCTCGACATGATCGAGAAGATGAATGCAGCGGTGACGAGCGTGATCGCGGAGCTGCGCAGGCGCTGCGAACCGGCCGAGAGCACCGTGGCGCCGATGAGGATCATCACGGTGATGGCCGAACCCACGAAGATCGGGATGTGTCCGTGGCCCGACAAGAAGATGCGGGAGATGTTGATGATGTACGCGACGAGACCGACGATCACCGCGACCGGCAGGAAGAAGGGCGTGAAGTAGCGCTCGACGTACGGCCGGTCCCAGAAGGGCACCTTCTCGACCGCCGACGCGGGGACCGGAGTCTCCGCAGGGGTCTCGTCGCGTTCTTGGGTCGGGGTGCTCGTCATCGCTTCTGCAACTCCATCAGTTCGCGGTCGAGGTCGCGCGATACACGCCGGGCCGGTGAGCCCTTCTCCTCGGCATTGTGCCACCGGAAGAACACCACAGTGATCGTGATCCACAGGCTGAAGCCCCAGAGGATCTTCATGATCAGCCCGGCGAAGCGCATGTCGTCGAGGGCGGATATACCCCAGAGCCGGGGAACGGTCTCGTAGAACTTGTAGAGCGGGTGATCACCGAAGGTGAGGAACGAGGCGGGAACCGTCGGCACGATGGACTGCAAGAACAGGAACAGCATGCGGGCGAGCGGCTGCAGGCGGGGTACCTCGGGCAGTGGGCTGAGCAGCGGCATCCACACGATCAGCGAGGACAGGAGCAGTAGTGCATGCAGGCTGAAGTGGAGCAGCCCGTTGTGGAGAGAAGCGTCGACCACCGCCGGGATGTGGGTGAAGATCACCACGGCGTTGAAGAGCAACGTGGCCGGTATCAACCGCGACATGTAGCGCACTGATTTCAGCAGCCAGCGTGGCGACAGGAGCCAGCGCGCCAGCCACGTCGGCGTTCCCATCAGTAGCAGCGGTGCCGCCACGATCGCGTACGACGTGTGCTGCACCATGTGAACCCAGTAGAGATAGCGCTCGGCGAGATCATGGATCGGCCAGTCGGACGCGACCCATATTGCGAGCAGCCCCGACGAGAACGTGGCGATCTGGAACCGGGTGACGACCTGAGTGCCGGTGGCAGCGAGACGCGGACCGAGGCGGTTCACAGCGACCGCGTACCCGGCCGCGATCGCGCCGACCAGGAGCCAGACCTCCGGGTGCGGGACCCAACCGGGAAAGGCGACGTCGGCGAGCACGGTTCCCTACGACTTCAAGACGGTGCTGGAGAACACGACGAGCAACACCCCGTAGACGGTGCACGCCAGGATCAGGCCGGCGAGGAACAGGCGCCGGAACGTGGCCGAGTCCTGCTTCATGTGCATGTACCACGCCGCGACCAGGAAGAACTTCACCGCGGCCATGATGCCGAGCGCGACGATCAGCAGGTTCGAGTTCACGTGACCGTCGAGATACGAGGTGGCGACCTCGACCCCGGTAAGGATCACGAGCACGATCGCGATCAGCACGTACTGGCGCGGACCTGGATGTGAGTGAGGCTCGGCGACGACCCCGTCGCGAGAGCCGAGCGCCGCGAGTTCGTCGATCGCGCCCGCGGCGGGTGTCCCGTCGACCGGGAGCGTTACAAGGTCCGTGCCGTCGGTCATACGAGCATCCTCAGTGCGTCGGGATCAGATAGATCGCGGTGAAGATGAAGATCCACACCACGTCGACGAAGTGCCAGTAGAGGCCGGCGATCTCGATCGCCTCCGACTTCTCGGACGGCAGCCGGCCCTGCATCGAGCGACCCCACAACAAGAGCAGCCAGATGATGCCGATCGTGACGTGGGCGCCGTGCAGACCGGTCAGCACGAAGAACGTCGTCCCGAACATGTTCGTCGAGAGGTGCAGGCCCTTGCGATAGAACTCGGTGAACTCGTAGAGCTGACCGCCGACGAACGTGGCGCCGAACAGACAGGTTGCGAGCAGCCAGATCCGCAGCCGGGTGTGATCGCCCCGCTGGATCGCGGCGAGGGCGAGCACCATCGTCAGCGAGCTCATGAGCAGCACGAACGACGTCACCGACGTGAACGGGATGTTGAGGAGCTTGTCGGGCGTGGGGCCCTTCAGGAACTGGGCGTCACGACCGCGGTAGAGAAAGTACGTCGAGATGAAGGCACCGAAGAAGAGCGCCTCCGACGACAGGAACAGCCAGATAGCAAGCTTCGGGTTGCTGACGCCGGTGTTGGTGTCGTGAGCGTGCCCGGCGTGCCCGGGTGTCGGAACGAGCTCCGACGAACCCGTCGCGACAAGCGCCATCAGTGCACCTCCGTCCCGTGTCGTTCCGGCGTCGTGGTCGGATCCGGTTCGGTCGACGGCTCGATCGCCCAGCCGTTGAGCCCGAAGAACGCGACCAGCACCCCGGCCGCCAACAGCCACCAGTTCTTGAACACGAAGCCGTATCCGATGATCGGCAGGCCCATCGCGAAGATCAGGGGCCAGTACGACGGCGACGGCATATGGATGCTGTGCGGATCGAACCCGGCGGGCGTCAGATCCTCGTCGTCTCCCGATCCGCCCGTCGGCAGCCGCACCAGACGGCCCTCGTCGTCCTCGGTGTACTTGCGGTGCCAGTAATCATCGAGACTCGTGACGACGGGCACGACCGCGAAGTTGTACTCGGGCGGCGGCGACGGGATGCTCCACTCCAAGGTGCGCGCATCCCACGGGTCGTGGCCGACCTTCGCCCCACGGCGGGAGGTGAAGATCACGTTCACCAAGAACGTGAGCACCGACAGGGCGATGATGAACGCGCCGATCGTGGCCAACAGGTTGAGCGTGTCCCAGCCCATGCCCGACGGATACGTGTAGGTACGGCGGGGCTGGCCCTCGAAGCCGAGGAAGTGCATTGGGAAGAACGTGAGGTTGAACCCGACGACCATCAGCCAGAAGTTCAGCTTGCCCAGCTTCTCGTTGAGCATCTTGCCGAAGAACTTCGGCCACCAGTAGTAGAAGCCACCGAACACGGAGAAGACGAGGCCGCCGAACAGCACGTAGTGGAAGTGGGCGATCACGAAGTACGTGTCGGTCTGCTGCGTGTCGCTCGGCACGATCGCGTGCAAGACGCCCGAGAGGCCGCCGATGGTGAACTGGGCGATGAAGCCGAGCGCGAACAGCATGGGCGTTCTGAGTCGTACGGCACCGCCCCACACGGTGGCCAGCCAGTTGAAGATCTTCACGCCGGTCGGGATCGCGATGAGCATCGTCGACATCCCGAACGCAGAGACGGCGACGGGACCCAGCCCGGAGGCGAACATGTGGTGCGCCCACACGCCCCAGCCGAGGAAACCGATCGCGATGCCCGAGAAGACGACGACCGAGTAGCCGAAGAGCGGCTTGCGTGAGAAGACCGGAAGGATCTCCGACACGATGGCGAATCCCGGAAGGATCAGGATGTACACCTCCGGATGGCCGAAGATCCAGAACAGGTTCTGGTACACGAGCGGGTCTCCACCCGCGGCCGCATTGAAGAAGTTCGTGTGGAAGTTGCGGTCCATGAAGACCATGATCAGCGCCGCGGTCACGGGCGGCATCGCGAACAGCGTCAGGAACGCGGTCACGAGGATCATCCATACGAACACCGGCATGCGCATCATCGTCATCCCGGGCGCGCGCATGTTGAGGATCGTCACCAAGAAGTTCACGGCGGTCGCGACCGAGCCAATGCCGAGCATGATGATGCCGACCGCCCAGAAGTCGGTGCCGTGGCCGGGGAGGTAACCGTTGGCGAACGGGGTGCTGGTGAGCGGGGCGTAGCCGAACCAACCGCCGTCAGGTGCGCCGCCCAGCGCGAACGACGAGTACAGGAAGATCCCGCCGAAGGCGAAGATCCAGAACCCGAGCATGTTGAGGCGCGGGAACGCGACGTCGCGCGTCCCGATCATCAGCGGCACGAGATAGTTGCCGAACGCGGCCGCGATCGGCATTCCCAAAAGGAAGATCATCGTGGTGCCGTGCATGGTGAAGAATTCGTTGTAACGGGCCGCGCTCAAGATGGTGCCGTTGGGGCGTGCGAGCTGGAGCCGGATGAACAACGCCTCGATGCCACCCACGCAGAAGAAGAAAATCGCGAGGGTGCCGTACATGATCCCGATTTTTTTGTGGTCGACCGTCGTGACCCAGCTCCAGGGCCCGGTCGTCGTGCGCGGGCGCTGGAGTATCCGCGCCCCCTGGTCGGGAGTGTGGACGAGCGCGGTGGCGTCTTCGACTGTGGTCATTTGCCTACACACTCCGCCGGGGTCGGACCCGGATTGGTGGCGGTATCGGTCAGCAAGGAGCACGCGATCTTCTGCGCCTCGGCTTTTGTCATGTTGAACGGCGACGCACTGAAGTTGGGCATGTGCTGCAACAGGTTCCCCATCGGCTTACGGGAGGGGGCGTCGTAGATCCACTTCCACAAGTTGTCGTAGTTCAGGAGGTACTTGTCGCCTGCGAAGGCGGTCCGATCGGCGAGGTGGGTGAGGTTGGGCGCGACCGCGCCCGCAGTGGCCGACTTGAAACTGTGACAGCTCGCGCAGGCGTACGTGGTGTTGTTCACGTCCTTGAGCAGCTGCGCCTCCGTCGTCTTCTGCGCTAACTGACTCTTGACCCAGGCGTCGTACTCGGCCGGAGTCTGGGCGATCACGCGCATTCGCATGTCGGCGTGCGAGAGACCGCAGTACTCCGCGCACTGCCCCTGGTAGACGCCGGGATCGTCGGCCTCGAGCTTCAAGAACTGCTTGCGGCCGGGGACGACATCCTTCTTCCCGTTGAGCTCCGGGATCCAGAACGAATGGATGACGCCATTCAGGTAGCACGGCGTCGGCGAGCACGTCGGCGTCTGGAGCGTGAGCGAGATCGGCTGTCCGGCCGGGATGTGCAGCTCGTTCGCGGTCTCGACGTTGTTGTTCGCGTCGGTGTACTTGAATTCCCACCACCACTGCCGGGCCGTCACGGTGACGTGCACCACGTTCGGGCCGGTGGGCTTCTTCGCCAGGCTGAAGATGGTGGCGACGGTCGGCACGGCCATGATCGCGAGGATTACGGCCGGGATGATCGTCCAGCTGATCTCGAGGGCGGTGTTGCCGTGGACCTGGACGGGCGAACGCTCCTCGCCCGGCTTCTCCCGGAACCGCAGCGCGACATAGAGGGTTCCTGCGATGACGCCAACCCCGACGACGACCGCGACCCAGAAGAAGGGCTCGGTCAGGTGGAGGATCTGGCGCGCGTACTTTCCGGCTGGTCGCAGCGCGTTCTGTTTGTTCTTCGGCCCGGTGCTGTCACCACATCCCGCCAACGCGACGACGGCAATCGCGATGGCGGCAGTAGTGCCTGCGCGCCGGAACCGGTGGGTGCGGTCCAACATCAGCCTCTCTCGGCGACGAGTCTCTGCAGGAGATCGGCCGGACTCTACAACGGTCGATTCTCCAGAACTCAACTCTGGCACGGCAACCGCGCGAGGTGGTGACACGCGCATGATCACAAGCACAAATAGGGCTCCCTCGGGCTCCGCTGCGCTGCGCTTCGTCCGCACGGGACACGGCTGCGCCCGTTAGAGCCCCAGCCGGTCGAGGGAACCGGATTTGCGCTGCCAGTCGGGATCGACCTTGACCCGCGTCTCCAGGTGGACCCGGGTACCGAGGAGCGCTTCCAGCTCGAGGCGCGCGGCCGTTCCCGCCGCCTTCAGCACCGCACCCCCCTTCCCGATCACGATCCCTTTCTGGGAGTCCCGCTCGACCCGGATGATGACCCGCACCACGAGCAGTGGTCCGTCGGCGGTCTCGCGTTCCTCGACCTCGTCGGCGTTCACAGCAATGGAGTGCGGCAGCTCCTCACGCGCCATCACGAGCAGTTGCTCGCGCACCAGCTCCGCGGCCAGGAACGATTCGGGCTGGTCGGAGACCATGCCGTCCGGGTAGTAGTGCGGACCGGGCGGCAGTCGGGACTCGAGCTCGCCGAGGAGCGCGGGCACGCCCTCGCCGCCTCGAGCGGAGAGCGGCACGAACGCGGCGAAGTCACCGAGCTCGCCCGAAGCCTGGGCCAAGTGGTCGAAGATGGCGTCCTTCGACGCGAGATCCGTCTTGTTGACCGCCAGCACGACCGGCGTGGAGACCTCGGCGAGACGGGCGGCGACGAACCGGTCGCCGGGACCGATCGCGGCGTTCGCCTCGATCAGGAAGCACACGACGTCGACCTCGGCCAGGGTCGTGAGGGCGCGGTCGTTCGCACGTGCACCGAGCAGTGTGCGCGGCCTGTGCACCCCCGGGGTGTCGAGGAACACGATCTGCGAGTCGGCGGTCGTACGCACTCCCCTCACCTGCGTGCGGGTCGTCTGCGGTTTCTCGGAGACGATCGAGACCTTGCGCCCGATGATCTGGTTCAGCAGCGTCGACTTGCCGACGTTGGGCCGACCGACC
The DNA here is from genome assembly GCA_041691275.1 of Actinomycetota bacterium. Classification (GTDB taxonomy): domain Bacteria; phylum Actinomycetota; class Acidimicrobiia; order IMCC26256; family PALSA-610; genus PALSA-610. The sequence continues at coordinate 23,406 of JBEPUZ010000016.1, read as the reverse complement.
AGCGACACGAACCCGGAGCGAAAGCCCGTCTCTTCGTACGCGTTGCTCGCAGCCGCGTCGCTCATTCGCCGCGATCGGCGGTCGCGGGGGCTTCTTCTCCGACCGCAGCAGGGACGCGCGTGATGATCACCGACACGATGCGCCGACCCTGGACACGTTCCGCGCAGAACTCCAGGCCGTCGACCTCAAGGCACTCGCCTTCGATCGGGACGTGCCCGAGCGTGTTGAAGACGAGGCCGCCGACCGTGTCCCACTCGTCTTGGGGGAGATCGACGTCGAGCAGGTCGTTGACCTCGTCGATCGGCGTACGTCCCGGAGCGCGCAACGCGCCGCTCGGCATGCGCTCGACCGTCGGTTCCGGTGGGTCGTACTCATCTGTGATCTCCCCGACGATCTCTTCGAGCAGGTCCTCCATCGTGACGAGACCGGCGGTGCCGCCGTACTCGTCGACGACGATCGCCATGTGGAACTTCTCCGTCTGCATCTCGCGCAGGAGCTCCGCCACGCGTTTCGACTCCGGCACGAAGTGCGCGGGGCGCATGCTGACGCGCACGGGCTCGGTGCGTTCGTCGGCCGCGACCCGGGCGAGCAGATCCTTGACGAACACGAGGCCGACGATGTTGTCGGTGGTGTCCTCGTAGGCCGGGTAGCGCGAGTTGCCCGCCTCGATCGCCACCGCGATCGCCTCGTCGACCGTCGCCTCGGCCTCGAGGGCGACCATGTCGGTGCGGGGCAGCATGACCTCGCGCACGACTGTGTCGCCGAAGTCGAAGATCGAGTGGATGAGCTCACGCTCCTCGGGTTCGATCGAGTCTTCCTGGGCGGCGACGTCGGCCATCGTGAGGATGTCGGCCTCGCTGGCGAACGGACCGAGGCGCATGCCCTTGCCCGGCAACACGATGTTCGCGAAGCCGATGAAGCCGCGGGTGAGGACACGCAGCGGCGGGAAGCCGGTGACCGACGCGAGTAGCGGCGAGATCGCGAGAGCGGTGCGGTCGCTGTGTTGCAGCGCGAAGGTCTTGGGCACCACTTCGAACAGCGTGAAGACCACGAAGATCTCGACGAAGATGCTGATAGCGATGCCGGCGGCTCCGAAGGACGGTTGCAACACGGTGCCGAGCAGGGTCGCGCCGATCATCTGGCACCCGAGCACGAGCAACAGGATGCTGTTGAGCGTCTGCTCGGGACGCTCGAGCAGACGCAACACTCTTCGGGCGCGCTTGTCGCCTTCTTCGTCGAGTGCGCGCAGACGGATCGGGTTGACCCGGGTGAACGCGGTCTCCGCGAGCGCGAGCACGCCGGACAGGACCCACAGCATCGCGACGATGGAGATGGAGATCGCGCTCACGACGGCCATCCCGGCGGAACTTCCGGCGCACTCGACCTCATCGAGCGGCTCACGGTATCTGGAGGTGCGTTGCGGCCCACGACCTATGCCCCGAACATCTCGCGCTCGACTTCGCGGAACTTGGCGAGGAGCTCCTGTTCGCGCCGGCGCATGGCGGTGGTCTCCTCGGGTTCGGCATGGTCGTAGTCGAGCAGGTGCAGCACGCCGTGGACAACGAGCAACGCGATCTCGTCGTCGGCGGGGATGCCCCGCTCGAGGGCCTGGCGCCCGGCCACCAGCGGGCACACGATCACGTCACCCAGCAGTGTGGGCGGATCGCCCGCATCCGACGGTGCACCCGGGCCGCGTCCGCCCTGGTCCGGTTGGCGGCCGGCGGGCGGCAGCTCCTCGTCGAGCGGGAACGAGAGGACGTCGGTCGGACCGTCGCCCCCGAGGAACCTGACGTTCAGCTCCGCGATTGTGGTCTCGTCAACGAACAACAGCGACATCTCGACGTCGGTGCCGTAGCGCGCGTTCACGCGCTCGCTGTCGAGCACGAGCTTCGCGAGCCGCACCCAGCGCGAGACGTCGACCTCGACGTCGTGTTGCTCGTCGGCGCCGAACACCGACGGCGAGTCGTCGATCACCATCTCCTCGTCGCTCACTTCGGGTCGCTCTGGCGCTCGTACGCGTCGACGATGTCCTGGACGATGCGGTGGCGTACGACGTCGCGCGAGCTCAGGTCGACGAACATCAGACCGTTGATCCCCTCGAGCACGCCGCGCACCTGCATGAGTCCCGAACGGCCCCGCCCTTCGGGCAGGTCGATCTGGGTGACGTCGCCGGTCACGACGACCTTCGAACCGAAGCCCAAGCGCGTCAGGAACATCTTCATCTGTTCCGGCGTGGTGTTCTGCGCCTCGTCGAGGATGATGAACGAGTCGTTCAGCGTGCGGCCCCGCATGTACGCGAGCGGCGCGACCTCGATCGTGCCCCGCTCCATGAGTCGCACCACGACCTCGGGCTCCACCATGTCGTAGAGCGCGTCGTAGAGCGGGCGCAGGTAGGGGTCGACCTTCTGCAACATGTCGCCGGGCAGGAAGCCGAGCCGTTCGCCGGCCTCGACCGCGGGCCGAGTGAGGATGATCCGGTTCACTTCCTTGGCCTGCAGCGCCTGCACCGCGAGGGCAACCGCGAGGTAGCTCTTGCCGGTGCCGGCGGGCCCGATCGCGAAGGTCACCGTGTTGTCGCGCACGGCGTCGACGTAGACCTTCTGCCCCGCCGTCTTCGGACGGATCGTCTTGCGCCCGCGCACGACCTCGGTCGTGAGCACGTCGGTGGGGCGCTGATCAGCCTTCATCATCTCGATCGATCGTCCGAGGTTGTCGAAGTCGAGCTCGTGGCCCTGCTCGAGCAGCACCACCATCTCTTCGAAGAGCCGACCGACGCGCTCGACCTCGTCGGCCTTGCCCGTGATATTGATCTCGTTGCCGCGCACGAGGATCTGCACCGCGAATTCCGCCTCGACCAGGCGGAGGAGCTCGTCGCGCTGGCCGAGCAGGCCGACCATCAGATGGTTGCCGGGCACCAGGATCTTGACCGAGGCGTCCGATTCAACGGGTTGGTTCAAAGCGCCGACCTGCCCGGTCCGGGACGCGGAACGGCCCGCTTCGGTGCTGACGGCGTGAGTGCGAGCCAAGGTGCGCGCGAGGGTAGTCGAGTGGACGACGTTGCCGTCCCCTGATGCCTCGATGTCCGGTTGAAGACGCTCCGGCGAAACAGTCAGCCGGTCGTGATCGCGGCGCGCAGACCGAGCTGCTCGAGCCGGGAACCCAGCTCTTCCAGGCTGCGACCCATGCACGACGCCAGCACCCGCAGGTCGGAGCGCCGGATCGTCAGCATGCGCCCGTTGAAGTCCTGGCGCTCACGCTGCAACGACGTGGCGAACCGGTCGAGGATGTGGGCGTCGGGATCGTCGATCTCGTGCAGGCGCACCAGATCGATCGTGAACTTTGCGTTCGTGTCGATCCCGCTGACCGCACCCGTCTCGACCAGGCTGATCTCGCCGTCGAGCTCGCGCGGCAGAAGCTGGTCCGCCGGGACCTCGTAGATCTCGGCCAGCCGGAGGAGACGCGGCACCGAGATGGCGCGCTCGCCTCGCTCGTACGCTCCCAGCACCGACGCCTTGAATTCCAGGCTCGATCGCGCCTCGACGTCGTGGAGGGACAGGCCCTTCTGCCGTCGGATCGCCCGCAATCGCTCGCCGACCCGCGCCCCGGTATTCGCCAACTCGATGCTCCCTCGCCCGGACCCGACGTCTGTCGGACCTGTACCCGCGCCCTACCTACGGCAGAGAGTGCGACACACGAATAATACCAGCACGCTCCGTGAAAGTCATGCTTCTCAACGGAGACAACACCTTCAACAGGAGCCCCACCCCAGGAGACCACACGACACCCGTCACTCCGTCAGCGGTAACTCTGGACCCACGTGCCCCGCGGCCTGGACCAGCACCGCGACGGCGGCGATCGGCGCCGTGACTGCGCGCAACACGTTCGGGCCGAGCCGCAAGCGCGGAACCTTTGCGAACATTTCGTACTCGTTTGCACTAAAACCGCCCTCCGGACCGACGATCACCGTCCATCTCGCGCGCCCTGCGTTCGTCGTCGTCGGTCGCGACAGATCGGAGACGTCGACACCAGCGGGGTCGGCGAGCACAAGTCCGTCGTATTCGCGCAACATTCGCAGCGCGAGGACGTCGTCGATGACGGGGATCCGCGCGCGGCGACTCTGCATCGACGCCTCGCGCGCAAGGATCCGCAGCCGCGCGACACCCCGGGCCGCGCGCGCTTCGTCCCAGCGCACGACGACGCGTTCGGTATGAAGGGGTATTACACGTTCGACGCCCAGCTCGGTCGCCGCGGTCACCACGTCGTCGAGACCGCCCTTCGTCAGCGCCGCCGCGAGCACGACGCCAATCACGGGTTCGGGAACGAACTCGATCGCGTCAAGCGCGTGGAGCGTGAGCCGGCGCGTCGCCACTTCGGACACCTCATACCGACGCCACGCACCGGATCCGTCGGCCGCGGTGACGATCTCGCCCGCCCCGAGGCGCCTGACCTTCTGCAGATGATGACCGTCGTCGCCGGTGACGTCACACCGGTCGTCGAGCGCATCGACGAAGACGTGCGCGACCGCGTCGGCACCGGCCGGTCCGCGGGCGCTCACGCTCGGGGCGGACTCACGACTTGAACACAGACCGGATGCGACCGAGCAGTCCCTCGTGCACCGAGCTCACCTTCTCGCCGCGCAGCTCTGCGAACTTCGCGAGTAGCTCGGTCTCGTCGTCGTTCAGGCGCATCGGTACGTCGACGCGGATCTCCACAACGAGATCACCCCGGCGCGACGTGCGCAACGACGGAACCCCGAGCCCGCGCAGGCGATGGATCGCGCCGGGCTGCGTCCCGGCAGCGACGTCGATCTCGCGCGCGCCGTCGAGCGTCTCGATCTCGACCTGGGTTCCGAGCGCGGCCTGCACGATCGAGATCGGGAGCTTGTACCAGAGCTCGTCCCCCCGCCGTTCGAGGTCGGGATGACGCGCGACGCGCACGGAGACGTAGAGATCGCCAGCCGGTCCGCCGCGCGGAGCGGCGGGCCCGCGACCCGAGAGCCGCAGCTGCTGACCGTCTTCGATGCCCCGGGGGACGTCGACGTCGATCGAGGTCTTGCCGTTCACGCGGCCGCTGCCGGCGCAGGTCTCGCACGGGTTCGGCACGATCTGTCCCGTCGCGCCGCACGCAGTGCACGGCCCGGCGGTCACGATCTGGCCCAGAAGCGAGCGTCGCACCTGGCGGACCTCGCCACTCCCCTCGCAGGTGGGGCAACGATCGGGATGGGTGCCGGGCGCGCAGCCACTCCCCGCGCAGGTCGTGCACTCGACGGGCATCTGCAGGTCGAGATTCTTGCGGGCGCCGTGGACGACGTCTTCCAGGGTCAGGTCGAGGACGGTCTCCGCGTCGTGCCCACGCGCGGGGCCGCCGCCGCGTCCGCCGCTGCTGCTGCTGCCGCCGCCGAAGAATGCGTCGAAGAGGTCGTTGAGCCCGAAGGCGCCCGCGTCGAACGGACTGCCGCCACCGAAGCCGCCCGCGTTCGCACCCTCGGGACCGAACTGGTCGTAGCGGCGCCGGCGCTCGGGATCGCACAGCGTCTCGTACGCCTGATTGATCTCCTTGAACCGATCGATCGCGGCGGGGTCGGGGTTCACGTCGGGGTGGTAGGTGCGCGCCAACCCGCGGAAGGCCTTCTTGATCTCGTCGTCAGTCGCGCTGGGCTCGACGCCCAGGACCTCGTAGTAGTTGCGGTCGCTCATCTGTTGCTCATCATTTCCGGGCCAGCAGCTGCACTTCAGCGCGAGAGCTGGCGCCCGAGCTGCTGGGACACGGCCGATACGGCGGCCTGGGCCTTGCGGTAGTCCATGCGGGTCGGCCCCAGCACCCCGACGGTTCCCGCGTGCTCCCCTTCGACGAGGAAGGGCGCGAGTACCAGCGAGCACTCGTGCAGGTCGAGACTCGTGTTCTCCGAACCGATGCTGACGGTAAGCCCGGGCCCGAGGAGCTCGCGCATCAGCGACGCGAGCACGACGTGCTGCTCCAGCAGCTCGAACAGGCGTGCCGTGTTCGTCGTCAGGAAGGCGTCGTGCTCGGCCGCGAGCCGGCTCGCGCCGCCGACGTAGAGCGGCTCGCTCTGACGTTCGGCGAGACGGGTCCGCAGCGCGAGGCGCGACGCCTCGACGATGTCGGCGACCGCGTCGCGCGGCGACCGGTCGTCAGATTCCCGGGCCGCGGCCGCGGGGTCCTGCGCGACGTCGGAGAGGCGCCGTCCCGCGAGCTGGCCGGCGAAGCGGGCGCTGGCATCGGCCACGTCGACGTCGACGAGATCCGCGTCGAAGACTACGACGTCCTTCTCGACGGAACCGTTCGACAGCACGACGACTGCGAGCACCACTCGCGGCTGCAGCAGGACGAGATTGGCGGCCCGCACCACGACCGCCTGCGCTTCGGGTCCGACGACGACCGCCGCGTGCGAGGTGACGCCGGCGAGCAGCTGGCTCGTGCGGGCCAGGAGCTGGTCCATCGCGAGCGTCGCGGTGCTGAAGAACTCCACGATCTTGCGCCGCTCGACTGCGGGGAGCTGTCCCGCGCCTGCGAGATGGTCGACGTAATAGCGGTATCCCCGGTCGGTCGGCACCCGGCCCGCGGAGGGATGGGGCTGGGCGATGTAGCCCTCGCGCTCGAGCAGTGACATCTCGTTGCGGACGGTGGCCGCGGAGACCCCGAGGCCGGTCGTGCTCGTGACCGTCTGCGAGCCCACGGGCTGGGCCGTGTCGACATACTGCTCGACGATCGCGCGCAGCACCGCCGCTTTGCGTTCGTCGAGCTCGGTCATCCGCTACCCCTCGCCGCCGTTGGCACTCAATGGTACCGAGTGCCAGCCACGGCCCGCGACCCCGAGGGCCCGAGCGGCGGGGCCGTCTCCTCCTCGAGCGGCGGGGCCGCGGCCGCGACGAGCAGGCGGGCTGTGAGGTCGGACGCGAGCAGCCGGCCCCGCCGGGTGAGGACGATCCGATCGCCCGCCGTCGACGCGGGCCGGGTGAGGAGACCCTGTTCGGCGAGATCATCGACGAGACCCGCGGCCGCCGGGTCGAAGCGCGCACCCCGCCGGAGCCGGAGGAACAGCGCGAACGACTCCTCGGCCCGGGCCTTGGGGTCGAGGCGCTCCGAACCCCCGACCGCGGACGCGCCGGATTCGACCGCCGCGATGTAGCGCTCGGGGGTGCGGACGTTCCACCAACGTTCGCCGCCCGTGTAGCCGTGCGCGGCGCATCCGATCGCGAGGTACTCGCCGCCGGTCCAGTAGAGCTCGTTGTGCCGGCACTCCTGGTCGGGCCGGGCCCAGTTCGAGATTTCGTACCACTCGAGCCCGGCGTCGGCGAAGGTCGCGTCGGCGAGCCCGTATGCATCGGCCTGCACGTCGTCGTCGGGCGCGGGCGCGCCCGCCGCGACCTGCCGGCCCAGCGCAGTCGCGGGTTCGACCGTGAGCGCGTACGCACTGACATGGTCGACACCGAGCGCGAGCGCGTCGTCGAGCGACCGCTGCCAGTCCGCCGTCGACTCACCGGGCGTTCCGTAGATCAGATCGACACTGATGCGCTCGAACCCGGCGTCACGCGCGAGCGTGACCGCCCGTTCGACGTTGGCCGGGTCGTGCGTGCGCCCGAGCGCGGCGAGCACATGCGGCACCATCGACTGCACCCCGAAGCTCAGGCGATTCACTCCGGCGGCGCGGTACGTGGCGAACTTCGCGGCGTCGACGCTGTCGGGATTGCATTCGACGGTGACCTCGGCATCGGGCGTGCGCTCGATCGCGTCGAGAATGCGCGCGAGCTGCCCGCCCGCGATGAGCGACGGAGTACCCCCGCCGAAGAACACGCTCGTCGCCCCAGGCACCCTGTCCCGCCGTCGGTCGAGGTCGGTGACGCAGGCCGCGACGTAGTCGTCGATGAGGTGGTCGCGATCCGTCCAGGTCGCGAAGTCGCAGTAGTCGCACCGCGACGCACAGAACGGGATGTGGACGTATACACCGAATGGCACACCGAAGCCGGTACCCGAGGTCACGACCCATCGTCGCGCGCCGGGTTCTACCTCAGGTCACGACAGGGTCGCGCTGGCGTACGGCGGCTGCGTCGACTGGGCAACGCCGGGCGTTCGCTCGACCGTGATCGCGAAGCCCTGAACGGTGCCGGTCGCACGGAAGGCGGCCGCTTCCGGATTGGAGCCGAGCACACCGGCGGAGATCACGACCGGATCCGACTCGGGTCCGGTCACCGCCCACAGTTGATAGGTGTGGTCCGCGTCGAGCCGGGCCAGCCCGTCGCTCTTCAGGTAGCCGCTGCCGTCGGGCAACAGCACAACCCGCGCGACTTCCCCACCGTGCAACGGGGTGAGGGCGACCGTGCGGGCACCCTTCTCGTGCACCGCCCGCTGGAACGCCGCCGACGCTTCCTTCTCCCCGGTACCGACCTTGGTGCGATTGTGCACCGAGACCACCTGCGCAACGAGCGCGGCAGCTACGACGATCGCGGCCGCGGCGACGAGCGACATCCACCGCACCCGCCGAGGCGTTCGGGACGCACGCCGGGCGGCGAGCTCGTCGTTCGCCACCACGAGGTCGTGTTCCTCTTCGCCGTCGATCGTCTCCGAGATGCGCTCCCAGAGCCCGGCCGGCGCAGTCACGTCGTCGACGGGCGCGAGCGCGAGCGCGGCCGCGCTCTCGAGGAGCTCGACGACCTCCGCGCGCGCGCTCGGGTTCTGCTCGACGTAGGCCTCGACACGGACTCGTTCGTCGTCGTCGAGCGCGTCGAGCGCGTACGCGCCGAGGAGCGCGTCGAGCTCCGGGTCGTTCGGGGTCGCCGTGTTCATTCGTTGACCCCCGCCTCGATGAGCGCGGCGCGCAGCCGCAAGAGTCCGGATCGGATCCGGCTCTTCACTGTGCCTTCCGGCAGCTCGAGCAGCTGCGCGACCTCTCGATATGTGTGACCGCCGAAGTACGCGAGCTCGATCGCGCCGCGCTCACCTTCGGAGAGATCGGCGAGCGCACGGCGCACCGTCTCGCCCTCGCTCAGCTCCGCGACTGCGCGCTCGAGATCGTCGTCGATCGTCGGGCTGCGGAACGCCTCCCGTTGCTCGCGCGCCCGCCTCGCCGTCTCTGCGCGCAGCAGATCGACGGACCGACCGTGCACCTGGGCAAACAGGTAGGAACGCATGGAACCTCGACTCGCGTCGAATCGCTCGGGAAAACGCCACAGCCGCAGGAATACTTCCTGCACGACCTCCTCGGCGAGCACACGATCCGCCAGGACCCGGCGGGCGAGCCCGAAGCACGGGCCCGAATGGCGGGAGTAGAGCTCGCCCAGCGCGAGCCGATCTCCGGCGGCGACCACCAGCGCGAGCTCCCCGTCTGTGGACGCGCGCCGTTGCGCGTCCGACATCGTGGCTTCCCGTTTCACACGAGGTCTTCGGGGCCGTTCGGGAGTCTGGATTGAAATAGGTTCGCGCTCGTGGCCGGTCCGAACACGTATTCGCCCGCGGAGGGGTTACAAGCCCTCGTCGCGGAGCACGCACCCGGGGGCGTGTTCCCGCCCGATTGGAACTCCCGTTTGGCCCGAGCCGGGTTCGTCACCCCGCACTGGCCCGAGCCGTGGGGACTGGCGGCGAGTGCCGCCGACCAGCTCGAACTGGACGAGGTCAGCCGTGAGCTGGGCGTCCCCCGGCCGATGAACCCGATCGGGATCGGGTGGGCCGGCCCGACCTTGTTGGTCGCCGGTACCGACGAGCAAAAGCAGCGTTGGCTCCCCGGGATCCTCGACGGCTCGGAGCTCTGGTGCCAGCTGTTCAGCGAACCCGACGCGGGCAGCGACCTGTCGTCGCTCACGACCCGGGCGACCCGAGACGGCGACGAGTACGTCGTCAACGGCCAGAAGATCTGGACCACCCTCGCACACGTCGCCCGCTTCGGCATCCTCCTCGCCCGGACCGACCCGGAAGCCGAGGCGCACCACGGCATCACGTACTTCGTCGTCGACATGCGGACGCCGGGCATCGAAGTGCGACCGATCGTGCAGATGACGGGCACCCACGAGTTCAACGAGGTGTACTTCACCGACGTACGGATCCCGGCCGCGAACATCGTCGGCGAGGAACACGACGGCTGGCGCCTGGCCAAGGTGACGCTCGGCAACGAGCGGGTGTCGTTGTCGGGCGAAGGCGCGCTCTGGGGCCGGGGCCCGACCGCGAACGACGTGCTGCAACTCGTGCGCGACCACGGTGGCGCGCAGGACCCGCTGCTGCGCCAGCGCCTCGCGCACCTCTTCATCGAAGCCGAGGTGCTGCGCCTCATCCGGTTGCGCACCGTCTCCGCTCGCGTACGCGGGCTCGAACCGGGACCCGAAGCATCGGTGCGCAAGGCGATCTCGGACGAGCACGGCCAGCACATCATGGAAATGGCGATGGCGCTCGCGGGAACGTACGGACTGTGCTCCGACCGCGGCCCCTACGGCGAGCCCGACCGAACGGGCTGGCAGTACGGATACCTCTACGCCCGCGCCCTGACGATCGGCGGCGGAACGAGCGAGGTCCAGCGCAACATTCTCGGAGAGAAGGTCCTGGGCCTCCCGCGTGAACCCTGAGCCAGGGGGCCAACCAAGTGTTGCGACCGGGCCCGGGCCCGAGTTGCTCGCCTGGCTGCGCGCCGACCACGAGCCCGGTCGCGGCTGGGATCCGGAGCCGCGGCGAGCGGCGCTGGAATGTGACCCGAAGCTCGTCGCCCGCCTCGCCGAGATCACCCGCCCCCTCGGCCCGACCCGGCGCGTCTTCGTCGGTGGGTGCCCGGTCGTACATCACCCCGGTGGCCGAACCATTGCCGCGGCCGCCGGACCGGCGTGGTTCGCCGCGCGCAGCGAACTGCCCGCGGGCGCGCTCCACCCGGCCGCGGGGCGCGACATCGTGATCGGATCCGGCTGGGTCGAGCTCGACCCGTGGGTCGCCGACACCGCGTTCGCGCGGGCGATCGACCTGTTGCGCACCCATGTGGCGCACGCGTACGAACTCGCGGAGAAGGGCGCGTGAGCCTCGGCTGGGTGCCTTGGAACGTGGCGGTCGAGGCGGGCGCCGTCGTCGGTACCGCCGGCGTCGCGGCCCGCGCGTCACACAAGCGTGCCATCGCGCGCTTCGGACCGATCGCCACCGAGCTTGCGATCGTGCTCGTGCTGTACGCGCTGTGGCGCTTCGTCGGCACGATCTCGGTACTGAAGGTGAACCATGCGATCGCCGCCGGGCAGCACATCTGGGACTTCGAGCGCGCGCTCCATCTCCCGAGCGAGCACGGGCTGCAACACCTCTTCTTGAAGAGCGACACGTTGATCCAGGCGTGCAACGTCTTCTACGCGACGGTGCACATACCGTCGATGGGCATCTTCTTGGTGTGGTTGTACTTCCGCCACCGCGACCGCTACCCGTCGATCCGCAATGTGGTCGCACTCACGACGTTGTGGTGCCTGGCGATCCAGCTCATCCCGGTTGCGCCGCCGCGTCTTGTTCCCGCATTGCACATCGCCGACACGCCGGCGCTGTTCGGCCAGACGGTCTATCCCGCCTTCGGGAAGTCGGGGCCGGCGCAGCTGTCGGCGATGCCGTCCGTGCATGTCGCCTGGGCCGCGATCATCGGAGTGAGCATCGTCGTCGCCTCGACGCGGCGATGGCGGTGGGTCGCGCTCGCGCATCCGGTGGTGACGATGGTCGTCGTGGTCGTCACCGGCAACCACTACTGGCTCGACGGTGCCGTCGGCGTGTTGGTCGCCGCGCTCGCGTTGCTATTCGAACGGCGCGTGCGCGCGTTGGTCACGCGCCGGCGGGCAGGTCCGAGCAGAGGCGATCGTGTAGCTGTTGAGTCAGCTGGTGGATCATCCGGGTGAGGTCCGTGTTCTCATTGAGGAGCGATTCCTCTCCGGAGTAGTCGTGGTCGGCCTTCTCCTGTTGGAACGCGTCCTGACGGTTCTGACCAATCATGACGAACGTCGACGAGAAGCGCTTCGGCGTGTTTGACGACGACCGGACTGTGCGGGCTGCTGACGTCAAGATTGGGTGCCACTCCGGCCTCCGGGTTCGTAGACGAGCGTTGTCGTGCAGTCTGCATCAACATCGTGACCGCTGCCTGACGGACCCGGCGCCGTACTCGGTGCCCCGCCCGGGCGTGAAGCGAACGCGACTCCACTAGCCTTTGGGCGTGCGCCGCTTGTTCGTGGTGCTGAGCATCACCTCGTTGTGTCTCTTCGCCGGCCTCGACGCGCGCGTCTCGCGCACGGAAGTGTCGGCGCTGCGCAACGACAGCACCTCCCTCGCGTCGATGCCGATAGTCGTCGCCGCGCAACTCGCGGCGGCGATCCCGACCGGGACCCTGCGCACCCCGCACCCGCTCGCCTTCGCAACGGCGCCCGCGCTGCTCGTGCTGTTGGCGATGGCGATCACAGCGGCCCGCCGCCAGCGGTCGATCCGGGCGCGGTTCGACCGCCGGGCCGTGCGGCCGCGAGGCCCACCGGCGCGACTCCGTCCGTCGATCATCGCCCCGTAGACGTCCTCACCGAGGTGGCGTCGCATGCGGCGCGACCTCACGAGGAGTCTTCGTCATGCCTGGATCAGCGCCAACGAGAGCGACCGTCGAACCCGATTCCCGGAGTACCTACCTGAAGCTGCGCGCCCACTTCCGATGGTGGTTGCCGTCGTTGCCGCCGTCGCGCTCTTCGTCGTCTCCAACCTCTCGGGCACGCCCGCAAAGACCGTGGCGCGCGTCACGATCGTGAACAACACCGCCTACGACGTCGAGGTGAACGCCAGCGGCGCGGACGGCGGCTCGCTCACGCTCGGGACCGTGCGCGCCAACCGGACGACCGACGTGCAGGACGTCGTCGACCAAGGACGAGCGTGGATCCTGCACTTCGGAGCCCAGGGCGCCGACGGGGGTGAGGTCCGCATGGATCGCGCCGATCTCGAACTCGCCGGCTGGCGGGTCGTGGTTCCCGCCGGCGTGGCGCAGCGGCTCGGCGCCGCGGGACTGCAGCCGAGCCCGGTCAGCACCGGATGATGTGTTGGAGCCCGGAGGAGAACTCGGAGCGGTAGCGGTTACTCGTCGAGACGGAGCGCGGCCACGAACGCCTCCTGTGGCACCTCGACGCGGCCGATCTGCTTCATCTTCTTCTTGCCTTCCTTCTGGCGTTCGAGCAGCTTGCGCTTACGGGAGATGTCACCGCCGTAGCACTTGGCGAGCACGTCCTTGCGCTTCGCCTTCACCGTCTCGCGGGCGATGATCCGCCCGCCGATCGCGGCCTGGATCGGCACGTCGAACAGCTGGCGCGGGATCAACTCCCGCAGCTTCGAGGTCATCTTCTTCCCGTATTCGTAGGCCTTGTCGCGGTGCACGATCGCCGAGAACGCGTCGACGGGAGTCGCGTTCAACAAAACGTCGACCTTGGCCAGGTCGGAGCGGCGGTAGCCAACGGGTTCGTAGTCGAGGCTCGCGTAGCCCTTGGTGCGCGACTTCATCTGGTCGAAGAAGTCGAGAACGATCTCGGCGAGGGGCAATACGTAGACGAGCTCGACGCGATCCTCGGAGAGGTAGTCCATCTTCTCCATGACGCCGCGCCGGTTCTGCGCAAGCTCCATCAGCGTGCCGACGAACTCGCTCGGCGTCAGCATCGTCGTGCGGACGAACGGTTCCTCGATCGCTTCGATCTGTTGCGGCGCCGGCATCGCCGAAGGGTTGTCGACGATCTCCACGGTGCCGTCGGTCAGCTCGAGGCGGTACTCCACGTTCGGTGAGCTCGCGACGAGCGAGAGGTTGTATTCGCGTTCGAGCCGCTCCCGCACGATCTCCATGTGCAACAGGCCGAGGAAACCGCAGCGGAATCCGAAGCCGAGCGCGCCCGAGGTCTCGGGTTCGTAGGTGAACGAGGAGTCGTTGAGGCGCAGGCGCTCGAGCGCTTCTCGCAGATCCGCGTACTCGTCGCCCTCGACGGGATACAGCCCGCAGAACACCATCGGCTTCGGCTCGCGGTAACCCTCAAGCGCTTCCGCGCGGCGGGCGGAGTCGGTGACGGTCTCGCCGACCTTGGCCTCACCGACGTCCTTGATCCCGGCGACCAGGTAGCCGACCTCGCCCGGGCCGAGCGTCGCGACCGGGCTCAACACGGGCCGGCGGACGCCGATCTCCTCCGCGTCATGATCCTGCGCGGCGTTGACGTAGCGCAGGCGCGCCCCGCTGCGCAGCACTCCGTTGAAGACGCGCACCGACGAGATGACGCCGCGGTATGCGTCGTAGATCGAGTCGAACATCAGCGCCTGCAACGGTGCGTCGGCATCTCCGACGGGCGCCGGGATGCGCTCGACGACCGCGTCGAGCAGCTCGGCGACGCCCGCGCCCGTCTTGGCCGAGATCCGCAGGACGTCGCCGGCGGGAATGCCGAGCACGCGCTCGATCTCCTGGGCGCGCTTGTCGGGCTCGGCCGCGGGAAGATCGATCTTGTTGAGGGCGGCGACGATCGTGAGGTCGCTCTCCATCGCGAGATAGCAGTTCGCGAGGGTCTGGGCCTCGATCCCCTGCGACGCGTCGACGAGGAGGATCACCCCTTCGCAGGCCGCCAGCGAACGGCTGACCTCGTACCCGAAGTCGACATGACCCGGGGTGTCGATGAGGTTGATGACGTGACCCTTCCACTCGACCCGCACGTTCTGGGCTTTGATCGTGATGCCCCGCTCGCGCTCCAGGTCCATCGTGTCGAGGTACTGGGCCCGCATGTCGCGCGCATCGACGGCGCCGGTGAGCTCCAGGAGCCGGTCGGCGAGGGTCGACTTCCCGTGGTCGATGTGGGCGATGATGCTGAGACAGCGAATACGGTCGAGGGGGATCTGGTCGGGCGCAGTCACGATCGCCCATTGTCGCTTATCTGCAGCGCGTCCCCGGTACCCACTACCTTCCTGGCGTGGGCCGGAGAGTGGTCGTGGTCGGGTCGGCGAACGTCGATCTGGTGTGGCACGGGGAGCGGTTGCCCGCCCCCGGGGAGACCGTCACCGACGGAACGTTCGTGCGAGTCCTCGGCGGTAAGGGCGCGAATCAGGCCGCCGCGGCCGCCGCCCTCGGAGCCGAGGTCGTCTTCGTCGGATGTGTCGGCGACGACGAGCACGGAAGGATGGTGCGCGCCGATCTGGAGGGCCGCGGCGTCGATTGCTCCGCGCTCGCAACGGTGCCCGGCACTCCCACCGGCGTGGCACTGGTCAACGTCGACGCCCGGGGCGAGAACTCGATCGCCGTCGCGCCGGGCGCCAATCAGCTGCTGGCAGCCGTGATTGCGGTGCGCAGCATCCGGGCCGACGACGTCGTGCTCTGCTCTTTGGAGATCCCGGTGGCGACGGTCGAGGGCGTCGTCGCTCGCGCGCTGGAGTGCGACGCGTTCCCCATCGTCAATCCCGCGCCCCCTCGGAGCGCGCCGGCCGGGGCGCTCCTGACCCCGAACGAGCACGAGTGCGAACTCCTCGGCGGTATCGACGCGCTCCTCGAGCGGGCGCCGGCCGTCGTCGTGACGCGGGGCGCCGCGGGCCTGGTGCTGTACCGCTCCGGGTCGGCGCCCCTCGTGCAGCCGTCGTTCCCGGTCGACGTCGTCGACACCACGGGCGCGGGCGACGCCCTCAACGGTTGCCTGGCGTGGGCGCTCGCCGAGGACGAGTCGGTGACCGACGCGCTCCGGCTCGCGTGCGCGGCAGGAGCCCTGGCTACCCGAGCGGTCGGCGCTCGGGCATCCCTGCCGACGGCGCCCGAGGTGTACGCCCTCGTCCGCGCCTGATTCCACCCGGCACCCGCCGACCCCGGAAACGACTTCCCGGGGTCTTCTGGTACCCTCACCCGGTTCACGAACAGGTTCGGAGAGCAATCGGCATGGCGAACATCGCATCGCAGAAGAAGCGCAACCGTCAGAGCGAGAAGCGTCGCGTCCGCAACAAGGGCGTCCGCTCCGAGCTGAAGACGCGCGTCAAGGCGGCCAACCAGGCCGTCACCGATGGCGACGGTGCCATCGTCGATGTCGTCAAGGCCGCCCAGAAGCGCATCGACAAAGCTGCTGCGCAGGGCGTCATCCACAAGAACGCGGCCGCCCGCCGCACGTCGCGCATCATGAAGCGCGCCGCGAAGTCGGCCTGACCCGACGCTCGAGTCCAGTCCGGCTCACCCGTACCGTCAACGCGACCATCAACGCGACCATCAACGCCGCGCGGAGCGCCGGCTGAGTGCCGCCAGGCGCGCCACGAGCACGTCCATCACTGTCCGGTCGTCGAGCCCGCTCGCGCCCCGGAGATCGAGCTCAGCCTGCGCGAGCAGCCGAACCGCTTCCCGCAGGCCGTCACTCCCCAACCGTTTCGACGCCTCGAGCGGGAACCGGGCCCCGCCCGCGCTCTTCATCCCGAGCGCGGTCGCCGCGTGCTCCTTGGTCACGATCGAAGGATCATCGAGCCGCAGTAGCCGTTGGTAGTTGAACACCAGTGACGCCATGATCTGCATCGGGTGCAACGGCTTCTGCTGCAGCGAGCTGGTCGCGTTCAGCATCCGGTGGAGGGCGACCAGCGCGTTTCCGACATCACCGCGATCGATCGCGTTGGTGAGGTCGAACCGCCCCGCGGTCCCGAGCTCGCCGAGGTATTGCTCGACGTCGTCGAGCGAGAGCGACGCATCGTCGCCGAAGGTCGCGTGGAGGAGCTCGACCAACTCGGGGACCCGGCCCGCGTCGTCACCAAAATGCGCGGCGATCTCCTTGCTCGCGGCGGGTGCGAGCTTCATGCGCGCGTCCTTCAGCTCGCGCTGCAACACCTCGGCGGTCTGCTCCACCGCGGGCCCGACGACCTCACCGTTGGCCTTGACCGCCTTGTCCAGCGCGCTCGGGATCCGGCCTCCGCCTGCGACCAGCACGAGGTGTATGCCGTCGAGCGGGTCGGCGATCCAACCGGCGAGCCACTTCGCCTGCTCTGCGGTTGCGTTGCCGACGTCACGGACGACCACGACCCGGGCCGCGGTCATGAACGGCGGGCTCTGCAGTGCGGTCGCCAGGGCGGTGAAGACCGGGAGCTCGGTCGAACCCTCGGCCGCGCGGCCGTCATCGTCGTCGTCGCCGTCGGGAACGTTGTCGCCGGCGGCTCGACGCCGACCCGCGAGCGAGTGGTCGTCGAGCGCGAAGGATCGGTCTTCGCCCCCGAGGAGCTCGTCGACGAGACGCTGCACCTCCCGGTCTCGGAAGATCGGATCAGCGCCCTGCACGAGTGTGGTGCTCACAGCAGCGCCTCGATCGTGCGACACACCCGCGCGGTGCCCCGGACATCGTGCACCCGCACGATCCGGCAACCCTTCATCGCGCCGTATGCGACCGCGGCGAGCGACTCGGGCCGGCGATCGTCGATGTCGCGACCGAGCAACTCCCCGATGAACCGCTTGTTCGACGCCGAGAGCAGGAACGGGTAACCCAGCGTCGCGTGCTGCGCACTCTCCCGCAGCAGTACCGCGCTCTGGGCCGGCGTCTTGCCGAGGTCCAGACCGGCGTCGAGCACGATCTGCTCGGACCGGAGTCCGACCGCAACGGCGCGCGCGGCCCGTTCGAGCAGGAACGCGGTCACATCAGCCACGAGATCGTCGTAGCGCGGATCGGGATCGGCGACGCGCGGGCGGAGCCGGATGTGGGTGGCAACGACGGTGACGTCGTGCTTGGCCGCGACCCGGAGGTAGTCGGGATCGCCGAACCCGGAGATGTCGTTGCCCACGACCGCGCCGGCCCCACACGCGGCATCGAGCACCGACGCCCGCCAGGTGTCGATCGACAGCGGCACGTCGAAGCGGGCGCGCAGAGCCTCGACCGCGGGGACGACCCGATCGAGCTCCTCGGCCTCGTCGACCTCGGGGCCGGGACCGGCCTTCACGCCGCCGACGTCGAGGAGGTCGGCACCGTCGTCGACGAGCGCTTCCGCGCGCCGCACGAATGCGTCGAAATCCCAGGTCGCGCCCCGGTCGTAGAAGGAGTCGGGGGTGCGGTTCAGGATTCCCATGACCACAACCCGCTTGGAGATGTCGACGGACCGTTCACCCAACCGGAGCATCGGGAACGGCGCGACGGCGGGCACGAAGGCAGGCTACCGATGCCCCCGCCGACACCATCGAGGCCAGGCCGAGGGCGGCCCGGGTGTCGATGCGGAACGGCACCGCCGCACCCATCCGGGCCACCGACGTGATCCAACCGACGAGGAGGGCGGTG
Organism: Actinomycetota bacterium; assembly: GCA_041691275.1. Lineage (GTDB taxonomy): Bacteria > Actinomycetota > Acidimicrobiia > IMCC26256 > PALSA-610 > PALSA-610. Next base: position 5,188 of record JBEPUZ010000016.1, on the reverse strand, counting down.
GGTTGATGCAAGAGCGGACCGAGCGGCGGCGCAACCCCGGCCACGGCCGACGCGAAAAACCCGTAGACGCCCAGCACCTCGGCCGCGGGCGCGGCGAAGAGATTCGACACCGGCGTGATCAGCGGGAAGTCGCCGAACACCCACAAGAGCACGGGCAACACGCCGATCTGCGCCGCGATCGAGACTGCGAACGGTTCCCGGAACCATCGCGGTCCCGGCAAACGCGCGCCGATCGGCCGGGCCGCCAACGCGATGCCGGCGCTGGCTCCGCACGAGAGCGCGAAGCCCACGGAGTGCAAAAGGAACGGGTCGACGAGGAGCAGGGCGATGACCGCGTACGCGAGTACACGCAGGCTCGAAGCAGGGCGACCACTCAGGGTCGCGAGCAACACGATCGCGGCCATCGCCGATGCCCGCAAGACCGACGGCTCGAAGCGGGTCATCGCCGCGAACACGACGACGATCGCCAACGCGGTGCCGGTGCGCGCGCCGAGGCGAAGGCGGCGGAGCAACGGCGCCGCGAGCGCCATGACGAACGCAACGTTCTCGCCCGACACCGCGAGGAGATGGGAGAGCCCGCTGTCGCGGTAGTCGTCGATCACCGGGCCCGGGACACCCCGAGTGTCACCGAGGAGGAATCCGGCGACGAGGGCGCGCGGCGTGGGCGCGAGCGCCCGGGTTCCCCGCAGGATGACGGCGCGCACCGCGTCGGCTACCGCGAGCAGACCGGTCGGCGCCGAGAGCGCGATCACCTCGGTGTCGTCGAGCCGCCCGACCGCGTGGCGCCAGCGAGCCCGGTCGTCGTACGCACCCGATCCGAGAGGCGCGAGCCGGCCCCGCAGCACGACCCGGTCCCCCGCTTCGATCACCCGGAGCGCGGCGACCTCGTCACCACTCGCCCGCGCCACCAAGGTCCGGTGCGTGCCCGCGCCCGAGTCGACCCGGATCAAGACGCTCGCTTCGTACAAGGGCCCGCCGGGGTCCTCGGTCGCGACGCCCCGCAGGGTCACGTCGGCCCTCCGTTCGACGGCCGGGCCGAGCGGCGAACGCGCCTGTCCGTCGAGCGCGCGCCCCATCACCGCGACCCCGAGCAGCGCGCAGGCGATCGCGACGAGCGCGCCCCGGGCGCGGCCGCGCGTGAACCACGCCGCGCCCAGCGCACCGACACCGACGACGAGCACCACGTTCGCAAAGCTGATCGGCACCCGCTCCCCCACGAGCAAGCCGACGAGCAACGCGCCGACGACCACGACCGGCCCGATCTCGAGTTCCACTTCAGACCGTCACGAGCTTGCGGAGCTGATCGAGCTTGGCGGCGCCGATCCCGCGCACGCGACCGAGGTCGTTGACCGATCGGAACGGGCCGTGCTCCTCTCGGTCACTGACGATCGCGGCCGCAGTCGACGGCCCCACTCCCGGCAACGCGTCGAGCTGAGCCGCGTTCGCGGTGTTCAGGTTCACCGGTGCGACGGCCGTCGGCGTACCGCCGCCCGCGCCGTCTCCGCCAAGTGCGGACGATCCGCTCACCGCCGCGGGATCTACTCCCGGCGCGAGCGCGCCGACGAGCGGGACCGCGACCCGCGCGCCGTCGGCGAGCGCGGCCGCGAGGTTGAGCCGGGTGAGGTCGGCGCGCGCCGATGCGCCACCGGCGGCGTTGATCGCGTCGGCGACGCGCGCGCCTGCGGGCAGTCGAACCACACCGGCGCGGGCGACCGCGCCGACGACATCGACCACGATCGTCGCAGTCGCCTTCGTCGAGCTCGTGACCTCGCCTGACGACGGCGCGGCTTCGAAGCTGGTGGGCGCCGGTTTGGGCAGGGCCGCGGACGACGACGTACCGGCCCGGAACCACGCGACGAGCGCGGCGACCGCACAGCACGCGAGTAATGCGGCCGCAATCCGGCGATCGCCCCGCCACTTGTGCCAGCGCACCGCCCAGTCGACGCGCGGCGCCACTTCCCACGGACGAGGAACTTCCTCCGCCACACCGACCTCCGGGCGCGCGACGACCAGCCGGAGGAAGAGCGGGGAAGAATGCGCACGCTATCGCAGCCGTGCGCCAACGACGCGAGCGGCCGCTCTCGGACGAACGCGCCAATGCACTGGCTCAGCCGAGGACGAAGTTCACGATCTTGCCGGGGACGACCTTCACGTTGCGGACCGTCACCCCCGCGAGCAGCTCCGCGATGCGCGGTTCCGCCCGGGCCGCGGCCTCGTGCGCGTCCGTGTCGGCCCCGATCGCGACCTTGACCCGGGCCCGGACCTTGCTGTTGATCTGGACCGGGACTTCGACCGTGTCCTCGACCAACCACTTCTGGTCCGGCATGGGGAACGACTCGTACGTGAGGGTGTCGGTGTGCCCGATGCGAGCCCACAATTCTTCGGCGATGTGGGGCGCGAGCGGAGCGACCATCAACGTCAGCGGTACCGCGACCTCGCGCGGCAGCTCGCCCGTGTCCTGCACCAGCGCGGTGAGGTGGTTGTTCAGCTCGAACAGGCGCGCGATCGCGGTGTTGAAGCTCAGACCGCCCATGTCGGCGCGTACCGCGTCGATCGTGCGGTGCAGGAGTCGTCGGGTCTCGTCGTCTGCGGGCGCGTCGGTGACTCTGGACCCGCCGGTGCTCTCGTCGACGAAGTTCCGCCACAGTCGCTGCAGGAAACGATGCACGCCGACGATGTCGGCCATGCTCCACGGGCGCTCCTTGTCGAGGGGGCCCATGAACATCTCGTACAGGCGGAGCGTGTCGGCGCCGTAGTCGCGGTAGATGTCGTCCGGCGCGATTGCGTTGCGCAGGCTCTTGCCCATCTTCCCGAACTCGCGCGTGACCTCTTTGTCGCCGACAAAGTACTTGCCGTCGCGTTCGTCGACCTCGGACGCCTCGACGTACGCACCCCGCTCGTCGACGAACGCGGCCGCGAGGATGTAGCCCTGGTTGACGAGACGTTGGAACGGCTCGATCTCCGACACGTGACCCAGATCGAACAGCACCTTATGCCAGAAGCGGGCGTACAAGAGGTGCAGCACCGCGTGCTCGACGCCGCCGACGTAGAGGTCGACGAGCCCCGCCTTCGGTGCACCGTCGCCGCGGGCACCCTCGGCCCAGGCCTGTTCGACATCGGGATCGACCATCGCGTCTTCATTGGTCGGGTCGAGGTACCGCAGGTAGTACCAACACGAACCCGCCCACTGCGGCATCGTGTTCGTCTCCCGCAGGTAGACCTTCTCGCCCTCTCCGTAGCCCGCCCATTCCGGGCCGGGCAGGTCGAGCTCGACCTCGACCCAGTCGACAGCGCGCGCGAGCGGCGGCTCCGGCATTGCATCGGGATCGTCGGAGGTGACGGGTTCGAAGTCGGTGACCTCGGGCAGCACGACCGGAAGCATCGACTCCGGCAGCGCGACCGGACCCTCGTCGTCGTAGACGATCGGGAATGGCTCACCCCAGTAGCGCTGCCGGCTGAACAGCCAGTCGCGCAGCCTGTACGTGACGGTCGGCTCCCCGAAACCGGAACGCTCGAGCCACTCGGTGACGACCCGCTTGGCCTCGTCGACTCGCAGACCGTCGAGCGCAACCTCGTCGTTGACCGAGCTCTGGGCAACACCGTCGCCGACGTACGCCTCGGGCCAATCGGTCGCGTCGGTCGGGTCGGCGCCGTGCTCGGCGAGCCACGCGTCGCTCGGGCGAATGACGGGAACGATCGGAAGCTCGAACTCTCGGGCGAATTCGAAGTCGCGTTCGTCGTGCGCGGGAACGGCCATGATCGCGCCGGTGCCGTAGCCCATGAGCACGTAGTCGGCGATGAAGATCGGGATGCGTTCGTTGTTCGTCGGGTTGATCGCGAACGCGCCGATGAAGACGCCGGTCTTCTCCTTGGCCTCGGCCTGGCGTTCGAGATCGGTCTTGGCCGCGGCGAAGTCGCGGTAACGGCGCACCGCGTCGGGCGGAGGGTCGGTCGCGCCGAACACGCCCTTCCACACGTCGAGCTCATTGCTCGCGAAGTCGTTGCTCAACTCGTCGTCGGGCCACTGGTTGGGCGTGATGACGTCGATGAGCGGGTGCTCGGGCGCCAACACCATGTAGGTGGCGCCGAACAACGTGTCGGGCCGGGTGGTGAACACCTCGATCTCGAGGTTCTCGTGCTCCTCCAAGGGGAAGCGCACCGACGCGCCGCTCGAGCGCCCGATCCAGTTGCGCTGCATGTGCTTGATCGAGTCGGTCCAGTCGAGCGAATCGAGATCGTCGAGGAGCCGGTCGGCGTACGCGGTGATACGCAGCATCCACTGCTTCAGCGGACGCCGGTACACCGGGAAGTTGCCGCGCTCGCTCCGGCCGTCGCCGGTGACCTCTTCGTTCGCGAGGACGGTGCCCAGACCGGGACACCAGTTGACCGGCGCGTACGCCTCGTACGCGAGCCGGTAGGAGTCGACGAGCCGGCGTTGCTCCGTCGGTCGGAGATCGTCGAACTCGATGTCGTCGGGGGTGAGGAACCGACCGGCGCGGAGCTCCTGAACCAGTTGCGCGATCGGACGGGCGCGCTGCGCCTCTTCGTCGTACCAGGAATTGTAGATCTGCAGGAAGATCCACTGCGTCCAGCGGTAGTACTGCACGTCGGTGGTTACGGGCCCGCGCCGCGGATCGTGGCCGAGACCGAGCGCGCGCAGCTGGCGCTTCATGGTCGCGATGTTCTCGTCGGTCGTGGCCCGCGGGTGCGTTCCGGTCTGCACCGCATACTGCTCGGCCGGGAGCCCGAACGCGTCGTATCCCATCGCGTGGAGCACGTTGAACCCGTTCATCCGCTGGAAGCGCGCGTACACGTCGGTGGCGATGTAGCCCAGTGGATGCCCCACATGCAGCCCGACGCCGCTCGGGTACGGGAACATGTCGAGGACGAACAGGCCCGGACGCTCGGCCAGGTGCCGGGGATCCTCGCTCAATAGACCGGTGCGATTCGGCGTGTGGAACACACGGTCGGCGTCCCACCGGTCCTGCCACTTGTGCTCGATCTCGTTGGCGAGCGCGGCGGTGTATCGCTGCGGCGGAATGTCGTCGGCCATATCGCTTCGAGGTTACCGGCCGAGGTGAGTGCGACCCTGCTGGTATCTTGGCTCACCCACGGGGGCGTAGCTCAGTTGGTAGAGCGCTTGCATGGCATGCAAGAGGTAGTGGGTTCGATCCCCATCGCCTCCACT
>JBEPUZ010000015.1:0-33900 GCA_041691275.1 Actinomycetota bacterium | reverse complement strand
CAACTCCAGCGCGAAGTCGCTCAACCGGCCGGGCCCTCGGATCTGCGCCTGGCCTAGGCTGACTCGATGCCCGACGCTCCGTCGCGGGTCGAACGCGTCCTGAACCTCCTCGCGCACCTGCTCGACACACGACGGGCGCTCACCCGCGAAGAGATCGTCCACGACGTCGCCGGCTATCCACCGCAGATCACCGCCTACCGCCGCGCCTTCGAGCGCGACAAGGAGACGCTGCGGGGCATGGGCGTGCCGCTCACGACCGAACCGATCGGCGACGGCTCCGAGCTCGGGTACCGGGTCCGACCCGACGACTACTACCTGCCCGACCTGGGGCTCGACGCCGAAGAAGCCGCTGCGTTGCGGGTCGCGGTCAGCGCGGTGTCGCTCGGGAGCCACGCCGGCGAGGGCGCACTCCTCAAGCTCGGCGGCCTCGCCGACGAAGCGGTCGCTCCCATCGCTTCGCTGCCCATCGCGCCCGCGCTCGCCGACCTCTTCGAAGCGTTCCGCGCTCACGCGGTTGTGCGCTTCACCCATCGCGACCAGTTGCGGACCGTCGAGCCGTGGGGCCTGTCGTCGAAGCGCGGGCACTGGTACGTCGTCGGCTTCGACCGCGACCGCGGCGCGGTGCGCGCGTTCCGCGCCGATCGGATCGACGGTGACGTGGAGATCGGTGATCACGACGCGTTCGAGACGCCGATCGACTTCCGACCGGACGATCACGTCGAGTCGAGGGCCTGGTTGCTCGGCGACGACGCTGCGGTACGCGTGCGGCTCCGGGTCGACACCGACTACGGCGACGCGATGCTCGCCGAGCTCGGTTCCGACGCAACGGTCGACGAGACCGACGACGACGAGAAGAGCGTGGTCATCGAGATGGCGGTCACAAACCGCGCCGCGTTCCGTAGCTTCGTGCTCGGATTCCTCGACCACGCCGAGGTGCTACAACCCGCCGAAGTCCGCGCAGACGTCGTGCAGTGGCTCGAACGCGCCGCCGTACCTGCCGGCGCAAGCGGTTCATGAGCCCGCGTGCGCTCGCGGGTCCGGAGATCCAGCGCATCCTGGCGCTGGTCCCCTGGATAGTCGCGCACCCCGGATCGTCGAAGGACGAGATCGCATCGCGCTTCGGCCTGACCGTCGATCAGCTCGATGACGATCTCGGCCTCGTGCTCATGATCGGGGTCCCGCCGTACTCGCCCGGGGACTACCTCGACGTGGAGGAGGACGACGACGGTCGGGTCACGATCCGCCTGGCCGAGTACTTCCAGCGCGCGCTGCGGCTCACCCCGGCCGAGGGCCTCGCGTTACTCGCGGCCGGCCGCGCCCTGCTCGCCGTTCCCGGATCCGACCCGAGCGGCCCGCTCGCGACCGCGCTCGCGAAGTTGCAGAAGGCGCTCGCACTTCCGGGGCTCGTCGTCGAGGTCGGCGAGCCGACCCAGCTCGAAGCGATCCGGGAGGCGGTGAGCGGTCACGAGCGGGTGGAGATCGAATACTGGTCGGCGGGACGCGATGAGCTCACAACCCGACGCGTCGATCCCGAGGTCGTGTTCTTCGCGACCGGCGAGTGGTACGTCGGTGCGTACTGTCACCGCGCCCGAGACGAGCGCATGTTCCGGGTCGACCGCATCCGATCGGTCAAAGGAACCGGCGAGACGTTCGAACCGGGAGCCACCGAGTTCGAGACCGGCGACGTGTATACGCCCCGCCCAAGCGACGCCCGGGTCACCCTCGAGCTCGCGCCCGCGGCCGCGTGGGTCGCTGAGTCGCATCCGACCGAAGCCGTCACCGAGCGCGCAGATGGGTCGCTCCTCATCGTGCTCGCCGTGAGCGAGCGAGCCTGGCTCGAACGGTTGCTGCTCCGCCTCGGTCCCGACGCCCGCGTCGTTGCTCCCGCCGAGTTCGCGAACCTCGCCGCCGACGCCGCCCGGCGTTCCCTTGGCCGCTACCGCGAGAGTCAACGCGGACGAGCATGAGAGACTGCCGCCGGTGAGCCTGTTCCCGAGCCCCGAGTCGCCGTCGACCGGGTTCCCCCCGGCACCGTCCGGGAGCGAACCCCCTTCGATCCCGCCGTCGTCCCCGCCGCCGGGGCCGCATCCGTCGCGGCGGTCGAGACGAAAGTCGAAGCCCGGTTGGGCGGTGGCACTCGAATGGGGCGTCCTGATCTTCGCCGCGCTCCTGATCGCACTGCTCATCAAGACCTTCCTGTTCCAAGCCTTCTACATCCCCTCCGACTCAATGGTCCCGACGCTGAAGACGAACGACCGCGTCATCGTCAACAAGCTCTCGTACCGTCTGCACCCCGTGCACCGGGGCGACGTCATCGTGTTCAAGTCACCGAAGGACGACAACGGTCAGCCCATCGATCCAGGTGTGAACGACCTGGTGAAGCGCGTCATCGGGTTGCCGGGGGAAACAATCGAGGGGCGCACCGACGGACACATCTACGTCAACGGGAAGCTTCTGACTGAGTCGTACCTGCCGAAGGGCCAGGCTCCCGGCGCGAGCTTCGCCGCGATCAAGATTCCCGCGCACGCGTACTGGGTCATGGGTGACAACCGCTCCAATTCGCGCGACTCCCGCTTCTTCCCGAAGTCGTTCCCGTTCGTCCCCAAGCGCGACATCATCGGCCGGGTCTTCGTACGTATATGGCCGCTCAACCGTCTGGGAATTCTTTGAGCGTCCCGCCCGAACCCTCGGCGGCCCCGCCACCTTCTCGCTCACCGGCGGACTCATCGGCGGGACCGGCCGACGAAACCGGGGCGAAGAAACCCAAGCGCGCCACGAAGAAAGCCGTGATCGAGTGGGTGGTGCTGATCTCGAGCGCACTGATCATCGCGCTCGTCGTGAAGGCCTTCTTGTTCCAAGCCTTCTACATCCCCTCCGACTCAATGGTCCCGACGCTGAAGACGAACGACCGCGTCATCGTCAACAAGCTCTCGTACCACCTGCACCCCGTGCACCGGGGTGACATCGTCGTGTTCACGACGCCGAAGGGATCCGACGGGAAGCCAATCGATCCGACGATCAAGGATCTCGTCAAACGCGTCATCGGCCTGCCGGGGGAGACGGTGAGCGACAAGGACGGCCACGTCTACGTCAACGGCAAGGCCCTTCCGGAGTCGTACCTCCCGTCGGGCACGATCTCCGACTGCGCGGCATTTAAGGCGAACTGTTTCCCCGCGGGACCCCTGCCCGCGGATCGGTACTGGGTCATGGGCGACAACCGGGCCGGCTCGCGCGACTCGCGCAGCTTCGGTGCGATCAACAAGAGTGAGATCGTCGGCCGGGTCTTCCTACGGATCTGGCCGCCCAACCGCCTCGGGCTCCTCTAGCCCGATTCGCGGAACGGTCGAGGCGCCTAGGTGACCCATTCGCTGACAGTCGCGACCATGCGGTCGGGACGGTCGCAGTAGACCGCGTCGATCCCCATCGACAAGACCGCGCGGAGGTGGCGTACCTCCTGAGCGTCCCAGGCGAAGGCCCGAACATCGAAGCGGTGGAACAGCGAGACGAGGCCCGCCGTCCATTCCGCTTGGTGGAGGTTCATGGCGTCGATCCCGGCGTTCGACAAGTCGAACGCGTGGCGTTCCAAAGGGGCGCTGATCGAGTGTCGGCGGTCGGAGTGGACGAGCTTCACACGGGGCTCGAGCCGGAGCCGCTGCAGCAGTTCGACGTCGGGGGAGCAGACCCACAGTCGCTCCAACGCGTCGTGCGCCCGCCCAACCTCCACGAGCCCGTCGGCGGCCTCGGCAGACTTCACGTCGACCGAGCACTCGAACGACGTACCGAGCGCCGCGTAGACGTCGGCGAAGCGCGGAATCCCGTACGTCGCGAGCTCCTCGGCGGTCGTCGACGAGATCCGCTTGCGCCGGATACCCCTGGACACCACGGGGTCGTGGCAGCAGACGACCTCGCCGTCGGACGAGAGCCAGACGTCGGTCTCGATGCCGGACGCGCCCTGTTCGAGGGCGACGCGAAACGCCGCAATGGTGTTTTCGGGCTCGATGAGACGCGCGCCACGGTGGGCGAAGGTGATGACGGCCACGGTCACTCATCGTGCCATGTCGATGCCGGCGTCGCCGAGATGTGACCAGAGCCACGGTGGAGGAGCCTCAAGCGCCCCCGAAGGGCTGCCGAAGGGTGTAGCAGCCGCCACACAGCGGTGTTGCGGGATTCGAACCACACCAGGGATGGGTGACGCGGTGACAACAATCCGGGCCAACTGCCCGACTTGTGGAGACGTTCAGCTGACAGCTGACGATCTGACGGTGCGCGTCTGCGCCGACGACGAACGCGGCTCCTACTGCTTCCGCTGTCCCGACTGCCGTCAGGCCGTCGCCAAGGAGGCAAGTCGCCGCATCGTCGATCTGCTGGTCTCGAGCGGCGTGCGCATGCAGGTCTGGCGTCTCCCGGCCGAGCTGAACGAGTCGCGCATCGGCCCTCCGCTCACACCGGACGACCTTCTCGACTTCCACCTCCTGCTCGCCGGCAACAGCTGGTTCGATCAGCTCGCCGCGCAGGTGCGGCGCTCCCTCAACCGGTAGGGTCCGAGCGTGATCTGGTTGCTCCCGCTCGCAGTCGCTCTCGTCGGTCTGGTGACCCTTGCGATGCTCGCGGCCGTCGTGCGCCGGGAGGTCCGGCCCACGCTGATCGCGATCGATCGCTTCGGCCGGGAGTACCGGGTGGCCCTCGACGGGGCCCGTGAGCAACTGGTCGACGGCACGACGGCGACCCGGCGGCGACTCTCCCGCGACTGACCGCGCGCCCGGTCCTTCCGGGCGACGGTAGGATCCGTTGCGAAGGCACCTCTTCGCCATGAGCCTCGGACCCGAAAAGATCATCCTCATTCTCGTGGTCGCGCTGATCGTCTTCGGACCGCAGCGCCTTCCCGAGATCGCCCGCCAGGTCGGCGCGATGATGCGCGAGCTGCGAAAAATGCAGGACAGCGTGCGCGGCGAGCTCGAACAGGTGCTGCATCCCGATTTCTCTCCTTCAACCGCGGCTGATGACACCTACGCGGCCCAGGCTCCGGCGGCCGGCGACACCGACCACGCGTTGCCGCCGGGCTCATACGCGCCCGACATGTCTCATCCGTCGGCCACCCCGACATCGAACGGGAACAGTGGCGACCATCCGACCGACGACGTCACCGACGACGGGTTCGCCGGTCCTCGAACGTTCAGCTGACGGCACCGCGGGGCCTGAGCGATGAGCGATCAGACACTCGACGAAGGGCGGATGACGCTCGTCGAGCACCTCACCGAGCTGCGCAAGCGCGTCATCGTGAGCGCGGTCGTGCTCGTGGTCCTCACGATCATCGTCTTCCTCCTGTACGACCACCTGCTGCATTTCCTCTCGCATCCCTACGAGCAGGTCACAAAGGGCAAGAGGAACACCGCGTGCGGGGCGACGGCGACGACGGGGTGCAAGCTCATCGCGACCGGGCCGCTCGAACCGTTCCTCGTCCGGCTGAAGGTCGCGACGTACGGCGGCATCGCACTGTCGGTGCCGGTCGTGTTCTGGCAGATCTGGCGGTTCGTGACCCCGGGTCTCCACAAGCACGAGCGCCGGTACGGCATCGTGTTCCTGATCGCGATCGTCGTCCTGTTCTCGCTGGGCGCCGTCGTCGCCTGGTTCACGGTCGAAAAGGCGCTGGAGTTCCTGCTCGGCGTGGGCGGGAATTCGATCCAGCCCTTCATCTCCGCCGACAAGTACCTCACCCTCGTCACGTTGATGATCGTGGCCTTCGGTGTCGCGTTCGAATTCCCCGTCTTGCTGGTCTTCCTGCTGCTCGTGCGCGTCATCAACACCCGCCAGCTCCGCAACGTCCGCCGCTGGATGATCGTCGGGATCGTGACGTTCGCGGCGGTCATCACCCCGAGCCAGGACCCGTTCTCTCTATTCTTCATGGCTGTTCCCATGTATCTCTTCTATGAGATCGCCATCGTGATCGGGCGAGTGATGAAACGGTGATGCCCGGCCTCGAGCGCCAGATTGTGAGGCCCCCGGTATGAGTCCGTCCCGCGGGCGCCATCAGTTCGCCCCGTCCCGACCCCGTTCCGAGGTCCTCACCGCGGTCGGCGTCGCCGCCGCGATCGTGATCGGAACCGCCCTGCTCATCTGGTTGATACGACCGGGAGTCGCCGGCGTCGACGGCGGCGGCGGCCTGTTCAACCGGCAGCCCCGGATGACGATCCTCGTGCTGTTGACGATTGCGGTACTCACCGGCGTCGTTTTCTACGTCCTGCGGCGCCGGCACCCTCCGCGCTTCGGCACGCAGGGCTCGATCGCGATCGGATCAGCCGTCACCCTCGTGCTCGCGATCGTCGCCGGCATCTTCTGGCCCGGCGGCACGATCCGGCACTGGCCCAAGCAGGTCACGATCCCCACCACGCCCGCCACCTCGGTGCCGGCCCCGACGGTGACTCCGGGTACGACGGCGACTCCGGGTACGACGGTCAAGACCGGCACGACGGTCAAGACCGGCACGACGGTCAGCCCGGCTCCGACGACCCCGACGACGGTGTCGCCCCCGACCACGCAGGCCGGGTGACCGCGGCCGAGATCCGCGCGGCGTTCGCGGCGAAACGGCCGTTCCCGCTGGACCCCTTCCAGTCGAGCGCGCTCGACGCGCTCGACGCGGGCCGGTCGGTCCTGGTGGCTGCGCCCACGGGATCGGGCAAGACCCTCGTCGCCGAGTACGCGATCGCCCGGGCGCTGGCCGAAGGCACCAAGGCCTTCTACACGACCCCGCTCAAGGCGCTCTCGAACCAGAAATACGGCGACTTCGTCCGTGCCTACGGCGCGGAGCGGGTCGGGCTGCTGACCGGCGACAACGCCATCAACGGCGACGCGCCCGTGGTCGTGATGACGACCGAGGTGCTGCGCAACATGATCTACGCGGGATCGCACGCGCTGCAGGGACTGCGGTACGTCGTGCTCGACGAGGTCCACTACCTCCAGGACCGGTCCCGCGGCGCGGTGTGGGAGGAGGTCATCATCCACCTGCCCGCCGACATCGACATCGTCGCCCTCTCCGCGACCGTGTCGAACGCGGAAGAGGTCGCAGCCTGGATGCAGACCGTCCGGGGCGCCACCGAGACGGTGATCGAAGAGCGCCGGCCCGTCGACCTCGTCCATCTCTACATGGTCGGCGACCGCAGCTCGCCCAACCTCCATCTCCTGCCGACGTTCGTCGACGACGACGGGGAGTCCCGGCCGAACCCGGTCGCGACCAGGCTCGACGGCCGCAACGTGCCCGATCGCGGGCAACGGCGCCGGCGCCTCTACAAGCCGTGGCGGACCGAAGTGGTGGAACGCCTCGCCGAGGAACGGATGCTGCCCGCGATCGCGTTCGTGTTCTCCCGTACCGGTTGCGACCAGGCCGTCGAACAGTGCCTTGCTTCGGGGATCCGGCTCACGAACGCCGACGAGCGCCGGGCGCTGCGCGCCATCGCGGAGCGGCACGTGGAAGCGCTCTCGGACGACGATCTCGACGTACTCGGCTACGACACGTGGCTCGCAGGCATGGAAGCCGGAGTCGCGGCCCATCACGCGGGTCTCGTCCCGCCGATGAAGGAGGCGGTCGAGGAAGGATTTTCGACCGGACTCCTGAAGGTGGTGTTTGCAACCGAGACGCTCGCGCTCGGGATCAACATGCCGGCGCGGTCGGTCGTCATCGAGAAGCTGTCGAAGTTCACCGGCGAGCACCACGAGTTCCTCACCCCGGGGGAGTACACCCAGCTCGCGGGGCGGGCCGGGCGGCGCGGGATCGACGACCTGGGCTATGTGGTCGTGCTCTGGGATCCGTTCGTGCCGTTCGACCAGGTCGCGGGGCTCGCGTCGCGCCGCACCTACGCGCTCACCTCGTCGTTTCACCCGACGTACAACATGGCCGTCAACCTCGTGCAGAGGTATCCACCGCAGCAGGCGCGACATCTCCTGAACCTGTCCTTCGCACAGTTCCACGTCGACCGCGATGTCGTCGCGGTCGAACGCGACCTCGAGCTGCGGCGGGAGCGGCTGGAGCAGGCCGAAGCCGAGGCCGTGCATCCGGCTGGTGACGTGCACGAGTACCGACGACTCCTCGCCGCGCTCGATGCGGCCCGCAAAGCCGCGCACTCGCGCAACAACCGAGGCTTCGAAACGTTGCGGCCCGGCGACGTCGTGATCGTGCCCAAGCGCGGCGGCAAGGTCGTGATCCTGAAACAGGAACGGGGGAGCGGCCCGAACCAGCGGGTGCTGGCGCTGACACAGGGGAAGTCGCTCGTGCGGCTATCGCCCCAGGACTTCCGGGGCACGCTGCGCAAGGTGGCGACGATTGAGCTGCCCCGCCCGTACGCGCCCCGGAGTCAGGCCTTCCAAAAGTCGGTCTCGGAGACCCTGCGCCGGCTCAAGATCCACGACGCCGAGATCCCCGTCGATCCAGACGGCGACGTCGAGGAGCTCCAGGCCCAGATCGCCGACCACCCCGTACACGAGGCGCCCGGCGCGGATCGGGCGCTGCGCGCCGCGTGGCAGGCCGATCGGATCGCACGCGACATCGCCCGGCTCGAGCGCAAGGTCTCGTCACGCAACGAGAGCCTGGCCCGTCAGTTCGACCGGGTCCTGAAGGTGCTCACGACGTGGGGCTACGTCGGTGACTGGACGCTCACCGACGCGGGCCGGTTGCTCACGCGGCTCAACAGCGAGGGCGAGCTGGTCGTGGCCGAAGCGTTGCGGGAGGGGCGCCTCGACGGCATCGACCCCGCCTCGATGGCCGCGGTGGTGTCTTGCTTCACCTTCCAGCGCCGCGGTCCCGACAGCAACGAGCCGATGCCGCCCCGCCGCTGGCCGAACCAGGAGGTGGCCCGCCGGAGCCGCGTGCTCGACGGCGTGTGGCGCGACCTGCACCTGGCCGAACGGGAAGCGCATCTACCCGAGACCCGGCGTCCCGATCCCGGGTTCACCGCCGCGATCTACGCGTGGGTGAAGGGCGAGGACCTCGCCGACGTGCTCGAGGACGAGGAGATGACGGGCGGCGATTTCGTCCGCAACGTGAAGCAGACCATCGACCTGCTGCACCAGATCGCCGAGATCGTCCCGAACCCCGACACCGCCACCACGGCGCGCGCCGCGGCCGACCTGTGTCTGCGGGGCGTCATCGCGGCATCCAGCATCGTGAAGGCGCCCGCAGCGTGAGCGTTGGCCCGGCGTGATCCGGCCCGGCGAGGAGTGGGGCCACCCGAGCACGGCGGCGCCCGACCTCGAGGTGGTGGGCGCAGACCACGACCTCGCCACCGCGGTCGACGACCGGGCCGGGATCCTCGTGCGGTTCCGCCCCGATGCCGGCTCCGACCTCGCAGGTGCGGTCGGACTCCATCCGCAGACCGCGATCGGCGTGGAGGTGACCTTGGATCTCCTCCGGGTCGCCGACCACGGACCCGCGGTCAACATGGTCGTGGTCGGCTCGCCTCCCGGCGGGTCCCGGCGATTCGCCCGACGATTCGGCGCGAACGTGCGAGTCGACGAGCGCCCGGTGTTCCACGGACCGTGCACGACGATCGTGATCGCGACGGGCGAGTTCCGAGACGGGCTCGACATCGTCCCGAGGGGCCATCCCGGCGACGGCCGGGCCGAGGTGCAGATCTACGCCGTACCGGGCCGTGAGCGCCGCCAGCTAAGGGCCCGGCTCGCAACCGGCACCCATGTACCGCACCCCAAGATCACCCAGCGGGCGGGCACACGGGTGGCGATCACCGTCGACCGCCGGGTGGCGCTCGAGCTGGACGGTCGGGTCACCGACCGCGTCGACGTCGTCGACATCGAGCTCGTCCCCGCCGCCTACCGCCTCCTGCTCTGACCAGAATCTCACCGGACACCCCCTGTCAACCCCCGGGTTAAACCCCACAAGTGTTGGGCTATAAAGCCCCCGGGGGGGGTTTTTTCGCGCCCAACAGTTTGGTCGCGAGTTGGTCGCCGGAGATACACGTCGGTCGCGCGAACCGTCGCTACGATCGCCAGTCCCATGCTCTACGCGCCGGAGACGTTCACCGACAGCGAAGCGGATCGTCTACGGCCGTACTTCACGAATCTCGACGGCCCCGTGTTCGCGCTGACGAACCTGCCCGAGGTGGTGAAGGGCGCGCTCTTCGCGCGTTACTCACGCTCGGACAAGAGCCTGCGGCGGCTGTTTCTCGACGAGTTCGTCGGCGATCTCGACCTCACCGGCGACCTCACGGTCGACGCGACGGTCGGCCTGAAGCGGGCCGAGGATCTCTACGAGCGAGTGTTCTTCGAATACGGCGACGATTCGGTCGCCCAGCTCGGCGGGGTGCATCTCGCGTGCGAGCAGGCGTCGAACCTGCTCACGAAGATCCTCGAATGGGGCCGGTTGATGGCCTACCTCGAGCAGTCGACCCGCTACATCCCGTACGACTCCCGATTGCAGGGCCGGTACCGCTACCTGCGTCCGTCGCAGGTCTGCTCGTCGCCGATGGGTACCCGGTATGTCGCCGATCTCGACGCCCTGTTCGACACGTACAGCGCCGCCCTCGACCCGATGCTCGACTGGGCGCGCCAGCAGTTCCCGAAGGAGCCGGCCGACTCCGACTTCGTCTACAAGCAGACGATCAAGGCCAAGGCCTGCGACACGCTCCGAGGACTCCTTCCCGCCGCGACGCTGTCGAACGTCGGCATCTACGGCACCGGCCAGGCGTTCGAGGCGCTCCTGCTCCGGATGCGGGCCCACCCGCTGCCCGAGGCCCAGATGTACGCCCAGCTCATGCTCGACGAGCTGCGCAAGGTGATCCCGTCGTTCCTGGTGCGGGTCGACCGGCCCGAACGCGGCGGCGCGTGGTCCGAATACCTCGGGGCGACGCGCGACGACACCCAGGCCGTAGTTCAGCGCATCTTCGGCGACGAGCGGCCCGAGCCCACGAACGAGGTCAGCCTCGTCGACTGGGATCCCGACGGCGAGGACAAGGTCCTGGCCGCGATCTGTTACTCGCACACACGGCTCCCGGAGGCGCAACTCCTCCAGCGAGTCCGCGCGCTCGGGGCCGAGGACCGCGTCGCGCTGATGCGTGCGTACGTCGGCGAACGCGCGAACCGGAGGCACAAGCCGGGCCGCGCATTCGAACGCACGGGATATCGCTTCGACGTGCTCGGCGACTACGGCGCGTTCCGCGACCTGCAACGCCACCGGATGCTCACGATCGAATGGCAACAGCTGACGCCGCATCACGGCTACGAGATGCCTGCGGCGCTGCGTGATGCCGGACTCGCGCTGCGCTACGACGACGCGATGGAACGGTCGGCGGGACTCTACGCCGCGCTCGTCGAACCGTTCCCCGAACAGGCCGCGTACGCGGTGTCGCTCGGCTACCGCATGCGATACGTCATGCAGATGAACGCACGAGAAGCGATGCACCTGTGCGAACTGCGTAGCTCACCGCAAGGTCACCCGACATATCGACGCGTCGCGCAACAGATGCACCGACAGATCGCAGAGCGCGCCGGACATCGCGCGATCGCCGAAGCAATGCGATTCGTCGACCACGGAACGTACGATCTGGAGCGTTTGGACGCGGAGCGCGCGGCCGAGATGCGACGCGCGCTACCGAGCTGAGACAACTTCGATTTTTCGTCGAATCGTTGACCAGCAACGACGCGCGTCGGTGCAGGTCAACGCGTTTCGCTCCCGCTTGACTTCCGTTCGGGATTCGGGCTGACTACACGTCGCCCACGGTCTCGGTGTCAACGACCAGATCGCGCAACACCGGACTTGCCGGTGTGCTGCGGGGGTGAGGCGTTACGAAGGGGTTGGGCGGACGTTCCGGGAGTCCTCGTTAGAGAACGTTGCGATAACCCGTCTGCCGTGTGCAGGCCGGGCCAACCAGCGGCCCCAACGGTCTTTCGCCCGTCCGCCCACCCCCTTTCGCCGCCCTTCACGGGGTGCGATCCAGAGACCACCGGAACCCCGGGCGACGGCGTTATACTCCGCGCCCCCAAGGGGCCGACGTGAGCGGGAAGGATTGTCGCCACGCAACGGTTACAAGCCTGCTCACCGTTTCCCACCCCCCGCAAGAAGGCACCCGAATGAGTGACGAAGACCTCGAGGACGAGCCGGTCCTCGACGAGGAAGACCTCGACGAGGACGTTCTCGAAGAGGATCTCGCCGACGACGACGACGACCTGCTCGACGACGACCTGGTCGAGGAGATCGACGAGAGCGTGGTCGTCGCTGCCGTACCCGGCGCGCCCGTCGAACCTACCGAAACGCCGGCCGAAGAAGAAGAGGACGACGTCGTCGATCTCGACGAGGAGCTCCACCCCGACGATGTTGAGGAAGCCCTCGACGTAGTGCTGCGCGAGCGCACAGTCGCGCAGGGCCTCGAAGAGGAAGAAGAAGAAGAAGACGACGAGCCCGACGACCGCGGCGAGCCCGGGACCAAGATCGTGCCCCGCCGCGAGAACGAGTTCCTCTGCAAGAGCTGCTTCCTCGTGTTGCCGCGCCATCAGCTCGCGGACGAGAAGCGCATGATCTGCCGCGACTGCGCGTGACCCGACCGCGGCCTGCAACGGTCGCACGGGTCGGAGCGGCAACCGCGTCCGGGTTGCTGCTCGCCCTCAGCCGGCCGCCGTTCGATATCGGGCCGCTCGCGTGCGTAGCGCTCGTACCGCTTTTCGTCGCGTGGCGGGGCCGATCGGTGCGCCAGTCGGCCGGGCTCGCGTTCGTCGCCGGCGTGGTGTACTACGCGATCGTCTGCGCGTGGATCTGGTACTTCGGCGCGGTTGCGATAATCCCGTTCAGTGCGGCGGTCGCCGCGTATTGGGCGGCGGCGGGAGCGCTCGTCGCGTGGCTCCGGTTGCGGCGGATCACCAACCCGTGGCTGACCGCGGCGGTGTGGGTGTGTGCCGACGCCCTCGTCGCCCGTTGGCCGTTCGGCGGATTCTCGTGGGGCGAGGTCGGGTACGCGTTCCACGACATCGTTCCCGCGCGCGACGTCGCCAGTGTCGGCGGCATCACGTTGGTCACGTTCCTCGCGGTCGCGCTGAACGCGTTCCTGGCCGACCTGCTCACCCAGCGGGGAAGCGCCGCCGCATACATACGGGCGCAGGCCGGCATCGCGGTGATCGCCGCGGTCGTGGTCGTGTCGACGGTCACCCGGGCCCAGCCCGGCGTGGTCGGCAGCCTCCGCGTCGCCCTCGTCCAGGGCAACGACCAGAACCGGGACCTCACCGACGCAGAGATGCAGGCCGACTACCTGCCCAAGCACCACTTCGCCCTGGCGGCGCAGATCAAGGATCCCGTCGACCTGATCGTGTTCCCCGAGTCGAGCATGAACACGTTCGACGACACCGACCCCCGCACCGATGCGTACGTGCACGAGAACCTCACGTCGATCGCCGTCCAGAACCGGGCGTGGGTACTGGCGAACGCGACGGTCGCCCGGCCCCCCGACGGCGACAAGCTGTTGAACCTCGACGTGATCTTCGGGCCGACGGGTGCGATCGAAGGCACGTACGAGAAGCGCCACCTCGTGCCCTTCGGCGAGAAGGTGCCGTTTCGATCGGCGCTCGACCACGTGGTGGGGGGCGTGCTCAGCCAGGTCCCGCGCGACTTCGTCACCGGCCCCGGACCCGGGCTGTTCAACGTGGCGGGCATCCGCATCGCCACGCTGATCTGCTTCGAGTCGGCGTTCGGGTACCAGGTGCGACCGCTGGTCCGCGATGGCGCGAGCGTGCTCGTGCTGTCGACGAACAACCGCTCGTACCGCCGATCGTCGAACTCGGCCCAGCACATCGCAATCGGCCAGATGCGGGCCGCGGAGACGGGCCGTCCGGTGGTGCAGTCGTCGATCTCCGGGATCAGCGCAGTGATCGACGCCGACGGGTTCGTCCACGACCGGACCCGCCTCTTCCAGAACGCTGTCGTGCAGACGACGGTCGAGGCCACCAGCGGAGAGACCCCATACGTCCGGTACGGCGAGTGGGCGACCTTCGCGAGCCTGGCCGGGGTGGCGGGCGCGCTCGCACTCGCACTTGGGCGCGCCGTTCGATCTCGCCGCAAGACCTCCATAGACTCCAGCCCGGCATGAGCGAGAATCCCGACCGGATCGAACGCACCCTCGAGCTGCTCCTGTACGCGCCGATCGGCATCGGCTTGTTCTTGAAGGACACCGCGCCGACGTTCGTGAACATGTTCGTGTCACGCGGCAAGGCCGAGGTCGACCGCCGCCAGGACGACGTGCAGCAGAGAGTCACGACCGCGCGCAGTCTCGGTCAGGTCGCGCTCGCGTTCGGACCACCGGTGATCCGCAAGAAGGTCGAGGACACCGTCGCCCAGGTCTGGCACCACGCCGAAGGCTTGATCGGATCGTCGCCGTCCGATAACGGATCGCATGCGCCGACGTCCGCCGAAGCCCCCATCGCGACCGAAGTCGAAGCCGAAGCTCCCGAGGCTGCCATCGCACCTACGGTGCCCGCCGAAGCGGCGCCGGCACCACCCAGCGTCGCGAACGCGAACGTCACGAGCAATGGCGATCTGGCCAGCAGCGCCGAGCTCCCGATCCCCGGCTACGACGCGCTCTCGGCGTCTCAGGTCGTCGAACGGCTCACCGGGCTCACGCCCGACGAGCTCGAAGCGGTCCACGCGTACGAGGCGACGCATCGACAGCGCCGCACCATTCTCGGCAAGATCGAACAGCTCTCCGGGTAACGGCAACCGTGGAGCCCGCTCGAGCGGCAATACCGGCAGATCTGCCCGTGCTCGCGGAGTTGGCGCGCGCCCTGCGCACCGAGATGGGCGGCCAACGCGGCGGCGCCCTCTGGAGCGCGCGCGAAGCCCGACCGGAACCCCACGAAGCAGGGATCGCCGAACTCATCGCGCGAGACGACGCCGAGGTGGTCGTCGGGACCATCGACGGAACCGTCGTGGGCTTCGGCACCGTCGAGATCGAGCTGCTCCGCAACGGCAACCGTCTCGGTCTGATCGGCGACCTGTTCGTTGAGCACGAGGCGCGGTCCGTCGGAGTAGGGGAGTCGATCGCCGACCTCATCGTCACGTTCTGCACCGCGGCCAAGTGCGTCGGCATCGACGCGTACGCGCTGCCCGGCGCCCGTACCGCCAAGAACTTCTTCGAGCGCTCGGGGTTCACCGCACGTGCGCTGGTGATGCACCACAAACTCTGAGCGCCGTTCCCGAGGGCCCTTCGGCATCCGGGAACCGCTGGGTAGTGTCGGCCCATGACCGCCACCGACGCCGACCTGACCGCCTCCGAGGTCGTCTGGGATCTCGGGCCGCTGCTGCCCGACCCCGGCGAAGCGGGGATCACCGAACTGCTCGACGCGGCCGACGCGCGCGCCGACGAGCTTGCGAAGACGCGCGGGAAGGTGGCGTCGCTCGACGCGGCCGGGCTCGCCGAATTCATGACCGGGTTGTCCGACCTGCTCGACCTCGTCGGGCGCGCGGGCAGCTACGCGGGTCTCGACTTCTCGACCGACACGGCGGATCCTGCACGGGGCGCGCTCATGCAGCGCGTCGAAGAGCGCGGCACCGTCATCAACACCAAGCTCCTGTTCTTCGACCTCGAGTGGGCCGAACTTCCCGACGCCAAGGTCGAGGAGCTGCTCGCCGACGACCGGCTCGAGTTCGCGCGTCACCATCTGCGTTCCGAGCGCCGGTACCGACCGCACCTCCTCACGGAACCGGAAGAAGTGTTGCTCACCGAAAAGGCCATGACAGGACGCAGCGCCTTCGAGCGCCTCTTCGAAGAACAGGTGTCGAGCATCAGCGTCGAGCTCGGCGGCGAGACGACCACTCTCGAAGCCGCGCTCGGGCAGCTGCACGCGCCGGAGCGCGACGTGCGCCGCACCGCGGCCGAGGCCGTCACCAAGGGTCTCGAACCGGGACTGCGTACGCGCGCGTTCGTGCTGAACACGTTGCTCGCCGACAAGTCGGTCGACGACCGGCTGCGCAATTTCGACACGTGGATCTCGAGCCGCAACCTCGCCAACGAGGCGAGCGACGCATCGGTGCAGGCGCTCGTCGAAGCCGTGCAGGGCCGCAACTCGATCCCACAACGCTGGTACGCGCTCAAGGCGCGCCTGCTCGGCATCGACCGGCTCGCCGACTACGACCGCATGGCGTCGGTCGCCGACGTCGAAGCGAGCATCGGCTGGCAGGACGCGAAGGAACTCGTGCTCGACGCGTACGGCTCGTTCTCGGGTGAGCTCGCCGACACCGCGCAGCGCTTCTTCGACGGGGCCTGGATCGACGCGCCGGCGCGGGCGGGGAAGCGCCCGGGCGCGTTCTGCGCCTACACCGTGCCGTCGCACCACCCCTATGTGCTGTTGAACTGGACGTCGCGCCGGCGCGACGTACTCACCCTCGCGCACGAGCTCGGACACGGGCTCCATGCGTACCTCGCACGGGCGCAGGGTGTGTTCCACCAGGGCACGCCGCTCACGCTGGCCGAGACCGCGTCGGTGTTCGGCGAGACCGTCACGTTCGGCCGCCTGCTCGAAGAGGTGACCGACCCGCAGGAACGGTTGGCGCTGCTCGCGTCGAACCTCGAGGACCAGATCGCGACGGTCTTCCGTCAGATCGCGATGAACCGCTTCGAGGACGCCATCCACACCGAGCGCCGCGGCGCGGGGGAGTTGTCGGTCGACCGCATCGGCGAGCTCTGGACCGACTCCCAGGAACACATGCTCGGCGACTCCGTCGAGATCACCGAGGGCTACCGCACGTGGTGGTCGTACATTCCGCACTTCATCGCGACGCCCGGGTACGTCTACGCCTACGCGTACGGGCAGTTGCTCGCGTTGAGTGTCTACGCGCAGTACGAGGCGCGCGGCGCCGACTTCGTGCCCCAGTACCTCGACCTGTTGCGCGCCGGCGGTTCGATGGCGCCCCAGGACCTGGGCAAGCTCGTCGACGTGGATCTCGCCGATCCCGGCTTCTGGGACCGAGGTCTCGACATCATCGAACGACGATTGGAAGAGACCATCGCCGCGGCCGAGGCGTCGGGACGCTTGTCGTGACGTACCGCGTGATCCAGTGGAGCACCGGCAACGTCGGCACCGCCGCACTGCGCTGCATCATCGGGCACCCCGACCTCGAGCTCGTCGGCGTCTGGGTGCACTCCGACGCCAAGGCGGGCAAGGACGCGGGGGAGTTGTGCGGCGTACCCGCCACCGGCGTGCTCGCGACGAACGACGTCGACGCACTCCTCGCGCTCGAGGCCGACTGCGTCTCGTACACCGCGACCGCCGACCTCCGCCCGATGGACGCGATCACCGACATGGCGCGCATCCTGGACTCGGGCAAGAACGTCGTGTCGAGCTCGGTGGTTGCCGCGATCTGGCCGCTCCACCTCGAACCGTCGATGCGCAAGCCGCTCGAGGACGCATGCACGGCTCGAGGCGTGTCGTGTTTCACCTCGGGCATCGACCCGGGGTGGGCAAACGACATCCTGCCGCTGATGCTCACCGGGACATGTGAGGACGTCGAGCACGTACGAGTTATGGAGATCGTCAACTACAAGGACTACGAACAACCGACCGTGCTGTTCGACACGATGGGCTTCGGCAAGGAGCTCGACGCCAAGCCGCTGCTGTTGATCCCGGGCGTGTTGACCTTCGCGTGGGGTGGCGTGATCAAGGTTCTCGCCGAGGGTCTCGGTGTGGAGATCGACGAGATCCGCGAGGTGCACGAGCGCCGGGCGGCGCCGGCAAAGATCGATCTCGGCTTCGGCGTGATCGAAGAGGGCACGACGGCCGCGCTGCGATTCGAGGTGCAGGGAATCGTCGGCGGCGAACCGCGGATCGTGTTGGAGCACGTGACCCGCCTCGACGACGACCTGTGTCCCGACTGGCCGCAACCCGTCGGCGCGGGTGGGTACCGCGTGATCGTGACCGGGACGCCGAGCTACCAGTGCGACGTGCAGATGACCGCGCGACCGGGCCAGGGTGACCCGGGTGTCATCGGAACCGCGGGCCGCATCGTGAACGCGATCCCCGACGTGTGCGCGGCCGCTCCCGGGCTGCTCTCATCTTTGGATCTGCCCTTGGTGAGCGGTCGTGGACTGATGCGCACGTCCGGACGGTAGGGCGGCGGGGCGCGTCCAAGGGGCAAGGGCAAGGGCGACTTTTAGGGCTGGGCGGGTAGGTAGGTGGTGCGCGGGTTGGCTCGGGGCTGACGGTGGGGTGGTGGCCGCCACTTTTCTGCGTAAACATCTCTCTGAACCTCCACTTTCGTTCGCTATTGTCGGGCCTATCGACTATGCTACGAACATATGTTCGACTCGCTGGTTTCCACCCGCAGGACGTTGGAAGAAGTCGCTTTGGCGTTCGACGCGTCTGCGTTGTCGCCCGAAGCGGCCAGCCGGGTCGTGCTCGAGCTCGGATTGATCGGGCGGTTGGTCGACGGGATGGTTGCCTCCGCGGCGCGTCGGGTTTCGGAGACGAGCGCGAGTGCTGCGGATGCGGTGGCGTCGGTCGCGAAGACGTTGGGTGTTGGTGCGGGTGAGGTGCGGGGTGCGATCGAGACCGCCAAGCGGCGGGAGGGGTTGCCGGCGACGGATCGGATGGTCCGCGAAGGACGGTTGAGTGCGACCGAAGCGCAGCTGATCGCCGGCGCGGCGGCGAAGAACCCGGCTGCGGAGGAATCACTGCTCGCGATCGCCGAGCAGGGGCTCGTGCCGCTCAGGGATGCGTGCGTACGGGCGCGGGCGGCGGTCGAGGATCCGGCCGCGCGGGCCCAGCGGCACCATCGGCAACGGGAGTGGCGGTCGTGGACCGACGCGGATGGGATGTTCGTGGGGCGGTTCCGGTTCGCGCCCGAGGTCGGCGGGCAGCTGAAGTCCAAGATCGACGACCAGGTGCAACGCATCTTCCGGGCCCGGAAAGCCGGCACCGATCATGAGTCGCTCGACGCGTACGCGGCGGACGCGGTCACCGAATGTCTCCTCGCCGAACCGGCGGCGCAGACCGCGACCGGGTCGAGTGTTCCCAACGCGTACGTGCATATCGTCGTCGACCACGGCGCCCTCATACGGGGTGGGACCGCCGACGGAGAGATCTGTGAGATTCCGGGTGTTGGGGCCGTCGACGTCAGCTGGGTGAAGGAACTCCTCGGTTCGGCGTTCCTCACCGCGGTGATCAAAAGAGGGAAGGACATTCTGACCGTCGCGCACCTCGGTCGGCATGTCCCGGCCGAGGTGATGACCGCCCTCCTCGTGGACGGCCGTGAGTGTGACGTCGAAGGTTGCAACCATCGCGGCTATCTCGAACGCGATCACATCGACGAACATGCGAAAGGCGGACCAACGTCGTTCGCGAACCTCGGCTGGCTTTGTTACCGGCACCACCGGCTGAAGACCGCGGGCTGGATCCTCGGACCCGGCGACCCGGAGACCCGAAAACGCACCCTGCGCGCGCCGCCGGGCGTGCGCGTGCCGCCGATCAGTGACGACCGACGACGGGAGATGATCCATGACCGGGAGAAGATCTCTCTGTAGGATTCGTCACTGTGACGCAATCGAGGTGCCGGTGGTGCGGACGCAGCTTCGCAGTTGCGACGGGGGGAGCGGGTCGGCCGCGGCTGTACTGCAAGCAATCGTGCCGCCAGCGCGACTACGAGGCCCGGGCCCGGGGGTCGGAGCTCGGATTGGGCGAGCACGAGCTCGTCGTCACGCGGGCCGAGCTGGAATCGACACGGGACCTTTTGTTCGTGCTCGAACAGACGATCGACGATGCCGAGCTCGATCTGGAGCAACCGGAGGCGCGCCGGGCCAAGGAGCTACGCCGGATTCTCGACTACGTCCTGGAGGCGGCTCGGGAATGCGTGCAGCCGTGACGGCGGTCAGCCTTCGTCGGTCTGGTCCTCGGGATACTCGGCCTCTTGGCGAGCAGCCTCTTCGATCTCCGGGGGGCCGTCGGGCGCGGGCTGCTCGGGCTTCGGATCCTTTGGCTCTGTGGACACGACCGGAGGTTAGGTCAGCGGTAGCCGCCGACGATTCCCGCTCCCCCGGCCGCCGATAATGCCCGTTATGTCAACTTGCGGATCCGGGAGTTGCATGCGCAACACCCGCGCGGCGAGCCTCGGCCCCATGACCCCTGACGACCTCGTAGAGATCGAGCTGATCAAGCGGCTCAAGTACAAGTACGCCCGTTGCCTCGACCAGAAGCTGTGGGGCGAGATGGCCGAGTGCTTTACGGACGACGCCCGCGCGGCCTACAGCGGCGGCGGTTACTCCTTCGAGGGGCGCGACGCGATCATCGACTTCCTCACCCGCTCGATGGGCGCGGAGACGTTCCTGTCGAGCCACAAGATGCACCACCCGGAGATCGACCTCACCGGGCCCGACACGGCCACGGGGGTCTGGGCGCTCGACGACGTGGTCGTGATGACCGACTTCCAGCTCACGATCCGTGGGTGTTCGTTCTACAACGACGAGTACGTGAAAAACGACGGCGCCTGGCGTATCGCCGACACCGGCTACAAGCGCATCTACGAAGAGATCCAACCTCGCGGCAACGTCGAAGGGCTGAAGCTGACGGCCTCGTGGTGGGCGACGGGCGGCCGCAGCGAGCTTCCGGCCGGCTAGTGAAGGAAACGGACATCCGGGCGGCGCGGGAAATACTCCCGTGGCGCGTCGGGCGCGTCGATTCGGGCGGCGAGAGCATCTACTACGAGGTGACCGGCGCGGACGACGCAGCCGCGATCCTGCTGTCACACGGCGCGGGCGGGTCGCACGCGGCCTGGTACCAACAGGTGCCGGCACTCGCGGCGGCCGGCTACCGGGTCGTGACGTGGGACTGTCGAGGCTTCGGGAATTCGACGTTCCGTTCCGGACAGTTCGGTAGCGACGAGGCCGTCGCCGACATGGTCGCGGTGCTGGACGACCTCGATATCGCGCGCGCCCACCTCATCGGGCAATCGATGGGCGGTTGGTGGGTGACCGCGTTCACGCTCGCGCACCCGGAGCGAACGATCTCACTGATCATGTCGAACACGGTCGGAGGACTCTGGACCGACGCGCTGGCGGAGCACTTCCGGAGGTTCGTTGCGACCTCGGGCGCCGACGACACGCACCTCGGTGTGCACAGCGCGCTCGCGCCGTCGCTTGTCGCTCGTGATCCTGCGCGCGCGTTCCTGTACCAGCAGCTCAATACATTCCACGCGCCGCCGTTCGCCGCCATTGCGACCGCGCTGACGCGCCCGCCCCTCGCGCACTCGGAGCTCGATGCGCTCGGCACCCGGATCCTTGCGATCACCAGCACCGAAGACGTGCTCTTCCCCGCCGCTCTGGTGATCGACAGCGCCTCGCGCCTGGCCAACGCCACCATCGTCGAGATCGCAGCCGCGGGCCATTCCGCGTATTTCGAGCGACCCGACGAGTACAACGCCGAACTGCTCGAGTTCTTGCGGCCTACACCATGAGCTTCGACGACACCTTGTAGGTCAGGGTCGCGGTGGCCGCGAGCGTGCCCGAGCCACTCCTCACCTCCGCGTCGCAGAAGACGACCTGACGGCCCCGCTGGGTGATCCAACCTTCCGCGACGAGATCTTCGTCGACCACCGCGGCGAGGAAGCGAAGCTGGAGGTCGATCGTGAACAGCTGGCGAGGTTCGTCGTAGCCCGAGCCGACCGCGGGGACGACGACGGTGTCGATGAGGGAGGCGATCACTCCCCCGTGCACGACCCCGGCCGGTTGGCGGAACTCGGGCCGGTACGCCAGCCGCATCCGGGCGTAGTCCTGGCGGACCTCCTCGAGCTCGATGCCGAGGAACTTCGGGAACCAGACGATGTCCCAGCTCCCGAACCGCGACCAGCGCTCGTACCGGTCGGGGGCCAGCGGCGGAAACTGTTTCGAGCGTTCGGTCATGCCGGCGACGGTAGCGGCGGCCATCTCCAGATGCTCCAACCGTCGAAGACGACCGCGTCGGATTCGCGCTCGTAGACGGCGAGCTCGCGCACCATCGCAAGGATCTCGTCGAGGTCGCCGGGCCCGGCGTCGCGGATCGTCACCTCTTGACGAAGGGAAGCGGCACCACGCGCGCGTCGAGCAGCTGACCGCGGACGTCGACGTGCAGCGTGTCGCCGGGCTGCACGTCGGGCGTAACGAATGCGAGTGCGATCCCGTGTCCGAGCATCGGCGAGAAGTTGCCACTCGTGACCGCGCCGATCGCGTCCGTGCCGCGCAGCACGCGAGAGCCCTCACGCGGTGGGCGACGGCCGTCGACGGCGAGGCCGCGCAACCGGCGAGTGATCCCCGCTTCGCGCTCCCCCGCCAGTGGCGCTCGCCCCCGGAAGGTCGGCTTGTCCCAGCCGACGACCCAGCCGAGCCCGGCCTGGAGCGGCGTGATGCCCGCGCCCAGCTCGTGACCGTGCAGCGGCAGACCGGCTTCGAGCCGCAGCGTGTCGCGGGCCCCGAGACCGGCGGGCATGATGCCTGCCCCGACGATCGCGTCCCACAGGGCGGGCGCGTCGGCGGCGGCGACATGGAGTTCGACGCCGTCCTCGCCGGTGTAGCCCGTACCCGCGACGACCAGCGGGCCCACGCGCCGTACCGCGAAGCGAGGCACCTCGGACGCCTCTCGCTGCACCCCCGCGAGCCGCTCGCGCGCATCGGGTCCCTGTACCGCGAGCACCGCGCGCGACGCGGTGATGTCGGCGAATTCGACTGCACCGTCGGTGTGCGCGCCGCCTTCGCCGAAGGCGGTGAGCATCTCGTCGGTGTTCGACGCGTTCGGCATGACGAAGAAGCGGTCGTCGTCGACCCACCACACGATGATGTCATCGACCACGTGCGCGTCGTCGGGGTCGAGCAGATGCGTGTACTGCGCGCGCCCGGGTTCGATCTTGCGCAAATCATTGGTCAACAGCCACTGCAACAGCTCGAACGCGCCCGCGCCCCGGCACTCGACGGTGCCCAGGTGTGAGACGTCGAACACCACCGCACCCGTGCGACAGGCCCGATGCTCGTCGAGCACGCTCGCGTACTGCAGCGGCATGTCCCAGCCGCCGAACGGCACCATGCGCGCGCCGAGCGCACGGTGCTGCGCGTCGAGGGGACTGTGCCGGAGTGGCCCGTCGTCGTGACCGTCGTGGTCGCTCATGCGCTTTCGGCAGCGTTGTCGGGCGACTGCGGCACCGCGCGCCGGCCGAGGTCGAACGGGACCGGCGGCGGCGCGTCGGCGTCGAGCCCGGCCTCGGCCAGTTGCGACGGCAGCTCGAGCCCGTACTTCACGAGCAGGTGCAGGTAGTCGCGCTGGTAGAGGACCCGGATCGAGACCTCCGGATGCTGCTCGACCAGTCGGCGGGCCTTGCGGTTCTTCTTGGTCACGAGCTTCTGGTTCAGCGTCGTGATCTCGATGTAGAGGTCGTACGCAGGGAGATAGAAGTCGGGCGTGAACGCCTGGATCGGACGGCCATCGCGGTCGCGCTCCAGCGTGAACGTCGTCGGCTCGTACTCCCAGACGATGCCGTAGAAGTCGAGGAGCTTGGCGAACTGGCGCTCGGAGTTGTGCGCGAACCGAACCTGTTCGTGCGGAAGCACTTCGTCGTCGATGACGCGCTCCCCTAGCGCGCGGCCGCGCGCGGATTGCCGTCGGTGTCGATATTCAAGGCCAGCTGCACGGCTTGGGTAATGGTCTGCTGCAGCGGCTGGATGTCGAGCACCACGCTCAGCACGCCCTGACCACCGCGCAGGAGATCCATGACCTGTTCGTCGCTCTGGGCGAGCACGATGGTTGGGCCCTGGATCACGATGCGGACCGATGCGAGGTCCTCGTCGAAGGCACGCAACGACTCCACAGCCTTACGGGCCGACTGCAACGAGATCCCGGCGTCGAGCATCTGCTTGATGACCTTCAGCTCGACGAGATCGCGGTACGAGTAGAGGCGCTGCGTGCCGCTCCCGTTCGCGTCCATCACCGATGGCCGCACGAGCTCCGTCCGCGCCCAGTAATCGAGCTGGCGGTACGTGATCCCGACGATCTTGCACACCTGCGGGCCGCGGTATCCGGGCTCCGACATCGACACTCCCTCGCACTACGAATGCTGACAAGAGTGTAGTTACATCGGGGTCGAACCGTAAACCTGAAGGTTTTCCACACCTCCAGCGCCGTCGGGACCGGAATTCCCGGTTTCCGACGAAGACCTACTGTGCGAAATCCTCGGGGGTGATGTTGTCGAGGAACTCCCGGAACTGCTCGACCTCGTGCTCTTCCTCGTCCGCTTCGAACAGGACGCCGGCCTCGTCGAGCACGGCCTCGTCGGCGAAGATCGGTACCTCGGCCCCAAACCGCACCGCGAGCGCAATCGCGTCGGAAGGCCGCGACGAGATGCGGGACTTGGTGCCGTCCTTGTCGATCTCGATCTCCGCGTAGAAGGTGCCGTCGTGCAACGCGGTGATCTCGACCTTGTCGAGTTTGACTGCAAGCCCGTCGAGCACGGTCTTGAAGAGGTCGTGGGTCATCGGTCGCGGCGTCTCCATGCCCTGCAGCGCGTAGACGATCGCAGTCGCTTCGGGTGAGCCGATGAAGATCGGCAGAAAGCGGGTTCCGCCGTCCTCGCGCAACAGCACAATCGGCTGGTTCGTCGGGACTTCGACGCGAACACCGATCAGCGAAAGGCGGATCACGGCTCCTCCATGGGGACGGCGGTCACGCTACCACCGGGGTGTATCGCACAATCCGAGCGGGCTCCGGCCCGGTGCCGGTACAGCTCCCCCACGTACGCGTCTCCCGCGGAAACGAGCAGGTCGCGGTCGACCGCCACGATATACGGCACGTTCCGGTACAGATCCCTGACGTGCAGTCCGTACCCGAGCACGTACTCGTTGCCGAGCACGAGACCGCGGTAGTCGACTTCCTGGGGCACGATCCGGCGCCCGGGCCGGTCGAGCAGGGCGCAGGTCGACAGTCGCCGTGGACCCCGGGCCGACAACTGCCCGATGAGGTACGCCAGCGTGAGCCCCGTGTCGACGATGTCCTCGACCAGCACCACGTCGCGACCGCCGATGTCGTATTCGAGGTCGTGCAAGATCTTCACCCGGCCGGAATCCGGAGCGAAGCGTGATATCGACATGAAGTCGACGGTGACGTCGATGTCGAGCAGCGCACGCGCGAGATCGGCGACGAAGATCAGCGCCCCTTTCAACACACCGACGAGCACGACCCCATCGGGGTGGTCGCGCGCGATCTCGCGACCGAGCCGGCGCACGTGCGCGTCGATCCCCTCCCGGTCGAGCAGGACGGTCGCGGGCCCGCTCAGTTGAACGTACGCCTGACCGTTTGGCGCAAGAGTGAGGTGCGGAGGCGGCGACCGAGACCCGCGAGCTCGCCGAGCGTCTCGGTCGTGCGCGCCTGCGCTTCGGGGTTGCGCTGCCGGCGGTACGGCAAGAGCACCTGCTCGAAGAGGCTCGCCTCGCGTTCGGCAAAGGCGCGGTACATCCGGAGGTGCCGGGGCTCGATGCCATGTCGCATGAACGCGGCACAGACGCGCGCGACCGACAGTGCATCCTCGTCGAACAGCACCAGTTCGCCCGTCGACGACGGTGCGATGAGGCCGTACTCCTCGAGTCGAGCCAACTCCTCGTCGGTCATGCCCGCGGCCCGGGCGAGCTCGGACCGGTTCAGGCTGACGCCACTCTCCGACGCCGCGAGATCCTCCGGATGTTCGTCGTCGTTCACGCGTGCCGACGCCGAACGCGCTTCCGCGTTCTGGGCGGCGCGACGCGTCTCCTCGAACAACGCGTCGACCGTGGCAGGATCGACCTTGCGATCGGTCGGGCCCGTCGCGCTCTCGTCGACGGTGAAACCACCGCTCTGGTCGACTTCGTCGAGCCGCTCCTTGATGACCTTCAACGGCAGGAAGTGCTCGCGCTGCTGGCGCAGGATGAAACGAAGGCGTTCGACGTCGGCCGCGTAGAACTTGCGGTAGCCCGACGGCGTGCGTTCCGGATCGACGAGACCCTGGCTCTCGAGGAACCGGATCTTCGAGATCGTGATGTCGGGGAACTCCTCGCGCAGCTGGTTCAACACGTCGCCGATGGACGAGTGCGTTCGTTTGGCCATGATCAGGCTTCCCGTTCGCGTTCAGCACCGAGCACGAAGCTCAGGCGGTAACGCCCGATCTGCACTTCGTCACCGTGATGCAGCTGGGCCGAGTCGACCCGCTCGCGATTCACGTAGGTGCCGTTCAGCGAACCGACGTCGCGCAGCGTGTACCCGCCGTGGTCGGGGTCCTTCTCGACCACCACGTGCCGGCGCGAAACCGTGATGTCGTCGAGGAAGATCTCGGAGTCCGGATGCCGGCCGATGGCGGTCACCGCCGTCTCCAGCCGGTACGACGAACCCGCGTTCGGACCGTGGCGGACCACCAGCATCCCCACACCCGGCGGGAGTTCGCCGAGATAGTGCTCGAGCTCGTCCTCGACGCTCGCCGCCTCGACCGCCGACAGAGTCAGGGTCGTGTCCTCGTCGACCGCACCGAGGGGCGCGCCGCACGACGAACAGAACCGCGCGTCCTCGGGATTCTGATGTCCACAACGGGCGCAAAGCACGTCCCTGAGGCTATCGGTGCCAGTGAGACCCGACAACAGACCGTTCGACCTCTACCCGAGGGTGAAGGTCGAGGGTTGCAAAAACCCCTGATCAGGCCGGTTCAGCCTTCGCCCTCGACCAACTCCCGGTAGGCCGCCGCGTCGAG
Organism: Actinomycetota bacterium; assembly: GCA_041691275.1. Classification (GTDB taxonomy): domain Bacteria; phylum Actinomycetota; class Acidimicrobiia; order IMCC26256; family PALSA-610; genus PALSA-610. The sequence goes on along the minus strand of JBEPUZ010000015.1, from coordinate 7,202 downwards.
GAGGCCGGCGAGCGCGCTCGCGTCGGCGACCTGGATCTCGAGCATCCATCCGGCCCCGTACGGATCTTGGTTCACGAGCTCGGGCTGGTCGTTGAGCGCCTCGTTCACCGCGGAGATGACCCCCGTGACCGGGACGTAGACGTCGGACACCGACTTGGTCGACTCGATCTCGCTCACGCTCGCCCCCGCGATCACGTCGAGACCGACGTCGGGCAGCTGCACGAAGACGACGTCGCCGAGGCTGTCCTGGGCGAAGTCGGTGATGCCGACACGGGCGACACTGCCGTTCAGGAGCACCCACTCGTGCTCGCGGCTATAGCGGAGATCGTCGGGAATGTTCATTCCCGGAGCGTATCTACCGCGTGAGCTCGGCGACCTGACCTGCGTGGATCGCGACGAGGCGCCGAGCGTCGGCGTCGCTCGCGCCCTCGGCCCAGACGTGCGTGATCGCGAGCTCGGGGTCGGGCAGTACGAGCGCCCAGCCCTCCGGATAGACGATCTTCACGCCGTCGACGAGCACGGTCGGGAAGTCTTTGGCCCGTTCCATCACGCCACGCATCACCGTTCCCTTGCGCTCCCACGGAGTCGGGACGGTGTCGTGCGCGACGTGCGTCTCCGGCACCTCGGCCACGATCGCCGACAACGGTCGCTCCGCCGCCGCGAGGAGGTCGAGCAGATGCACGAGTGTCGCGACCGCGTCGTACGCGGGAAGGAACGCGGGCCAGATGAACCCGCCCTCCTGCGAGGCCGCGAAGTCGACGTCGCCACTGCCGGCGATCTCCATGAGATGCGATGCCGAGAGCTTCGTCCACGTGATCGGGGCGCCGTTCAGTTGGCCGAGACGCTCGGCCTCCATGCTGACCGACACGGGCAACGCGAGCCGCGCGCCCCGGCGCTGCTCGCACACCAACTTCACGAGCACGAGCAACGCGTGCTCGGCGGAGAGCGGCACTCCCTGGTCGTCGATGATGGTCGCGGTCTCTCCGTCGGGATCGAACACGTAACCGAGGTCGGATCCCGACGTGCGGACGAGATCGCCCATCGACTTGATGCGCGTGTCGAGATCGTCGCCCGCGCCCATGGCCCCGCTCGTCGCCGCGAACGGGTTGACCGCAAGCACGCTCGCACCGAGCTTGGCGAGGACGTTCGGCATCAACACCGACGTGGCGCCGAAGGAATAGTCGAGCACGACCTTGAAGCCCCGGCTCCGGAGCCGCTTCGGCTGCACGCTGGCTTCGAGCGCGGCGGTATAGAACTCGATCGCTCTCGGCGGGAACACGATGTCGCCGATGTCGCCCGCGAACGCGCGCCGGAAGTCCTCGCGGTACAGCAGGCGCTCGATCTTGCGCTGCGCGCCCTCGTCGATGTCGGAGCCGTACTCGTCCATGAACCGGATCTCAACACTGTCCGAATCGCCGGACGCGAGGCGCACGCTGATTCCGCCCTGGGCGCCCTGGGTGCGCACCTGGAAGCGCGTGAGCGGAACCGTCGAGAGCTCGAGGTCCATGACGTGCACACCGCTGAGGTTCAGACCCGCGATCAGCGCACGCTTGAGCGCGCGCGCCGAACGACTCGTGTCACGACTGGTACAGACGACTGCGCCCTTCTTGAGCGCGGTGCCGTATGCCATCGCGAGGCGCACCGCGACCTCGGAGGTGATGTCGACGTTGGCGAGACCGCGCACACCGCGCCGGCCGAACAACGTGCGTGCGCCCTTGCTCTCCCACACGATCGACGACGTGACGAGCGCACCGGGCTCGACCATCTTGAACGGATAGATCTTCACCGACGGGTTGATGATGGCGTGCGCACCGACGAAGCACTCGTCGCCGATGACGACGTTCTCTTCGACCCGGGCGCCGTCACGGATGTCGCTGGCCCGACCGATGACCGCGCCGCGCACGCGCGCGCCGGGACCGATGTAGACGTGATCGTGGACGACCGCGCGTTCCAGTTCCGCGTCGGCCTTGACCACCACGTCGGCGCCGATGACCGTGTACGGACGGAGCACCGCGCCCGCCTCGACCCGCGAGTTGTCGCCGATCAGTACCGGGCCGTAGACCTCGGCGTCGGGTGAGAGATCGGCGCCGTCGCCGAGCCACACACCGTCGCGGACCTCGAACCCCGGCATCTCCAGATACATGCGCCCGTCGAGGATGTCCTCGTGCGCGCGTCGGTAGGCCTCGAGCGTGCCGACGTCCTCCCAGTAGCCGTCGAGCACGTGGCCGACCAGCTTCTTGCCGTGCGCGAGCACTTCCGGGAACACGTCGCCGGAGAAGTCGACCACTTCACCGTCGGCGATGTAGTCGAAGATCTCGGGCTCCAGCACGTAGATGTTCGTGTTGATGGTGTCGGAGAACACCTCACCCCACGTGGGCTTCTCCAAGAACCGCTCGATCGTGCCGTCTTCGCGCGTGATGACGATGCCGAAGTCGACCGGGTTCTCGACCCGTTTCAACGCGATCGACGCGAACGCGTCGGCGGCGCGGTGCGCCTTCATGACCTCACCCAGGTCGACGTCGGTGAGCGCGTCGCCGGCGACGACGAGGAACGTCTCATCGAGCTCGTCCATCGCGTTGCGGACGGAACCCGCGGTGCCGAGCGGCGACTCCTCGGTCGCGTAGCGCATGCGCACGCCGAACTCCGAGCCGTCACCGAAGTAGTTGCGGATGTGGTTCGCGAGAAAGGCGACGGTGACGACGATGTCGTCGAAGCCGTGTTTCGCGAGCAACCGGACGATGTGCTCCATCATCGGCGCATTCGCGATCGGCATCATCGGCTTGGGCTGATTGCTGGTCAGCGGACGCAGTCGTGTCCCCTCGCCACCGGCCAGGATCACCGCTTTCATGAACCCACCTCCACAGGGAGCCGTGCGCTCCTTCCTTCCCGCAACGCCGCTCGCGCGGCCGGAACGTATTTCGCCGCCGCGAAGTACCCGAGCACGATTCCCCCTATCGCGAAACCCCAACCCAGGATGTCGAACACCGTCCGCACCGAGCGGGCGGCGTCGGCGATGAGGAACATCGGCAGTGCCATCATGAGCGCCAGCGTTCCCGCCTTGCCCGCCCACACCACGTCGATCCGGCGGGCGCCCGCCAGTCCGAGCGCGACAGTTCCGACCGCGACCAGCACCTCGCGGGCGAGCACGATCCACAAGATGATGTCGACGCCGACAGGGAGCCCCTCGGTCAGCAATGCGATAGCGGCCGCGACGAGCAGCACGCGATCCGCGGTGGGATCGAGGATCTTGCCGAGCTCGCTGCCCTGGTCGAAGCGGCGGGCGATGTACCCGTCGACCCAGTCGGTGCAGCCGAGGGCGGCCAGGAGGAAGGCGGCGCCCCGCCGGGCGGGATGCGGCTCCCAGAGCATCCAGAGGAACACGGGCACGCAGAGCAGCCGGGCGAACGAGATGAAATTCGGAATCGTCCAGACCTTCGACCGCGCTCGACCCATCGGGGCCCAGCGTACGACCTGGCGACCGGCGCAGCGCTACAAGCCTGCGACGCCGCCCTCGGCCCGCGGGTCGGAGCCACACAGATAGCCGGGACTGGTCAGCTGGATCGCGTGCGCGATCCCGGGGCCGTGCCGGTAACCCCGAACGACGTCGATCTCGTGTCCACGGCTTCGGAGATCGTCGATCCAGGTGGAGTCGAAGATGTCTTCCATCGCGACGCGCCCGGTGCCGGGATCGATGGTGAAGCGCGGCGCGCTGATCGCGCGCTGGGGATCGTCACCATCGACGAGCATGCGGACCATCAGCTGCGTGTGCGTCTGCGCCTGACCGTGTCCGCCTTCGGAACCGAACACGAGCCACGGCTTGCCGTCGCGCATCGACATCGCGGGGATCAAGGTGTGCAACGGCATCTTGTTCGGTGCGATGCCGTTCGGGTGCGCGTCGTCGAGCAGGAACGCCGAGCCGCGGTTGTGGAGGTTGATGCCCCACTCCCCGACGCGCAGTCCCGAGCCCGCACCGCTGAAGTTCGACTGAATCAGGCTGACCAGCATGCCGTCGCGATCGGCCGCGCACATGTAGATCGTCCCGCCGTCGGGTTCGGTGTACGCGGTGGCGAGCCGGGCGCGCCGCGGATCGACCTGAGCGCGCCGGGCCGCGATCCAGTCGTCGCGGAGCAGCCGCTCGGGCGCGGTCGTCATCGCGTCGGGATCACCGAGGTACTCGCGGCGGTCGGCCAGCGCGAGCTTGACCGCCTCGATCAACATGTGCTCGCGGTCGGGTCCGTCGGCACCCAGCTCGAACCCGTCGGCGATGCGCATCGCTTCGAGCGCGGTGATGCCTTGGGTGGGCGGCGGCATCTCGACGATTTCGGCGTCACGGAACGGCGCCCGGAGTGCTTCGACCCATGCGCCGCGGTGCGCGGCGACATCGGCCGCCGTCATGCAACCGCCGGCGCGCTGGAGGCGCTCGGCGATGGCCTCCCCGATCGGTCCGCGGTAGTACGCGTCCGGACCGTCGGCGGCGAGTGTGCGCATCGTGCGCGCGAGCTCGGGCTGGCGAACCCAGTCGCCGGGTTCGACGTCGCCGTAGTATTCGTGGAAGTCGGCCAGCCCGAAGTGCTCGTAGAGGAACGCGTTGTTCCGGAAGAACCACGCGCCCCGCTTCGTCACGGGGAAGCCGTTCTCGGCGTAGTGCAGCGAACGCTGCACGAGCTCCCCGAACGATCGCGTCGCGTACTTCTCGATCAACGTGAACCAGGCTTCGACCGCGCCCGGGACCGTGACCGGATGCGGGCCGAAGACCGGCATCTCCGACTCGCCCGATTGGTCGCGCACGAATTCGGCGGTCGCGGCGGCGGGCGCGCGACCGACACCTCGATACGCCCCGAACCCGCCGTCCCACACCATGGCGAGAAGATCGCCGCCGAAGCCGCACATGTATGGGGTCACGACCGCCAGCACGAAGTTCGCGGCGAACGCCGCGTCGACCGCGTTGCCACCGTCGGCCAACATGGCCGCGCCCGCGGCCGAGGCGAGGTAGTGCGGCGTGCAGACGACGCCGTTCGGGTAGGCCCGGGACTCCTCCAGCCAGACGCTCACGGCGCGGACGCTATACCGACGATCACGGCCGTATACCGACGACCGGAGCCGGTCCGCGACGCCGCCGGTGCCCGACCGGTGTGTCGAAAGAGGTATCCGAAACAGGTATGTAGTGTCGGTCCATGGAGTTCAACCTCGCCGATCTGTTCGAAGCCGTCGTTGATGCCGTGCCTGATCGGGTCGCGGTGATCGCCGGTGACCGCCGGCTGACCTACCGCGAGCTCGACGAGCGCGCGAACCGCGTCGCGCACTACCTGCGCGACGTCGGCGTGCTCCCCGGCCAACACGTCGGTATCTACGCGTTCAACCGCGCCGAGTGGGTCGAGTCGATGATCGGCTGCTTCAAGGCGCGGGCGGTACCGGTCAACGTGAACTACCGCTACGTGATCGAAGAGCTGCGCTACCTCTTCGACAACGCCGATCTCGTCGCCCTGATCTACGAAGCCGAGTTCGGGCCCCACGTCGCGTCGGTGCTCTCGGGCGTCCCCAAGCTGCGCCATCTCGTGGAGCTCGACGACGGGACCGGAACCGTGACCGATGGGCTCGAATCGGTCGAGTACGAGCACGCACTCTCGGCGGCCGCACCAACGCGTGCCGGCCTACTCCCGCGCTCGCCCGACGACTTGTACGTCCTCTACACGGGAGGCACCACCGGTATGCCGAAGGGTGTCATGTGGCGCGCCGAGGACATCTTCTTCGCGGCAATGGGCGGCGGCAACTACGGGGGTGCCGCCATCGAGAGACCTGAACAGATCTCCGACGCCGTCAGCGCCACTCCTGGAGTCAGCTTCGCGCTCGCGCCGTTGATGCACGGCAACGCTCAGTGGTCCCTGATGGTCGGCCTCTTCGGCGGGAACGCGGTCACGCTGAACGCCAGTCGGCGTTTCGACGCCGACGAGATCTGGGACCTGGTCGAGCGGGAAGGCGTCAACATCATCTCGCTCGTCGGCGACGCGATGGCGCGTCCGTTGGTCGACGCGCTCGCGCACCGGAAGGCCCCGGCGTCGCTGTTCGCACTCGTCTCCGGTGGCGCGATCCTGTCGCCCGCGATCAAGCAGGAGCTCAACGAGCGGGCGCCGAACGTCGCCGTCGTCGATGCGTTCGGCGCGTCGGAGACCGGTGCGAACGGGTCGGTCGACGTGACCGAGAAGGGTCCGCGGTTCTTGATGAACGAATGGACAACGGTGATAACGGAGGAAGGCGATGTCGCGCCCGTCGGCGAGATCGGGCTCCTCGCCCGCCGTGGGCACGTTCCCGTCGGCTACTACAAGGACGCGGAGAAGACCGCGGCCACGTTCATCGAACTGCACGGCGTCCGCTGGGCAATCCCCGGCGATCGCGCCGTGATCGAGGACGACGGCAAGATCAACGTGCTCGGGCGCGGATCACAGTGCATCAACACCGGCGGGGAGAAGGTGTTCCCCGAAGAGGTGGAAGCGGTCCTGAAGAGCCATCCCGACGTGTTCGACGCCGTCGTCGTCGGCATCCCCGACGAGCGTTGGGGCGAGTCGATCGCCGCGGTCGTCGCGCCGCGCACCGGCCACGAAGTCACGCTCGAGCTCCTCGGCGCGCATTGCCGGACCGCGCTCGCCGGCTACAAGGTCCCCCGCCACCTCGTCGTGGTGGAGACCGTCGAACGGACACCAGCGGGGAAGCCCAACTACCGGTGGGCCAAGGAGCGCGCCGTCTCCCGGCCCTGAGTCCGTCGGGCAGGCGCGAGCTTCAGCGCGGGAGGCCGAGCATCCCGTACGCGCGCGTGGGTCGGAAGCGCACGAGCACGCGTCCGTCCGCCACCATCGACGCGCGGTAGTCCTCCCAGTCGGGATGCTCGCCGACTGCGTCCCGGTAGTACGCGACCAGCGCGTCGACAGTCTCGTCGTCCGGTCGCGTCGCAACCGGTGTGAGCTCCACCTCACCCTCGAGCACGACGTACGCGTAGAAGTCGGGCTGGGTGACGTGGAGCGCGACCCACGGATCGCGGACGAGGTTCTTGTACTTGGCCCGATCGGCCGTGATCGAGATGCCGATCACGCCCTCGTCAGAGACGTTGTGCAGGACGTTCGAGAGCTGCGGACGGCCGTTGCGGCGCACCGTCGTCAGCACCGAATGGGTGCTGTCACATATACAAATCTGACGCAGCCGACGAACTC
>JBEPUZ010000014.1:0-34490 GCA_041691275.1 Actinomycetota bacterium | reverse complement strand
CGGGTCGGGCCGCGTTCGGGCGACGCGTGGGCGTGATCGCCGCCGCGCTCGTCGCCGCCTATCCGCTCGTGTGGCAGTACGAACGGCCGCTGCTCTCGGAGTCGCTGGTGCTGCTCGGCACCGCGACCATCATCTGGCTGGCGTACCGGTTCCACGCCAAGCCAGGCCTCCGCCTCGCAATCACGTGCGGAGTGGTGGTGGGCGGGTTGGCGATGACGGCTGCGGAGCTCATCGTCATCGCGGTGTTGCTCGTCCTGCCGCTGATCCTGCTCGAACGCTCGGTGCGGTTCGCGGCACGGGTCAAATGGCTCGCGGCCGCGGCGGTCGCCTGCCTTGTCGTTGTAGTTCCCTGGGGGGCGTACAACGCGACGAGATTCGCACGGCCGGTGCCGTTCTCGACCGCACTGGGGGCCGAGTTGGTCCAGGGAAACTGTGGACCGGCGTATCACGGCAAGTTGCTCGGCTACTACGCGCTCGGATGCCTCGCCTTCGTCCGGAACCTGAACCCCGACTTCTCCGTCGCCGACGGGCAGTACCGCGACAAGGCGTTCACGTTCATCGATGCGAACAAGTCGCGCGTCCCTGTCGTCATGGCCGCGCGGGTGGGCCGGACGTTCGGGGTGTTCCGTCCCGCCCAGCAGATGCATCTCGAGGCGGGCGAGACCGGTACGCCACTGTGGGTGCTGCAGAGCGGCTTCGTGATGTATTGGGTCCTGATCCCGTTCGCGGTTGCCGGCGTGGTGATCGCACGGCGCCGGCGCATCATCGTCTATCCGCTGCTCGTGTTCCCCGTCGAGGTGCTGATTGCGGTAATTCCGACGATCGGATCGGTGCGCTACCGGGCTCCGGCCGAGATCGCGCTGGTACTCCTGGCCGCGGTCGGGATCAGCGCGCTGGCGGACGCATTACGCGGCCGGAGTCGGCTGCCTGGGTAAGTGAGCGCGAGCCCTCGGGCAGTTCTGATTACTCTCAATCAGAAGAAGGGCATAGCGATTGTCGCTTCGGCGCTGGGCTCGCTCTCAGAGTTTTCGTTCGTCGATCACACTCATCGCGATCGCCGGGATCGCACTGCGCCCTTCTTATACGTACACAAGCCGCCGTGTGATCGTGCCGGCGACGGGTGCCGGTTTCATCTCGGAGCGCTCTCGATCGCCGGCGGGTACGGCTTCCTCGATGTCGGCAATCTGCACAATCCTGATATAGGCCACCCGCCGGGTTGGACGATCGTGCTCGCGGGCGCGGCCAAGGTCGGGTTCGGATCTTGGCGCGGCAACGTTCTCTTTGCGTGCACCATCGGTATGGGAACCATCGTGATGGTGGGCTTGGCCGCGCGCGCTGCGTTCGGCCCGCGGCGTCGGCGTGATCGCCGCGGTGCTCGCCGCGCTGTACCCGTTCCTGTGGTTGTACGAGCGTGAGATCGCGAGCGGCAACTACGCGCAGACGTACCGCGGCAGATTGCTCGGTGACTGCAGCTACCGGTGTTCGGTGATCCTCTACCCGGGCAAGAATCCGAGCGAGGACGACGACCGGGCCCGAGCGCGGGGACTCGACTTCATACGTGCGCACGAAAGCCGGGCGGCGATCGTCGCGATTGCTCGCATCGGGAGGACGTTCGGCCCTCTTTCGACCATTCCAGCAAATGCACCTCAAGACGGAACGCGGTACCCCGCTGTGGGTGTTCCGGGTCGGATTCGTCGCGTATTGGGCATTGCCGCCGTTTGCCGGCGCCGGCGCGGCGATAGCGCGCCGGCGGAAGATCACGGTCTACCCGTTGCTGATGTTGCCCCTCATGGTGGTGTTGACAGTGACGTTCACGATTGGATCGGTGCGTTACCGAGCGCCGGCCGAGATCGCGCTCGTCGTCCTGGTTGCGGTTGGTATCAACGCCGTCTTCGACGCCATACTCGAAGGTCGGCCCGAGCGGCGGACCCGACCACGGCCCCGTTCCGGCGCGGAAATGGTGGACGTATAAATGGTGGACGTATAAATGGTGGACGTATAAATGGTGGACGTATAGTTGACGCTCGGTCGGGGGTTGAGCGTCGGAGGCGGAGCCTCGGCTCGGCGGCGCGTGGATCACGGAGGGGTGCATGCAGTCTCGGGGCGTCGTGGACCCGAAGGGTTCGCGAACGTGATCCTGACCCGCACCCCGATGCGGATCTCCATCGGCGGCGGTGGAACCGATCTTCCGTCGTACTACCGTCGCAAGGGTGGCTCGGTGTTGTCGGCTGCCATCGACAAGTACGTCTACCTCGCGGTGAACGCGACGTTCACCGACGACTACCTCCTCAAGTATTCGGTGCACGAGCGCGTCACGAGAGTCGCCGACATCGAGCACTCGTTGATCCGTGAGGTCCTGCAGCGTTACGACGTGCAGCCCGGGATCGAGATCGTCAGTGTCGCCGACATCCCCGCGGGAACCGGTCTCGGTTCGTCGGGCTCTTTCACCGTTGGACTGCTCCGGGCGCTCCACGCGTACAACCACCAACAGTGCTCGATCCAGGCGCTCGCCGAGGAGGCGTGCATGATCGAGATCGAACGACTCGCCGACCCCGTCGGCAAGCAGGACCAGTACATCGCCGCGTTCGGCGGACTCACGCGTTTCGACTTCCACGCCGACGACTCCGTCGACGTGGAGCGGCTGCCCGTGAGCGCGGAGACCCTCGCCGACCTCGAAGACCATCTCTTGTTGTTTTTCACCGGGTACTCCCGGAGCGCGTCGAGCATCCTCGCCGACCAGAAGGAACGGTCCGAACGCGACGACGCGGCGATGATCGCGAACCTCGACTACGTGAACGAGCTCGGTGTGTTGATCGGTGCTGCGCTCAAGGCCGGCGAGACCGCGACGTTCGCCGACCTGATGCACGAACACTGGACCCACAAACAGGCGCGTAGCACCGGCATCTCGAACCCCCGCATCGACGAGTGGTACGAGCTCGCCCGGGCCAACGGTGCGCGGGGCGGCAAGCTCGTCGGCGCCGGCGCGGGCGGCTTCCTGCTCTTCTACGCCGACGACCCCCGTCGGGTGCGCGCGACCATGGCAGAGGCGGGCCTGCCCGAGGTCCGGTTCGGTTTCGACCACGACGGCTCCGTCGTGCTGGCCCGGAGCTGAGAATGGCGCCGACGTGCGTGGTGCTCGGCGGCGGTGTCGGCTCGCGCATGCGCCCGGCCACCGACACGCTTCCCAAACCGCTCCTCCGGGTGGCCGGCGAACCGTTCGCCGTGCATCAGCTGCGCTGGCTCGCTTCCGAGGGCGTCACCGACGTCGTGTACTCGATCGGCTACCTGGGTCAGATGATCCGGGACACAATCGGCACGCGTGACGATCTCGGTTGCTCCGTCCGGTTCGTCGACGAGGGTGACCGGCGGCTCGGTACCGGGGGTGCGGTGCGGTTCGCGCTCGAAGAGGCCGCGCTCGCGGGCACGTTCTTCGTGTTGTACGGCGACTCGTTCCTCCGCGTCGACCTCGCCGCGGTCTCGCAGTGCTTCGAGCGGAGCGGTGCCGAGGCGCTGATGACGGTGTTCCGCAACGACGATGCCTTCGACACGAGCAACGTCGACTTCGACGGACGGTTGGTCGTGCGGTACGACAAGCACGAACCCGACCCGGCCGGCGCCGGGCTGCGCTACGTCGACTACGGCCTGTCGATGTTGCAGGCCGACAGCGTCCGTTCCCGAGTCCCGGAGGGTGGCCCGAGCGATCTGGCCGACACCTTGACCGAGTTGAGTGCCGAGGGCCGGCTCGCGGGTTACGAGGCGCACGAACGCTTCTTCGAGATCGGTTCGCCGGCGGGTCTCGACGATCTCGGCCGCTACCTTGCGTCCCTCCCGACATGATGCCGACCCCCTCCGACCCGAACATCACGCTCCTCGTCCCCGACGACGACAGCGCCGAGCCCGAGCTGTCGATCGTGATCCCAGCGCTGAACGAGGCGTTGACGGTCGGCGAGTTCGTGGCGTGGTGCAAAGAAGGTCTGGCGGCCGCGAACGTCGCCGGTGAGATCCTGATCGTCGACAGTTCCGACGACGGCACGGCCGAGATCGCGCGCGCGGGCGGCGCGCGCGTGTTGAAGGTTCCCCGCCGTGGGCTCGGGCGCGCGTACATCGATGCGCTGCCGTACGTGCGCGGTAAGTGGATCGTGATGGGCGACGCCGACTGCACGTACGACTTCCGCCGGCTCACACCGTTCGTCGAACAGTTCCGCGAAGGCCATGAATACGTGATGGGCTCACGCTGGAAGGGCTCCATCGAGCACGGCTCGATGCCCGCGCTGCATCGCTACTTCGGCACGCCGTTCACCACCTTCATCCTCAACCGTGTGTATTCGAGCCACTTCACCGATATCCATTGCGGTATGCGGGGCATCACGCGCGACGCGCTCGAACGCATGAACTTGCAGTCGCAGTCGTGGGAATACGCGTCGGAGATGGTGTTGAAGTCGGTGAAAATGAGCCTCGACACCACCGAGGTGCCGGTGACATTCCTCAAGGACCGCGACGGCCGCGTGAGCCACCACAAGCGAGAGGGATGGCTCTCACCCTTCTTGGCGGCGTGGATCAATCTGCGCGCCATGTTCATCTACGGCTCCGACTACTTCCTCGTCAAGACCGGCATCGCGCTGACGTTGATCGGCCTGCTGATCACACTGCCGTTGACGTTCGGCAACATCGTCCTCGGGTCGCTGCACCTGTCGCTCAACTTCCAGTTCCTCGGCGTCGCGGTGCTCGCGGTCGGGTGTCAAACGCTGTTCTTCGGATGCGTTGCGCAGATCCTGTTCGACTACACGGGCCGGCACAGCATTCGTTGGCGACGCTTCTTCCCGTACACTCGCACGGTGTTGATCGCGTTCGCGCTGGTCGTGCTGGGCGTCGCGTTGGCGATCCCGCTCGCGGTCACGTTCTCCACGAACGACCTCGCGCTCCATGGCAGCGACGCGGTCGTGAACCACGTGGCGGTGACGGGCCTCGCGTGCGCGATCACCGGGGCCCAACTCTTCGTGTCGACGCTACTGTTGCACGGCACCATCATCGCGACGACGCGCGGCAGACCGATGGCTCGGAGGCGGGGATGACAAAGAGCGAGACGGCAGCGGTCCGCGACGCGTCGTTCGGGCAGATGCATACCCCGAACGCTGTCGACCATTTCGGCATCTGGCTCAGCAGTGTCGCGGTTCGCCGCAACGCGAACTTCGACGGCGCCCGGATGGCCGACATCGGCTGCGGTTTCGAGGCCGGGTTCGCGCGCTCGCAACTGGACAAGGTGCGCAGGCTCTACCTGCTCGACGTCGCCCTCGCCGACGACCTGAAGACGCACCCGAAGATCACTGCGGTCGAGGGCAACCTGACCGAGGTGCTGCCCACGGTCGCGGCCGACTCCTTCGACGTCACCGTGTGCCTCTCGGTGCTCGAGCACCTGGTCGATCCGGAACCGGCGATGCACGAGCTCCACCGCATCACCGCGCCCGGCGGCGTCGTGCTCGTCAACGTGCCGACCTGGCTCGGCAAACGAGCGCTCGAGTTCATGGCGTTCCGTCTGAGCCTGGCGCCGAAGTACGAGATGGACGACCACAAGTGGTACTTCGACCCGCGCGACATCTGGCCGATGTTCGTGCGCGCGGGTTTCCTGCCGAGCAACATCCACTGCCGCAAGCACAAGTTCGGTATGAGTACGTTCGCGGCCTGCCGAGTCTCGGCGCGTGACTGACTTCAGCGGCGCGTACATCGCGGAGACGATCGAGATCCTCGGCGCGCTCGACGTCGAGGCGATCGACCGCGTCGCCGCGGGACTGGCCGGTATACGCGATCGCGGCGGCCGGCTGTTCGTGCTCGGTGTGGGTGGTTCGGCCGGGCACGCCTCGCACGCCGTCAACGACTTCCGCAAGCTGTGCGGTATCGAGGCCTACGCGCCGACCGACAATGTCAGCGAGCTGACCGCCCGCACGAACGACGAAGGCTGGGAGACGTCGCTGTCGGGATCGCTCGAGGTGTCGCGCCTCGGTCCCGACGACGCCGTGCTCGTCTTCTCGGTCGGCGGCGGCGACGCGGAGCGCAACATCTCGCCGAACCTCGTGCGCGCCGTGGAGCTCGCGGGACGCGTCGGAGCTTCGGTATACGGCATCGTCGGCCGCGACGGCGGAAGCACGGCCCGGGCGGCCGACGCCGTCGTCGTGATCCCGCCGCTGTACGCCGATCGCATCACGCCCCACACCGAGGGGCTCTGCGCGGTGGTGTGGCATCTGCTCGTGTCGCACCCGGCGCTGCAGCGCGCCGCGACGAAATGGGAGAGCGCAGCCCCGTGAGCACGCCGTACCGCAGTGTCGTGGTGGTCGGCGGCGCCGGGTTCATCGGCAGCCATCTGGTGCGCCTGCTGCTCGGAGCCGAGAACGAGCACAACGGCGGGGTCGAGCGGGTTGTCGTCTACGACAACTTCAGCTCGGGCCGGCGTTGGCACCTCGATGCCGTGGCGTCTGATCCCCGGCTCGGGATCGTCGAAGGCGAAGTCGACGAGATCGACCGGCTCGCGACCGCGCTCCAGGGCGCGACCACCGTCGTGCACCTCGCCTCGAACCCCGACATCGCCCGTGCGATGACCGATCCCACGATCGACTTCGACCAGGGAACGAACCTGACCAACTGCGTGGTCGAGGCGGCGCGCCGATCGGAGGTGGGCCTCGTCCTCTACGCGTCGGGCAGCGGCGTCTACGGCGATCTCGGTGAGCACGAGGCCGACGAGAGCTTCGGACCCCTGGAGCCCGTGTCGACGTACGGTGCCAGCAAGCTCGCGGGCGAGGCGCTCATCTCGTCGTACTGCCACATGTTCGAGATGCGGGGCCGCGCGTTCCGGTTCGGCAACGTGGTCGGTCCGAACCAGACGCACGGGGTCGGGTTCGACTTCGTGCGCAAGCTCCTCGACGATCCGACCCGGCTCGAGATCCTCGGTGACGGATCGCAGAGCAAGTCGTACGTGCACGTCGACGACGTGCTCGCCGCCGTGCTGCTGGCCGGTTCGGTGGCCTCCGATCCGTTCGCGGTGTTCAACGTGGCCACCGGCGACTACATCACCGTCGCCGAGATCGCCCGGCTCGCGGTCGGGTGCGTGGGTCTCGATCCCGAAGCGGTCGAGCTCGCCTTCGGTGAGGGCGACCGCGGGTGGAAGGGCGACGTCCCGGTCGTGCGCGTCGCGACCGATCGCATCCGATCGCTCGGCTGGAAGAACCGCTACAACTCGGGTGAAGCATTGCGCGCGTCGATCCTGTCGATGCTCGACGACGCGCGCGCCGGGCGCCTTTGGTGATCGCGTGACCCGGCGCGCGGTGTTCCTCGATCGCGACGGAGTGCTCAACCGGGCCGAGGTGCGCGACGGTCGACCGCACCCGCCGTCGTCGGCGGACGACGTGGTCATGCTTCCAGGAGTCGCCGATGCCTGCGGTCGCCTCATGAGCGCGGGATGGCTGCTCTTCGTCGTGACAAACCAGCCCGACATCGCGCGCGGCACCGCCACCCGTGCCGATATCGACGCGATCAACGAGGTCGTCGTCGCGGGCCTGTCCGTGGCCGAGGTCGCGGTCTGCCCCCACGACGACGCCGATGAGTGTCGTTGTCGCAAGCCCCGCCCGGGCATGCTCGTCGACCTCGCGGCCGCATGGGACGTCGATCTCGGATCGAGCGTCATGGTCGGCGATCGCTGGCGTGACGTCGAGGCGGGCCGTGCGGCCGGAGCCCGCACGATCCTGATCGACTACGCCTACGGCGAGGAGATGCGGAGTCGGCCCGATCGTGCCGTCGCCGGGCTCTCCGAGGCGGCCGACGTCATCTTGGAGTTCGGTACGTCGCAATTCGGTCATCGCCCTTGACACCGGGCGTGACGGCAGGGAGCATCACGTGATGAGTGAGGTCATGGACGGCCTGAACATCAAGATCTTCGGTGACGGCGCGAACGTCGCCCAGATGATCGAGCTCGCCGCCGATCCGCGCATCAAAGGTTTCACGACGAACCCCACGTTGATGCGCCAAGCCGGCATCGACGACTACGCCGCGTTCGCCAAGGAGCTCACCGCTCGCATCACCGAGCTCCCCATCTCGTTCGAGGTGATCTCTGACGATTTCGCGGAGATGGAACGACAGGCGCTCGTATTGCGCGAGCTGGGCGAGAACGTCTACGTCAAGATCCCGATCACCGACACGTCGGGTGCGACCTCGACGCCGCTGATGGCGCGCCTCGCCGGCGCCGGCGTCTCGATCAACGCCACCGCGCTGATGACGCTCGATCAGGTCCGCCGGACGGTCGACGCGTTGGGCGACGCGGTACCGGCCGTCGTCTCCGTGTTCGCGGGCCGGATCGCCGACGCGGGTATCGAACCCGGTCCGGTGATGACCGAAGCGAAATCGATCATGGCCGCGCACACGAATCTCGAGCTTTTGTGGGCAAGCCCGCGTGAGGTCCTCAACGTGGTGCAGGCCGATCGGGCCGGTTGCGACATCATCACCCTGACGAGCGACCTCTTGAACAAGCTCGCGATGTTGGGCCGCGACCTCGACGACTACTCGCTCGCGACGGTGAAGATGTTCCGCGACGATGCCGTCGCCGCGCGCTACGACTTCTGACCGGGACTTGCGAGCCGGCGGGCGCCGGCTATTGCAGATAGCCGAAGAAGTCGGTCCAGCAGTCGTCGAGGCGAAAGCCCTCGAACGGGACCTCGGCCGGGCCGCGGCGCGCGCTCAGCCAGTCGCCGTTGGTGCGTACCTCGGCGACGACCGCGGGATTCGTCGCGCTGATCATCATCAACTCCACCGCCAGGTCGGCGAGGGGTCGGCTCCGGCCCAGCGTGGCGTGGTCGAGCCCGGTCAGATCGGCGTGCCCGGCCACTCCCACGATGCGTTCGAACACGTCCCGGGCGGCCGGAGCCTCGGGCCCGACCGGGTGGGCCGCCGCATCGGCCATGCTCGTCACCACGTCGGCGGGAAGATCGTGGTCGGGCGCGTTCAAGATGTGCAGGACCTGGTTCACCGCGCCCAAGCGCTCTGCGAAGTCGTCGGCACCGGGCAGCTGGCGCGCGAGATAGCCGGCCGCGATGCACTCCGCGCTCCAGTCCTCCACGATGTACAGGCCGCCGGGCCGGAGCCGCGGGAAGAGCACTTCGAAGGAGGTGCGCGTCGGTCCGAGGATGTGGGACGCATCGTCGATGACGAGGTCGATCGCGCCGCCGGGCATGTGCCCGTCGACGAAGCGCGTAAGCGCGGCCCGATCACCCTGGTCGAGCCCGAACTGCGTGACGAGCCCGGAGCCGAAGTCGCGGCTCTCGATCAGTCGGGCGAGCAGCGGCGGTACGTCCGGCTCGAGGTCGGCGGCCAGGAAGATCTCGGGCCCCGCCGCGAGCGCGATCAACGCGGTCGATCCACCGTCCTTGATCCCGAGCTCGACGATCCGGCGCGGGCGTTCACGTTCGAACAGCGAGAGATAGTGGCGTACCAGGTCGGGTGGTTTGACGATGACGAACTGGTCGGCCACGTCACCGAGCGGCAGGGAGGTGGCGATGAACTTCGTCCCGCCGATCTCGAGTCGTTGCTCGTCGATCCACGGATCCTGGCTCATACCGCTTCCTCCGTACTCGTCCCGACGCCCGGCGTGGGTTTGCGCACGGGTCATCGCTAGCATCGCATCGATATCGGGGCCAACGGGGCCAACGGGGACGGATGTCGTTGATGCCGAGCACCGCGCGTACGGATGCGCCGGGCCCGGAGACCGAACGGCGCAACCGTGCGGCCTACCGGCCACATTTGGACGGGTTGCGCACGGTCGCGGTGTACCTGGTCGTTGCGTACCACGCGGGGCTCGGGCTCGTGAACGGTGGGTTCATCGGGGTCGACGTGTTCTTCGTCCTCTCCGGCTTCCTCGTCACCCAGATCCTGGTCCGTGACCTCGCGTCGTCCGGACGGATGCGCTTCCAGCAGTTCTATTCGCGCCGATCGCGCCGCATCCTCCCCGCGGCGGTGCTGGCCCTCGTCATCACCGCGATCGTGTACGCCGCGATCGCGTCGCCCGCGGAGTCGCTCGACGCGCTGGGCGGATTCAAGGCCGCGTTCCTGTACGTCGCGAACTGGGACTTCATCCGCCAGTCAACCGACTACTTCGCCGCGAACATCAACAGCAACCCGGTGTTGCATTTCTGGTCGCTCGCGGTCGAAGAGCAGTTCTATCTCGTGTGGCCGTTGGTGCTCGGCGCACTGTTCTACGCGACCCGACCCGTCGGCCGACACCGATGGTGGGTGCTCCGCATCGTCGTCGTAGCAGCGGGTGCGGCGTCGGTCATCGCGGCCGTCCACATCGGGTCGACGAATCTGGATCGTGCCTACTACGGCACCGACACCCGGGCGTACCAACTTCTCGCCGGCGCCACCCTCGCGTTGACGCCCCAACTCCTCGCCTGGGGTGATCGGAGCCGCCGGGTCGCGCGCGCGGTTTCGCTCGTAGCGATTGGCGCGGTCTTGGTGCTCGCGACGTCGGCGTTCTCCATGAGCCCGATCACGCGGGGCATCTACGTCGCGGTCGCGGTCGTGGTGCTGCTCGCTGCGCTCGAGAACACCCGTGGCGGCGTGGTCGAACAGGTCTTGTCGTGGTCGCCCTTCACGTATCTCGGTCGGATCTCGTATGGCATCTACCTCTGGCACTGGCCCGTCATCGTGATCGCGGCGCACGGACGCAGCCTCTCGCCGTTGGCACTGTTCGCAATCTCGGTCGCAGTCGCCACCCCGCTCGCTGCGCTCAGCTTCCACCTGCTCGAGCATCCGGTGCGCTCGGCCCGATTGCTCGACGGCCTCCGGATCCCGATCATCGCGTCGGGGCTCGCGGTGAGCATCGTGTGCGGCCTGGTGGTGATGCCGGCCATCCTCGATTCCGGGAGCCCGTCGGTGTCGGCGCTGACTCCCGGTGGCGTCGTGAAGGCCGGACCGAAACTGCTCGACTGGCGCGTCGCCAAGAACGACATCCCCGCGCTGCCCGACTGCCTCGGGAAGCCGGTGCAGAAGTGCACCGTCGAATCGGGCAACGGACTGCGCGTGGTCTTGATGGGCGACAGCAACGCGCGTATGTGGATCCCGACCTTCACCGAGATCGGGAAGGAGCGCGGGTGGACGCTCTCGGTCCTGTCGTACCCGACGTGTCCCTGGCAGGCCCGGCTCGAGGTGCTCTACCAGTCGTTCGCCGCGTGCAAGGCGCACCAGGCCGACTGGTACGCGCGCGTCGTCCCCGCGCTCGACCCCGACCTGATCATCCTCGTCCACCAGGGTTTCGATGCCCCCGCCCGCCCACTCCCGTTCGTGACTGCGAACGGGAGCATCGTCCGCGGCGGCCAACCCGCATACGAGCCTGCGTTGACGAACGCGTCGGCCACCGCGCTGGGTGCGCTGGCGCGCGCTGGACGGCAACTCGTGATCCTCGAGCCCACACCCGACGCGCCGCCGGGCGTCGATCCGCTCGCGTGCCTGTCCGGTGGTACCGCGCCGGCGAAGTGCAGCTTCCAGGCGAATACCGTCGCCACTCCGCTCGAGCGTTACTACCGCAGCCAGACGGGGGTCGACGGCGTCACGTCCGTCGATCTCGACCGGCTGGTATGTCCGCGCTGGCCCACGTGCGACGCGATCGTCGGTCAGGTCATCGCTCGGCGCGACGGTAACCACTTGACCGCGACCTTCGCCCGCGTGCTCGCGCCCGAGGTCGCGGCGCGACTGCCGAAGCGGTAGCGCGCGTCAAAAGACGATCGGGAGCTGGTCGCGGGGGGAGTAGCCCTCGTCCAGGGTCGTCGTCATCGAGTCGTACGTCGACGGCCCGAACAGCCACGTCTCGATCGCGTACCGGTCGTTCACCATCTCGGGATCGATCGCGGTGCGGTGCAGGTTCAGGTGGTCGAAGATCAGCGCGTCGCCCGGATCGAAGATCGGACGCACGACCGCGCCCGCCGCGGCCTGCTCCGCGGCATCCGGACTCGTGGCCCAGGCCGCGAACGCGCCGTCGCCCGTCTGCACCAGACCGTCGAGTCGGCGACCGACGACGTCGAGCCCGGGTGCATCGTCGCCGCAGTGCGAGAGCGACAACCAGATGTTGATCGAGCGGATGTCGACGCCCATGAAAGCCCCGTCCTGGTGCCAGCCGCCAGTGCGCCCGCCGTGCGCCATCCGGCGGAGCGTGCCCTTGCGGGCGAGGAGCATCGGCGTCTCGCCGAAATAGTCGCGGAGCAGCTGCCCGACACCGACGTCCTCGAACGCCTCGATGAGATCGAACATCGTCGGCGGAGACTCCACCGTCATGATCGCGCCGCGGAAGCGTTTGCGCTCCCGGTTACTGATCTGGTCGCGCGCGAACGGCTCGTACCAACCCGCGAGCTCGGGGCGATCGGCGCTCTCGGCCCGCGCGTCGTACGCGTCGATCGCACGGTCGATGTCGCCGACGAGGCGGTCCACGCGCTCGTGGTCGATCATGCCCCGCACGATCAGCGATCCGTGATGGTTGATCGCGCTGCGGACGCGCTCGACCGTGAGCTCGGCCCGCGTGATCTCGGGGATGAGGACACCCGGGAACAGGTCGTCGACATCGGTCGGCCAAAGCGGTCGGCTCGTCGGCCAGGTGCTCTGACGGAACGCGTCGAACCGGAGGTCGACGAGTCGTTGTTCCACGTGCCGGTCGCGTACGAGCCGGTTCGCGTCGGTGAGGAGCCGTACCGCTTCGCGAAGGTTGCCGTCGGCCACGAGTGCGTTGGCCGCGGCCAGTGCGAGTGTACCCGTCGCCGCCGCGGGCCCGGCCGTGCCGGCTCGGTCGGCGGGTACCGCGAGAGCGCGTCGACGGCTGCGGAAGCGCATCAGGCGAGGGTATCCGTGGAGATCATTGGGGCGCGCCGACGTCGAGCACCGGCTGCGCGGTCCGTTCGTGCAGTCGCTGCGCGAGCTCGCGGCCGGCGGCGTTGTGCGCGGGGTCCTCGAAAAGGTCGATCTGTTCCAAAGGGTCGGTTTCGAGGTCGAACAGGATGCGCTGACCGACTTCGGCGTGCAGGATGTGCTCGATGTACTTGTAACGGCCCTTGCGGATCATCGGCCAGCCCGGCCGGCCGGTCGCGCAGAGCACCTCACGGTCGAGATCGGCAGGATCCGGGTGCCCGTCGAGGACGGGGCGCAGGCTGCGGGTGTCGAACTCCACGCCGGAAGGAGGGGCGACGCCCGCGTAGTCGAGACAGGTCAGCGCGAAGTCGCAACTCTGCACGAGCGCGGGCACGCGCCGGCCTCCCGCGACGTCGCCGCCGGTGACGAAGAACGGGACCCGGGCGAGGTCGTCGAAGGGCACCCACGGGTTCTTGCGCATCAGGCCGCGGTGCCCGGAGTAGTCGCCGTGGTCCGACGTGAAGAACACGTACGTGTGCTCGAGGTCGATCGACGCCATGAGCCGCCCGATCGCGTCGTCGATCTGGCGCACGAGTCCGCGCGCGGTCGCGAGGAACGAACGCACCCGAACCGGGTCCGCGGCCTCGTCCTTCGTCTTCGACATGTCGATCGCCATCTGGAAGACGAGGGGCAGCTTGGCGTTCGCGTCGTAGCCGTCGGTGGGGAGGATGGAGTCGGCCGGGTCGTACATCGACGCGTACGGCTCGGGCGGGTCGTACGGCGCGTGCGGGTGCAGGAACGAGATGACGAGGAAGAGGGGACGGCTGCGATCGCGGTGCGCGAGGAACTCCGTGACCTCTCGCTCGATCCATACGGTGGGGTGCGCTTCGGGCGGATAGCTCAAGGGCATCGGCCCGTCGTCGGTGAGACGCCAGTCGTCGAGGCCGTGCTCGAGGAGCCAGTCGTGGTAATCGTCGAACACGTCGCCGCGCGCCTGGCTGATCGGTCCGAGTCCCTGCCAGCGGATGTGCTCGCAGAGTCGCATCGTCTCGAAGCCGTGGTGCGCGTGCACGGGGGCGAAGTGCATCTTCCCGAAGAGCGCGGTCTCGTACCCCGCGTGGCGGAGCTCGTGCGCGACGGTCCAAAAGCCCTCGCGCAACGCGGCCTCGTTCTCCTGGGTCGGCAGCCGGTGCGGTTGGATCCCGGTGAGGAGCGCGACGCGCGCGGGGACGCAGGTGGTCGACGCGCTGTACGCGGCGTCGAAGATCACGCCGTTCGCCGCGAGCGAGTCGAGAGTCGGCGTCTCGAAGTGGCCGCCGCTCGCGTACCCGACCTGATCGGACCGCTGCTGGTCCGTCATGATCAAGATGAGATCCGGGAGCCGGCCTGCAGCCTCGTCGGTCATCAGCGTTTTCGTGACCTTAGACCGGGCGGCAGACGATGTAGTGCTGGATGTGCGGCTCGGGCGGATGCACCGAGACGATCTCCCAGCCCGTGCCCGCGACGAGCTCGAGGGCGAAGTCCTTGTCGTAACGCGCCCGCAGCAGAGGTGTCTCCGGGACCTCGTCGATGAAGCCGCGGTCCTTGGACGCGAGCGCGGCGGCGGTGGCGACGCGGGCGGCCTCCGCCACCGCGGGATCGTCGCTCTGCAACTGGGCTTCGAGGGCGAGCGCTACCGGCGACGGGTGGTCGGGATCGTTCAAGAACACGGAGAACACGATGCGGCCGTCCGGCTTCACGTGCTTACGAGTCAGGCGGAGCATGGCGACGTAGTCGTCCGGCGCTAGGTGCGTGAACACCGAGAAGAGGCAGATCAGATCGAACGCGACGAGCGGCGCGGGGAGCTCGTCGAACTCACCGAGCGGCGTCCCCGTCGGGTTGTAGAGGTCGTTGCGCGCGTCGAAGTGGCGGAACACGAAGCGCGGGTCGTGCACGTGTTCTTGGAGGAATTCGATGACGGGCGCGTAGGCATCGATGCCGACGTAGTGCCCCACCGCCAGATCGTGGTCGAGCAGGGTCTTGACGATCTTGGTCCCGCAGCCCACGTCGAAGACCTGTAGCCCGGCGAGGTCGTCCCGGCCGAGGATCCGACCGAGCAGCCCCACCGCGAAGATCCCGGACTCGATCCATTCCTGGCGGTCGCGATGCCCCCCCCGCTGCAGCTCGGGCGGGACGGGAAGACCCGACCCCGTGCCTGACAACACCTGAGCTCCCTTTGGCTGACGAACGGACCCGCATTATCACCCTGATCCGCCCGGGCGCACAACGAGAGGCCTCCGCCTCTCTCCGCGGTACGTGCCTCCCGTTCGCTGGAAACCTCTTCCCGGGATGTGACACCACGGACAGTGGTTCCAACGCATGGGATATTCACTCAGGGTGGCGGATGGAAATGCCGATCTGAGCTGTAAGCACGCTTTTCAACGTACGGGGGTCTCTTGAAACGCCAGATTCCGGTCTTGGTTGTCGCGGTGTTGGGTCTGCTCATCGCCGGTCAGAACCTGACCGCGGCATCCCATAGCGGCGCCGCGTCCCGCGTCGTGAAGATCAGCAAGTCGATCAACGGCGCAGGCACCACCGACGTCTCCGCCAAGATGGCCGCGTTCTTCAAGTCGGTCCCCGACGGGTCCACGGTCGAGCTGAAGCGCGGCGCCAAGTACCTGATGAATAAGACGCTGCTGCTCGACGGCCGTCACGGGCTGACGATCGAGGGCAACGGTGCCCTGTTCTTTGTGCGCAGCAAAGGCGATCTCAAGCGCGCGAACGTCAGGATCCAGAACAGCTCCGACATCGTGGTCCACAACCTGGTACTCAAAGGCGCGAACCCGCACGGCGGTACGTACGACGATTCGCACCAGCTCGCATACGAGGGCCAGCACGGCTTCTCGCTGTTGACGGACACCAACATCTCGCTCCTCAACAACACGGTGACCGACGTGTACGGCGACTTCGTCTACATCGGTCGAACGAACCCGCACACGCCGTGGACGAACAAGGTGATCATCAGGAACAACCACTTCTCCAGGAACGGACGTCAGGGCATCACGATCATCGACGCCCGCAACGTGCTCGTCCAGTGGAACACGATCACCGACATCACTCGCGCGACCTTCGACTTCGAAGGCGGGAGCCCGGGCGGCGGTGTCGAGGGCGTGATGATCGTCCAAAACGAGATCGGTGTCGGGCGCCTCGTTCTCGTGGCCGCCCAGAGCATCAATCCCGTGAACCACGTGTTGATCGGGGCGAACCACGTCCACGGTCAGAACCTGCAGATGTGGATCGAGAATGACAAGCCGGGCAACCGAATTGGCTGGATGATCGTCGGTAACACATCGGACATGATCTCCGGCAACCCGCACCGTGCCGCGATGCGGATCGATCATGTGAATCAGCTCGACCTGCGCGACAACGTCCAGAGGTTCCAGGTCGGTCGGGGCATGGTGCTGGCGAACATCGAGAACTCCTGCAACTACTCGTTCGGAGGCAATCAGATCCCGGGAGCCATCGCGACGACGAGGGTCGCCGGGCACTGCTGAGCGGATCAGCCCCCGGTTCCGCTCCCCGACGACGCCGAGCTTCCCGAGCTCGACGACGTGCCGCTGGCGGCTGCCGCCGCACCCTGGGTCGGCAGGGTGAGGTTGCTCCCGCCGGTTCCTGAGGGCAGGACCCAGAAGTTGATCTTGCCCGACTCGATCGCCTTGATCAGGACGTAGTTCTCGCCCGCGACCTTGAGCGCCGAGTTGAGGGCGTCGATGCCCTGCGCTTCCGCCTTGCGTTGCGCGATCTGGTTGACCATCACCTGGATCTGGATCGCCGAGGTGCGCACGGCCACGAAAGCGTTGACCACCAGGCTCGGGATGTCGACCTGCTTGACGATGAACGTCGGCGGATCGCACCTCCCGCCCGGCTCGAACAACGGCGAGCAGAAGTAGTTCTGGCCCAGCGCGGAGGTGAGGCGCTGGCTCAACCGGGTCTGCACCGAGTCCTGGAGCTGTACCAGCAGCTTCGCGTTGCCGTACAGGTCGGCGACGCTGTATTTCCGGGTCTCTTCTTGGACCGCGTTCTCGACCTGTTGGCGGAACGTGTCCTGGAGCAGGTTGTTCCAGCCGGCCGACGTGTAGGCCTTGTACTGCAGACCCAACTGTTCGTGGAACTGACGGAGCAGGTCGGTGTTCAGCTTGAAATATATCGCGACCTGATAGGTCAGCTGCACCCGGTCGGAGGTCGGCGCGACGATCGAGTCCTTGCCCCGCACGGCTCCGACGCGTGGGCTTTGGGAGATGATGTAGTTCTGCTGGTCGGAGGGATAGAGGTACAGCGGGTCGAACCAGCCGTTGAAGAACAACGCGGAACCGGGCTTCACGACCCGCTGGAAGTGCGCCCCCTCGAAGGGACCGCCGCCGTAGCTGATTCCGATCATGTTCCGCGGCGTCTTCTTCAGCCCGGACACGAAGGCCGGTCCGAACGCGAGCAGCAGGATCACGATCACTGCCGCGAGCAGCTTCTGCCAGACGCTGAATCGCTGCGGGCGCGCACTCATGCCACGGGCGCCCGTTCCGGCGCCGGATCCCGGTCCGCCCGGGTCCATCGCCGTGACTTCTTCGCCTCCCTTGCGCAGCCGGCGCCGCTCCCGACGCGATTGCCGGCTGACCGCCAGGGTGGCGGCTGCGCCGAGCGGATGCGGCTCTTCGTCGTTGTCCGCGTCCCCGCTACCACCGACTCCGGTGGGTCCTTCGACCATCGTCCCTCTCCAGACTGTCACTGCCCCGACCAAGCTCGTGGCCACACCTCGCGGTCACGATGGGTCTTAGTGTGTCAGAGCCAACGGACGCAATTGCCGACAGCGTAGAGGCCCACGGTGCAATTCGCCCGTCAGAGACGCCGCCTGGGCAGGGCTTTGTCGCTGGGCTACGCTCCCCGCCTCAATCAATGCCCGGGGACCGGGGCTCGTGCCGTGCCCGCGACGACCGGTGGCTCGGTCTGGTGCAAGGTCCGGCCCTGAGGGAGCAAAGGCAGAGATCGTGGAGTTCGCAGACGTCGTCAAATCCCTCCGCCTCCACTGGCGGATCTCGGTCGCCATCGTGCTGCTCGCGGGCCTTGCGTTCGCGCTGTTCCTGATCACGCGCAAGCAGGTGCAGCCGTCCAACCGGTACCGGGTGGACGTACAGGTGCTGGTGCCCGCCGCCGACAGCAAGGGCGTGCGTCCGGCCGGCGTGCCGGCGCCTCTCCTCCAAGGCCAGGCGCAGCAGGCGCTGAGCCCGAACACCGAGAACGACGCGCTCGACCGCTCCCAGATCGCCGGCAACAAGCGCACGAGCATCGAGTTCGGCTTCTCCAGCAACCAGACCAACGACATCCTCACGCTCACGGCGACGGCCAACGACCGCAGCACGGCGAACATCGCGGCCCGTGCCTTCGAGGCCGCGTACGCCGCCACCCGGCAGAAGACGGTCGCCGACGGCGCCACGTCCGGGCGGGCGGCGGCACAGGCGGCGCTCACGACGCTGGAGGCGTCGCTGAGCTCGGCCGAGAGCCAGCTCGAGACCAAGTCGCCCGGGCTGGTGAAGAAGCTGAAGGGCGGCGTGGTCTCCACCGACAAAAACGGGAACGCGGTCACGCCCGCGCTTCCCGACGGCACGCCCAGTGACGTCATGCTGCTCGTTGTCCAACGTCAGGCGCTGCTGAATCAGATCCAGGCGGTCCAGAATACGTACGCGCAGGACACGATCACGGCGTTGATCCCGAACGCGTTCGCCGGCATCGTCGAGGTCAACCCGCCGATCCAAACCACACCGGGGCTGCCGTCGCCCCTGATCCCGGCTCTGCTCTTTGTCGCGGTAGGTCTCGCGCTCGCGATAGCGGTACCGGTGTTGATGGACCGGATGGATCATTCGATCCGGACCGCCAAGACCGCCGGGAACGCGTTCGACGCCACGGTCCTCGCCTCGATCCCGCCCACGTCCCGCCGCTTCCGCCGAGCCCTCACGGTGCCAGGCAGCGCTCCGGACTCGGCCTACCGCGCCCTCGCGGCCACCAGCATCGCGACCGACCGATTGCCGCAGGCGATCGTGGTCATGGCGCCGACCGGCATCGTCCAGGACACCGTGGCGGCGAACTTCGCGGCGGCGTTGGCCGGGCTCGGGTTGCGGGTGGCGCTCGTCGCGACCGATCCCCGCCAGTCGTGGTTCCTCGACACCCGCCCCGAGAATGGCGACGGCACGAACGGTGCCGCGACCGCGCCGCCGACTGATGCGGGCCTGTCGTTCCCCGAACTGCTCGACCTCGCGCACCGGGGCCGGCTCAACGGCGCGTTGCCCCGCGGTCTCGTGAAGACGCGGATGAACAACCTGTTGGTCATGCCGCCCGGTGACGAGTCGCGCGAGTTCAACCTCGACGGGCTCCGGCCGCTGCTCGAGGCGTTGTCGGCCGGCGGCGTCGACGTGACCGTGATCGCCGGACCAGCGCTGCTGGAGGATCCCAACGCAACGATCCTGGCGTGGACCACGCGCTGTGTTCTCTGGGCGTGCGAGACGGGTGAGATCAGCGAGGGCGAAGCCAAGGAAGCTGCGGCTCGGCTTGCGCTCGCCGGCGCGGCCTCGTTCGGCGTCGCGATGGTCAACGGGAAGACGTAGCGGGGGATGACGGCGGAATTCCTCGTCGTACACCTCGTGTCCAGCGGTGTCGCCGGAGTCCGGTCGGGTTGGGACACACCCGACGGAGCGGTGCGCCACGAAGTCGTATCCTGGCGCGAGTCACCAGCAACGCTGACGCGCGCCGACATGGTGGTCGCGCACGGTCTCGCGCCGCTCGTCGTCGCGCAATCGATCATCGGTGCGGGCCCGAAGCTCGTCTACCGACCCTTCGATGCGACCCGTCCGACCCGTCGCCGCCTCCGGGGCGGGTTGCGCGCCGACTGGGTCGCGGCGCCGACGCGCCGCATCGGTCGGAAGACTGCGGGCGCCCTCCGGCTCGACGCGAACCACGTCACCGTGTTCCGGACTGACGACCGGGCTGCGTGGGACATCATGACCACCGCACTCCTCGATCGCCACGCGTACGAGGCCGTCGAACCGGCGACCGCCGCCACCGTCGATCGCGACGAAAAGCTCCAAACCGATGCGGGGCCGGCCGCGGATTCCGGTCCGGAGACAGGTGCCGGCTCCGAACTGGAGCCGCCCGGACGTCCGGTCCTGCCCTGGCCGGTCGCGCCCGCGTCGAGCGCGATCCGAGCCGACTCCGCGTCCGTCCCGCCGCTACTCGGTGTCGGTGTTGCCGAACCAAACAGTCCTGGCCACCCGTGGTGGATGTACCGGCGGATGGAGATGCCGCCCGCGGGCAACGGGGGGAGAGCGACGCAGGATGAGGCCGCCCGGCCCCGTTCGTCCACCGGTGCGTCTTCGAACGGTGTGCACTCGAATGGTGCGTCCCTGAGCGCGTCGCACGCCGCCGAGACCGAGGGTGCCGACACGGCGACCGTCCAGCTCGTCGTCGCCGAGGAACGCAGCGGTGTCGCGTTCTTCGCACTCGGCGCCGCGGTCCTCGTAGGCATCGCGGTCGGTACCCAGCTCGGCACCACGGGCGAGGCAATCGCTCTTGTTCCCATCGCCGGGCTACTCCTCACACTAGCGGTCATCCGCCGCGTCGCTCGTCGTCGGCCCGACGAGGCCTGGACCGGCCGCTGGCTCCTGCTGGGGTTCTTCGCGAAGTTGAGCGCAGTGATCATCTACAACCACATCTACAAGGGGAAGGGCGACCAGGTCGGCTACGACGCCTACGGCCGCCGGTTCGCGAAGGCGTGGTTGACGGGTGGCGCCGCGCCGAAGCTCCCGAACCGGTCCGGGACGAACTTCCTGCGCTGGATCACCGGCGTCATCTATTACGTCTTCGGATCGAACCTGCTCACGGGCGCGCTCGTATTCGGGCTCCTCGCCTTCGCGGGCTCATATCTGTGGTGGCGCGCGACGGTCGATGCGGTCCCGTCGGTGAACCCGAAGCTCTACCTCGTCTTCGTGTTGTTCGCGCCGAGCATCCTGTTCTGGCCGGCAACCGTCGGGAAGGAAGCACTGATGCAGTTCGGGCTCGGGGTGCTCGCACTCGGAGTCTCGTTCATCGTGCGCCAGCGGCTGGTTCCCGGGTTCCTGCTCTCGGCCGGAGGGGGCTGGTTGGTATGGGCCGTCCGACCACATCTGCTCGCGCTCGTAGCGGTCGCCGCGGGGGCGGCCTACCTCGCCGGACGCGTCCGCAAGGACGGCAAGGAACGAGCCGGTCTGCTCGGTCGGCCCATCGGTGTCATCATCATCGCATTCCTGGTCGCGTTCACGATCGGTCAGGGCGCGAACTTCCTCGGCATCAAGAGCTTGTCGTTCAACTCGATCCAACAGGAGCTCGATCAGGAATCGGCGACGACGACCAACGGCAACTCATCGTTCCACAAGAGCACCGGTAACTCGCTCAATCCCACGCAGTGGCCGACCGACGCGGTGACGGTCTTCCTCCGTCCGTTCCCGTGGGAGATCGACAGCGGCCTGCAAATCACGGCGTCGATGGAATCGGTCTTGCTGGCGATCCTGCTCGTCGTACGCTTCAAGTCGCTCCGGATCGCGTTCACGCGATCTCGTGAGTCGCCGTTTCTCATGTTCTGTTGGGTGTTGAGCGGTCTGTACGCGATCGCGTTCTCGTCGTTCTCGAACTTCGGTCTGTTGGTTCGGGAACGCTCGCTCGTGCTGCCCGCCCTCCTGGTATTGCTCTCCGTCGAGCCCAAGCGCGATCGGCTCCGCCGAGAGCGCGCGCCGGCAACCGACACCGAGCCGCTCGACGATCGGGCGGCGATCCCGACCTGACCAGGTTCAGCCGAGCGCGGCGATGATCCGCTCGACCTGGCGATCCCACGACCATTCGGACGCGACCGCGCGACCGCGGCCCGAGAGCCGCTCTCGCAACGCGGGATCGTCGCGGAGCCTGACCAGCGCGCCCGCGAGCTCGTCGACGTCTCCGGGCGCGACGAGGATCGAATCGACACCGTCGGTCATGCGTTCGGCGACCTGCGCGATCCGCGGCGCGATGACGGGTACACCGACCGCGAGATACTCGCCCAGCTTCAGGGGCGAATAATGGAACGACTTCCCCCGCGCGGCAACGACGAGTCCGGCGTCCATGGCCCGGAGATAGGGCGGCAGCTCGACCTGCGGGACCGTGCCCGTCGCGACGAGGTGGACGCCGCGATCGCGGGCGAGGGCCTCCAATCCACTCCGCTCGGGACCGTCGCCGATGAGGAGCAGCGCCGCGCCGGGCACCCGTGCCGTTGCTTCCACTGCGAGTTCGAGCGCGTGGAACGGCCGGAAGCTCCCGACCCAGCCGACGACGAATCGGTCGCCGAGACCGAGGCGCTCTCGGAGTGGTGCGGGATCGGTGTCCGCGGCCGTCCCGAACACGTCGAGGTCGACGCCGTTCGGTGTGATCAGGATCCGCGCCTCGGAAACCCCGAGCCGAAGGGCCTGTTCGGCGACCGCCTCGGTACCGCACGCAACCAGGCTCGAGCCGCGCAGGGTCGGGATCTCTGCTTTGCGTTCGAGCCAGCCATTCCAGCCCGGTCGTTGCACACCCCACTGCCCCGCCTCCCAGATGTGAGTCGCAGGGACGAACAACACCGAGGGAATGACGAGGGTCCGGGCCAGGCGCAGGCCCGCGTCGTGGAAGAGCTCGTGTCGCTGCCACACAAACGCGACGTCGCGGCCCTGCCACGGGCCGTCGGCTCCGACGGAAAACCGGCGGGCGAGCCGCCACTGCCTAATGTCCTTGAGTGCGGTCTTCGCGGGAGTGGGAACGCCCCGGCGCCACGACGGGGCGGAGGCTGACGACAACACCGTGGCCGATCCCTGCCGCCGGGCCTCGGTCGGCTCGACGATGCCGCTTGGCGTCACGATCCAGGCGTCGCCGAGCACGCGTTTCACCGCGCTCGCCCAGCCCGCGGCACTCATCCACGCCGCGACCGGTCCCTGTTGTCCCGACGTGCCCTTTGGCAACACGAGAATCCCGGCCCGGTCGCCCACGGTCGGCATTCTCGCCGATGACGGGACCGGAGTCATTCTCGGGCACCCCAAATGGTGTCGCCTCGTCATGAACGGCGCCGTCTCGAGATTGCTCGGCAATTTCCTGCCGCACCGGGTGCGCCGGTTCCTGACTCTCGACCAGGCGTCACGCTAGTCATCCCGCGGCTTCTCGCCCACACACACACACTGGGTGCGGTTGTCGTTGACGGCCGTTCCCGGTCTTACGTTGACGTTCGGTCGCCGTGGCTGCGGCCGAGTACGTGCGGGGGGACCCGGTTTCCGTCTCGCCGCGAAGCCCGCCTGGGGCGTAGACTTCGGTGCGGATGGCGCTGCCATTGGAAGAGTGCGGGGGAGTTCGTCTATGGATGGCCACGAGCAGGACGCGTCTAATGACGCGCCGGGGCGCGAGCCCGTCTCCGATCACCATTTGAGCCGCCGGGAGTTCGCCCGGCGTGCCGGATTTGGCTCCGCCGCGGCGGCCGGCCTGGTCTGGGCCGCCCCCAAGATCTCGACGGTGAAGTATGTGTCCAGGGCTGCGATCGGGAGCACGGGGCCCAAGGGGTCGACGGAACCGGCGACGCCGATAGGGCCGCTCGGCAACGAGCTCTCGCTCTCGGCCACTTCGCCGTGCGTCGGCGACTCGTTGCAGGTCACTGCCACCGGCTTCGCGCCGGGAACCGGTGTGGCCATCCAGATCGACGGATCGAGCACTCCGATCGGGATGGCGACGGCCGATCCCGCCGGGACCATTGACGTACCGGTGGTCCTCCCGAAGGACGGTCCCACTGGCGTCCATACGCTCAAAGCTGTCGGCGTGGCACCAGGTGGTCGTGTTCTCACGCTGAGCGCGCAGATCGCTATCAAGACCGAAGCCGAATGCGCAGCCAGCGAGAGCGCAATCGATCCGACCGTCGGGGCCCAAGGTTTCGATGCCGGATCCGGCGGTGGCTCGCTTCCGTTCACCGGTGGTGAGACGACCGACCTCATCGTGATGGGTGGCGGCGCCGTCATCGGTGGTCGCGCGCTCTACGAGATGTCGAAACGTCGCGCCGCGAAGCTCGACGACACCGAGTAGCAGCGGCACGCCGCGGTTTGCGATGCGTGCTCGTCGATCGAGACGCTCGTGACGACGGGGGCCTCCGTCGCTCCGGCGTGGAGCCGCGCTACCGGCGTACTCGAACGCGCCACCGATCGGTCCATGCTCATCCTGGTCGATTCCGGCGAACCACTGAGGCTGGAGGGCGCGGCGATGATCGTGTGGGAGGAGCTCCGCGTTCCCTTGACCGACGAACAGCTGATCACCGCGATCGCCGGACGCTTCGCACTCGCGGACGACGAGGTGCGCGCCGACGTGATCGCAGCCCGCGAGACCCTCGGTAAGTGGGCCGCCGTTGTCGTGAACCAATCGTCGTGAGCCGATCATCGTGAGCATGACCGACCCCGACGTGAGGGATGCACTTCGGACGATCGCGGCGTCGTCATTCGATTCCCGTCGCGGCCGGCGCGCGCTCGTGCCAGCCGAGGGCGAAGACGCGTTCCTCGAAGGAGTTAGCCAGGAGCGCCTCGGAGGTCTGGCCGTGGAGGCGTTCGACCGCGGCGATCTAGTCCTCTCCGAACCGGCCGTCGAAGAGCTGTTCCTGCGCCACGAAGACCAGCTCGCGCTGGACCTTCGCCTCGAACGCGTGCTTGCCGACGCCACGGCGATTCTCGACGCTGCCGGAGTCGAGTACCGCGCGCTGAAGGGACCCGCCCTTGCGCGGCTGGTGTACCGCGATCCGGCTCTCCGCTCTTTCGGCGACGTCGACATCCTGGTCCGGAGCGTCACGTTCGATCGGGCCGTCGACGCACTGCAGCCCCTCGGCTTCCACCGGCGCTTCATCGAGCCTCGACGAGGGTTCGACGCGCGCTTCTCGAAGGGTGCGTGCCTGGATCGCTCCGACAGGGTCGAGCTCGATCTTCACCGCACCCTTGCGCCGGGGGCATTCGGGATCATGCTCGACCGCGCCCGCTTGTTCGCCAGGGCACCCCTACGTTTCCAACTCGGGCAAGCGTCGATTGCGTGCCTCGACCGAGATCTCGCCTTCGTGCATGCGTGTTTCCACTCCGCGCTCGGCGATCTTCCTGCCCGTCTCGTACCTCTCCGTGACGTCGCCGAGCTGTTTCGCGCCGGAATCGCCGGCGACGACGTCATTGCGCTTGCGACATCGGTGCATTGCGAGGTCGTGTTCCAGCGCGCGCTCGAGCTTGTCGAGACCGAGTTGGGCGTTCGTCTCGAAGGTGACCTGCCGAACTGGGCGCGTGCGTACCAGCCATCGCGTTTTGACCAGTGGGCGTTGCAGAGCTACACGGGCACGAGGCGTTCCTATGCCGGCCAGGTTGCGACGTCGTTCTGGGCGATGCCGTCGGTGCGGGCGCGGGTCGCGTACGGGTCTGCGCTGCTGTTCCCCACGCGCGACTACGTACGCGCGAGAGAACGCGGTTACGGGCGGCGGCTCCGCCGCGGACTCGGGGTCGCGAAGGAGTCCCGACCCCGATGAGCGCGTCGGGTTGTGTCGGGTCGTCCAGTCGCATCGACTTCTCGTCGCTCGGCACCCGGGTTTGCGTGTGTGTCGACGATGAGACCGCGCGCACCCGCATCGCGGCGCTCTACGCCGCGTGCCTGATCGAGAGCGGCGCCCCCCTCGATCTCGAAATCCGGATCTGCGCCGATGGCAGCGGTTCGTACGAGTTGCGCGAGGACGGCGAGCCCTGCGTGCGCGACGCTTCGTTCGACGAGATGCTCGAGTGGCTGGCGTGGAGGGTCAACAGCGTGTCGGTGGCGACGGAACGTAGCGACCTCGTGCTGCACGCGGCGGCGGCCGCCCGCGCCGGTAAGGCCGTCGTGGTGACCGGAGCGTCGGGGGTGGGAAAGTCGACGCTCGGCGCGGCGTTGGTCGTCTCAGGGATGGCGTACATGGGCGACGACACGTTGCTTCTCGCGCCTTCGGCCCGGCTTCGGTCCAACCCGAAACCGATCGGGCTTGATGCCGCGTCGCACGCGACGCTGGCGAGGATCGCACCCGACAACACCGAGCTCAGACCCGAGGGCGGGCTGGTCGCACCCGCGGCCCTCGGCGGCGTCGTGGCCGCCGACGTCGCGATAACCGCCTCGCTCGTAGTGCGACCGGTGTACGTGGCCGGCGCGCCCACTCGGGTCCGTGCGCTGAGCGCCGCCGACGCGGCCGAGATGATCGCCGATCAGTCGTTCAACTTTGCGACGTTGGGATCGGCAGCGCTTCGCGCGGTCGTTGACCTGGCATGCCGCGTGCGCGCGGTAGAGGTCGAGTACGGAGATCTCTCGGGCGCGGTCGAAGCGATCTCCGTCCTGCTGCTCGAGCCGGCGCCGGTGGGGGCAGAGCGGCTGTCGACCGTTGCCGACGCGTCCAGACCCGACCTCGAGGTAGAGATCGTGGCCGGTGAGGCGCTCATCTGGAGCTCGCGTACGAGTGAGCTGCATCACCTCAGCGAGAGCGCCACGACCGTCTGGCTCGCATGCCGACAGTCGTGTGAATCGGCAGCGATCGTGTCGTCGATTGTGGGGACCGGCGCCGCACCTGCGAGTCTCATCGACGAGGTCGAACAGTGTGTTCGTGAGCTCCGCACGCTCGGGCTCGTCGCGGCGCCGTCCAGCCCCGATACGGTTGCTAGGTGAGCGAGCGGCCGGTGGCACCTCTCCGTCTGCTATCGCTCATCAAGGGTCTCGGTTCGGGTGGCGCCGAGCAGTTGCTGGTCTCCGCTGCGCGTGTACGCGATGGCGACGACTTGGACGAGGAGATCGCGTACCTGATCCCGGGCAAGCCGTCGGTGCTACCCCTGCTGGAAGCGCTGGGCATCCCGACCCACGACCTGCGGGGCCGCAAGGAGTACGACCTCCGCTGGATGTACCGACTGCGCCGGCTGTTGCGTGATCGCCGCTACGACGTCGTGCACGTGCACTCTCCCTACGTCGCGGGCGTCGCCCGGATCGTCGTCCGGTCGATCCCGCGGGCGTCCCGTCCGCGACTCGTGTCGTCCGAACACAGTCTCTGGTCGAGCCACGCCGTCGCCACCCGCGTGCTCAACGCGGTGACGTTCCCGCTCGGCGATGCCTGGTTCTCGGTGAGCAACGAAGTGCGCGCGTCGATCCCGAAGATATTGCGAGACCGGGTCGAGGTACTCGAGCACGGCGTCGTGATGAGCGATGTCGAAGCGCTCATCGCGCGTCGGGACGAGACGCGAGCGGAGCTCGGGTTGGCGGCTGGCGAGATCGCGGTGGTGACCGTAGCGAACCGCCGGTGGCAGAAGGGGTATCCGGACCTCTTCGAAGCCGCGCGCCGGATGCGCGCCGCCGGAGTGCGAGCGCGCTTCGTCGTGGTCGGTCACGGGACCCTCGACCCCGAGATCGCCGCGCTCCGCCAGTCTTCGGGGCTCACCGACTACGTCGATCTCCTCGGCTACCGACCAGATGCCATGCGTGTGGCCGCCGCGTGCGACGTGTTTGTGCTCGCGTCGCTGTACGAGGGTTTGCCTGTCGCGATCATGGAGGCACTGGCGGTCGGGCTACCGGTCGTCGCGACGAGCGTGGGCGGTATCCCCGAAGCGGTCCGCGATGGTGTCGAAGGCGTGATCGTTCCGCCTCGTCGGCCTGACGTCCTTGCCGACGCGATCACGACGCTCATCTGCGACCCGGCTCTGCGGACGGCAATGAAGAAGGCGGCGGCCGAACGGGGCCGAGGGTACGACATCCGGTTCGCGGTGAAGCGACTCGAATCGGTGTACCGCGATGTCTGCAGGCCGCCGCGTTCCTAGACCATGGCTGAAATCAGCGCCCAGCCCGGTCGCGGTCTTTGGAGACCGTCCCGAAAGGTGGATCCGCAAGGGTAAGCGCAACAATCGCCAGGACGAGCTCGACCACGACCACGGCGACGGTCAGGCCCATGACCCGCCGTATGCCGGCGACCCGCGACGCGACGAAGACGAGTACAAGGTGCAGCGTCGCGATCGGCGGCACCATCCATCTCGACCGGGACAGGCCTTCGAACACCGTGGCCCGCCCCCTGCGGAGCAACCGCGCCGCGGGTTCGATGACTATCAGACCGAGACACGCGATCCCGCCGATAATCGCGGTGTGACGACCGCGACCCTCGGTTGCGCTGACCCAGACGAGAACACCGACTGCCGCGTAGGACCCGCCGAATCCGAGCGACGCGAACGTGAACGGCCAACCGAGGAGGATCATCGGGAGGCTGACGCCGAGCAGGACGAGCGCGCGTTCGGTGTCGGGCACCGTGAAGAACACGCCGACCACGCTGATCGCGTAGAGCAGCAATGGCCAGCCCCGATCGGCGAATCGGCGATCGAAGTCGGCGACGAGGGGAGCGCAGACGACAATGCTCGCCACGACGAACGGGGCGATCCACGGAGCCTTGTTGCTCGCGTGCACCGGTGGGACATGGATGTGAGCCGCCAGGACCAGGGTTCCGGGCATTGCGAGGACGATGCCGGCAAAGGCCCGCCCGGGGTGGCGCCGGGAGAGCCGGCCCGCCGCGAGCCCGCCCGCGGCGAGGAGGGCGAGACCGACAGCGACGCTCGTCGGGAGCCGCGGCGCCCGGCGCACGCCGGCGACGAACCCGATTGCGATCAGGAGACCGGCGCCCGG
The DNA here is from genome assembly GCA_041691275.1 of Actinomycetota bacterium. Classification (GTDB taxonomy): domain Bacteria; phylum Actinomycetota; class Acidimicrobiia; order IMCC26256; family PALSA-610; genus PALSA-610. Next base: position 5,900 of record JBEPUZ010000014.1, on the reverse strand, counting down.
GATGATCCGACGGCGGCGATCCGCCGCGACGAGCTTGATTGCGAGCCCGACGGCGGCGAGCGCGGTGCCGATCGAGAGGCCGGTGCGGAACTCGCGGTGATCGACGAAGTCGCGGATGGGTGCCGGGATCATCCCGGGTCGACGCCCTGCTCGCGCGCGACCCGATCGATTGCGAGCCGGGCCGAGCGGGCGACGTGCTCGAGCATCGGTCCGGGAACCGAGCCGAGGTAGAGCGGAACGTTGCGTGGTGCTGCGTGCGGATAACCGCGGATGGATTGGTACTCGGCGTGCATCTCGTCCCACGTGAATCGTCGGGAGGTCGCCGCGCCGCCGTGGTACTGGTGGAAGGTTCCTTCACCCAGCATGACGATCAGTGTGGCGTCGTCGAGCGCGCACGCGCGCCGGTAAAGATCGTGGTTCGCGAGGCCGCCCCCGGGAAGCACGAAGCGCTCGTCGAGCCCGCCGAGGGCCCCCCACGTTTCCCGCCGCATGAACAAGCCGTTGCTCTCACCCATCGGTCCGAAGAAGCCGCGCCCCGATGAACCCGAGAGTGCGCTCACGGAGAACAGCGCGTCACCGTCGTTCTCCCAGCCGGACCGCGCGAGGAGGTCGTCCTCGACCGTCTGGTCGTAGCCGACCTCGGCCGCACGCATGTGCGTCACCGATCCTAAGTGGAACGCGGCCGTTGTGATGACCGGATTCGCGGCGAGGCGACTCGCGAGTCGGGCGGTGGACAACAGCCGGGGTGACGCGATCCGGGCGCCGTCGATCATCAACGCGATGAGCTCGCCCTCGGCGCGCCCGAGTCCCTGGTTCGCGGCCACGGTCGGCGACGGCGGCGCCGGGTCGAGGCGAATGGTCCGGAGGTGGCCCGGGAACGCCCGGAGCACGTCCTCGTCGACCGGCTGCGGCGACCCGTTGTCGACGACGATGACCTCGTAGTCGTCGGCCCCGATGCCCTGTTGGTATGGCGGGCTCAGCGACCGGAGGGTGCGGGGTAGCTCGCGGGCCATGTCGTAGACGACGACCACGACGCTGAGCGACGGCTCCCGGGGGTCCGCACTGCCCGTCATGGCCGAGCTTCCCCCCGTCTCGGCGAAGCCAACCCCATCCGGCGAAGCTAACCGATGTGGTAGTCGGCGCTCCCTTCCGTGGCCAGCAGCGGCGATCCAGCGTTGGCGAAGGTGTTGCCCCTCACGGTGACGTGGCGCGAGTCGCGCAATTCGATCGCGGGCATGTCGTGGCCCTTGGGAAACGTCACGTGGTTCCCGGTGATCGTCACGTTCTGGGCGTGCGTGAAGAACAAGGCGCCTTTCGAATGTTGGTCGGCGACCTTGTAGTTCGCGATGAACTGATTGTCCGTGATGACGTACGTGCTCCGGTACGGCCCGGAGCTCGCGTACACGAAGATGAGTCCGCCGGTCGCCACCTTCATGCGATTGCCGGAGATCTCGATGTCGCCCACGTCGGCGTGCGCGCCCTCGTTGGCGAACCAGAACGCGCGGGCCGATCCGGTGACGTTCCCGATGATGTGGATCGAGCGCGCCTCTTGGGTGGGGAGGTTGGGCTCGATGTCGAACATGGTCATGGCGACACCGCTGATGACGTTCTCCTGGATCGTGACGTGATCGGCGTCGACGATGGTGATGCCCTGCCGGCCACTGCGCGCGAACGTGGACGTGCTGACCATCACCTGCGAGCTCGGCTTTCCGTCGAAGCCGCCGACGTAGACGAAGTCTCCGTATACGTCGAACGCGCTCACGTGGTCGAGCACCACATCGGTCGCGCCGCCGACCTTGAAGCCGTGCTGGCCGACGAGGCTCGGGTGATACGCGTCCGGGCGCGCGCCGGCGGTCGGATTCGCGCCCCACACGGTGAGGTGCACGACCTTGATGTCGCTGCCGCCCAGGATCGCGACGCCGATGCGCTTCAGGTCGCCGGTCGTCGCGGGCTTGAGCACCGCGTCGTTCCCGTTGAGCTGTAGGTGGTGACGGTTCTGCATCGTGATCGTCCCGTCGACGCGGTAACACGCTTTCGACCCCAGCGAGAGATAGGAGTCGTCGGGGATGCCGTTGATCCACGCCTGCATCTGCGGGGTGACGTCGGAGGAGCAGTCGGCCGCGACAGTTGTCGGTAACTGGTAGGAGTTGCGGTAGCCGGGCTTCGATCGGGTCGTCGGGACCGGCACCGTCGTCGACGATCCGGTAGGAATCGTGGTCGGTGCAAGCGTCGAAGGGATCACGTCCGACGGTTCCGACTTCTTGGAATGGCCGGAGCACGCGGCTAGCACGAGTGCGGATGCGACGACTACCCACAGCCGTGTCGTCACGTCGATGCGCTCCTCTGCTCGAACCGTTCCGCTGATCCGCGACCGACGCGGATTCGCGTTGTCGTGTCTAACACCGGGGGGCCCGTGAACACGCGCGGTCGGGCGGGTTGGGTTCGGAGCGTGACAATATGGGGTTGTGCGCATCGTTCACGTTGTGTCGAGGTCGCAGCGGCGGGGCGCGGAGCGGGTTGCGCTGGATCTGGCCGAAGAGCTCGACGAGTTGGGTCACTCGAACCAGGTGGTGGCGTTGGTGCTCGGTTTGGACAGGACCGAGGACCCGTCCCTGCCGGCCTTGGTGCATTCGGCGTCGATCGGTCCCGCGACGCGTGCGTTGGGGGCATGGCGGTTGGGCCGGTTGTTGGACCGTGAACGCCCCGATGTCGTCCTCGCCCATGGCGGTGGAGCGGCGCAGGTCACGATCGCCGGGTTCCCGCGTCATAAGCCGACCGTGGTGTGGCAACAGATCCTCGGGTTCCCGGCCAAGATCCGTCGGCCGCCGCGCCGCACGTTGTGGTGGGCGATCGCCCGCCGGGTCGATGGCGCGGTCGCGTTGACCGACGAAGAAGCCGACGAGTTGCGCTGGTTGGGGTTCCGGGGCCCGATGTGGGTGATCCCGAACTTCCGGCGTCCGCAACGGTTCTTCGAGATCGATCGGGAAGCCGAAGCGGTCCGGCTCCGCGACCAGATCGGGGTCGATCGATCCACCCCGCTGATCGGGCTGATCGGCTATCTCGTCGATCAGAAACGGCCGGAACGGGCCCTGGACGTGTTGGCCGGGGTCCGGGCCGCCGGAATCCTCGCCCATCTCGTCGTCGCCGGTACCGGACCGTTACGACCAATGCTGGAACACGAGATCACCGTCCGCGGGCTCGATGACCACGTCACGTTGCTCGGCCACCGCAACGACGTCGAAAGAGTGTTCGGTGGTGTCGATGTCGCGTTGTTGACCAGCGACGAGGAAGGCATCCCCGGCGTCGCAATCGAAGCCGCGATGACCGGCTGTCCGTTCGTGACATTCCCCCTCGGCGGCGTGAACGAAGTTGTCGTGAACGGCGTGACCGGCATCGTGTGCGAACGGCCCGACGCAACCCTCATGGCCGAACACGTCACCGAGCTCCTCGCCGACAACGACCTCCGCCAGCGGATCGGGAACGAAGCCCGCCGCCGCTCCCCCCAATTCGCCGCCCCCGAACGTGCCAACGTCTACGCCAAGCTCCTCGCCAAATGCCACGCCGACAACGCCAACCGCCAACCGACACCGCGGCGGTGAAGCTCCGGCGGTAGGCGGTTGGCGCGTCAGGGCCGGGCGATCCGCTCCTGCACCATCGCGAGGGTGCTCGCGTGCACGGCGACGACGTCCTCGTTCGAGTCGAGCGGGACCGGCACCAAGCGCGCGGCCTCCACGTCGAACAGGTACGGCTCGTAACCGTGCTCGCTCAAGATCGCGAGCACGCCAGTTCGCGACGAGCCCATCTGTTCGGCCAACCCCATCCGGGCCTCGATGATGAGGACGGGTGGATTCGCGGCGCGGAGGTGATCCACGAAACCCGCGAGGGCCAGCGTCTCGGCGCCCTCGACGTCGATTTTGGCGAGCGCGATCGGCCCGGCCGGGACGGCGTCATCGAGCGCCGCCGTCTCGACCTCGACGGAGAGCCTGCTGCTCGACGCGCCGGTGACCAGTTCGATATGGCTGCTGACGTCGAGATCCGTGGCGAAGTGCGCGACACCGTTGCGGTCGGTGACCGCGACCTGATGCACGAACACTCGACCGTTCAGGTGGTTTCGTTCCACGTTCGTGTCGATGACGTGCGCAGCCCACGCCATGGGTTCGAAGACGTGGATGGGACCATCGGGCGCGGTTACCTGTGCGACCGCGTACGTGAACATCCCGACGTTGCCGCCCGCATCGATGACCGCGTCACCGGCGCGTAGGTAGTTACGAATGAAATTGATGTTGCCCCACTCGAAGTACTCGCCGAAATACATGAGGTTGGAGAGGGAGCCGCTACTCGACGGAACGACGAGGTCGAGGCCGAAGGCCTGGCACCGGATCGAACCGCGCGAGACGCGCTTGCGTACCTGCCACAGACACGCACGCAAAAGCGCCCGATTCGGCGCGAAACGATTGCTGGGATGCGTGCGTACCTGACGGACGATTGAGCGCGCAAGGTACGGAATGCTCTGCCGGCGTACCCGAGGGGGTATGGCCCGATCAGCAACGCCACTCACACGCCCAGGCTCCCTCGACACGAACGCCTGACTCCGGTCTCGATGCTCGTCTTACGTAGTACGGACGCTGGCAGGACCGTAACCTGCAGGTTAAGTTGCCTGCAACTGTCAGTTGCCGTCGGCTTCGGCGGATCATGCAAAAAGTACCGTGACCCGGCGAATTCGACGGTCGGTGCCGACGGACGCAATCGAGGACCAGATATGGCGCGTCCGGTAGGTACCGGGCATCCCGCCCCAGATGACGGGCTTCGTCGGGTCTAGCGGGCGTCGGCGCCACCGCACGGCGTCCGAGGTTGGCGTTAGCATTTCTGGCGATGAACCGCGCGGTTTGGAGGCTCCTCGGAAAGTACGTGCCGCACTGCGGCCGGCGCTTCCTCGTGCTCGGCGTGCTCTCGGCCTGTAGCGGCGTGTTCGAAGCTGGAGTCCTGGTCTTCACCGTGCGGGCCGCGGTCGCGATCACGAACGGCGCTCATCACGTCGAGTTGGACGTTCCCGGCCTCGGCCATCGGTCGTTCGCCCTCGCCACGCTGCTGTGGTGCAGTGCCGGGCTGAGTGTGCTCAGCGCGCTGGTTGCCCTCGTGGTCGGGGCCATGACCGCGAGGGTGTCGAGCGATGTCCTGGAAGGCACCCGGGCCGCCACGTTGCGATCCTTCTCGCAGGCGACCTGGAACTTCCAGGCGCTCAAGCGCGAGGGGTCGGTCCAGGAGACGGTCTCGAACAACGCGATGCAGGTGTCAGACCTGACGATCGCGCTGGCCCGGGGCCTGACCAACCTTGTCAGCCTGATCGCCCTGCTCGCTGGGGCACTCTTCGTGAGTGCCGCGGTCACCGGCGCGGTGGTGGTGCTGGGCCTGCTGATCGTCTTGATGCTCCGACCGGTGACCAGGACGACCCGTGTCCGGGCCGGTCGGTTCGTCGCCGGCAACGCGCGGTTTTCCGAGGCCGTAGCGGAGACGTCGGCGCTCGCGCTGGAGATGCGTGTGTTCGGGGTCGAGAAAGAGGCGACCAACCGGCTCACCGACGAGTCCGCGAGCGCGGCGCGTCAGGCGTTCCTCACCCGTTTCTCGAGCAATGCCAGCGCGGCCCTGTACCGCAACGCGACGCTGCTCTTCCTCGTCGCCGCCGTCGCGGGCTTGTACATGCTGGGCAACGTGGACATAGCGGCAGTCGGAGCGGTCGTCGTTCTGATGGTGAGGGCACTCTCGTACGCGCAGCAGGCCCAGGCGTTCGCGCAGCGCATCAACGAGCTCTCGCCTAACCTGGTCGCGCTCGACGCGACCATCGGTGAGTTCCAGGCCGCAAAGTAGCATTTCGGGTCGACCCGGGTCGACCACGTCGGGCG
>JBEPUZ010000013.1:0-35320 GCA_041691275.1 Actinomycetota bacterium | reverse complement strand
CGGCTAAGGTGATAGGAGTCGGTGTGTGGGGCTCGGAGATGTTTATATTAGAGAGGCGCCGCCGACGTCGACGAGGTGATCGCGACGGTAAATCGTCGCTTCGGTTCGTGGGGCGGCGTGATCGCGGGCACAGCCGGTGAGGTCGCGGGCGCGCTCGCGGCCGAAGTCGACAAGGGGGTCGAGGGCTTCGTGTGCCAGTTCTCCGATTTCGGTACCCCGGAGACGATCACGCGGTTCATGCACGACGTGGTCCCAATGGCCACATCCTGACCGGCACTAGCGTGAAGCCGTGACAACCCCGCTGGTCGTCGGAGTCCCGCGAGAGGTGAAGACCGACGAGCATCGCGTCGCGATCACTCCGGACGGTGTGGCCGAGATGCGCCATCACGGCGTCACCGTGCTCGTCGAGCACGATGCCGGCGTCGGTTCGAGCATCACCGACGACGACTACCGGGCTGCGGGAGCCGAGATCGTCGCGACCGCCGCCGACACATGGGGCCGGGCCGGTCTGGTGATCAAGGTCAAGGAGCCGCAGGCGTCGGAGCGCGGGTTCCTGCGCCCCGGCCTCGTGCTGTTCACGTACCTGCACCTCGCCGCGTATCCCGATCTCGCCCGGGCGCTGATCGAGTCGCGCACGACCGGCGTGGCGTACGAGACAGTCCAACTCGCGAACGGTCAACTCCCCCTACTCGCGCCGATGAGCGAGGTCGCCGGCCGCATGGCCCCGCAGATCGGGGCACACTTCCTCGAACGGCGCCAGGGCGGCCGCGGCGTCCTGCTCGGCGGCGCACCTGGCGTCCGGCCCGCGCGTGTCGTCGTGCTCGGTGCCGGCAACGTGGGCTGGAACGCGGCGTGGATCGCGCAGGGCATGGAGGCCGAAGTGCTCCTGCTCGACAAGAACATCGACCGGCTGCGCTGGGTCGATCAGATCCACAAGGGTCGAATCCAGACGCTCGCGAGCAACCGCGCCGCGGTGGCGCGCGCGGTGCGCGACGCCGACCTCGTGATCGGCGCGGTGCTTTTACCCGGCGGCCGGGCCCCCGTGCTCGTCACCGACGACATGATCGCGACGATGCGGCCCGGCGCAGTGATCATCGACTGCGCAATCGACCAGGGCGGCACGATCGAGGGCATCCACGAGACCACGCACTCCGACCCCGTCTTCGTCCGCCACGAAGTGCTGCACTACGCGGTCGGCAACGTCCCCGGCGCGGTGCCGCACACATCGACGTACGCGCTCACGAACGCGACGCTGCCGTACGCGGTCGATCTCGCAACCGGAGGCATCGACGCAATCGAGACGGATCTCGCGCTCGCGAGCGGTGTGAACACGCTGAACGGCGAGGTCACGAACGCAGCGGTCGCCGAGGCCCTGGCCCCGGCCACCTAGTCAGGCACCCCGAGCCCCGCGCTACGCGGGTTGCGCGGGTGAGTCGTCGGCGTCGGCCTTGGCGAAGTCGGGCAACGCGTCGACGGCCTGCTTGGGCGCCTGCGCGGCGTCGCGGTTCGCCTGCTGCAACTGCGCGAAGATCTCCTCGCGGTGCACGTCGATCGAGCGCGGGGCCTTGATCCCAAGGCGCACTTGGTCACCACGGACCTCGAGCACGGTCACGACGATCTCGTGCCCGATCATGATGCTCTGGTTCGCACGTCGCGTGAGCACGAGCACGATGGTCACCCCCTCCGTGGCGGCAGCCGTTGGCGCCGGGGCAGCAGCATACGCGCGCCATGCGTATGAACGCGCGGTTACTCGCGCAATGTGCCGGCCATCAACACGGTGCGTGGTGACGCACCGACGCGCTCGAGAACCGGTCAGCTTGCCCCGTCAGCTAGCCATTGCGAGCGGCGCGCGCACGCTGTACCCGGCACTCGGCAATACGACCTGCGCGGCTTCGTGCGAGAAGCGGTTCACCACGATCGGACCGAGGAGGTTCACCGTCGACTCTTCCGGTCGTTCCCGCAACGTGACGACGGTGAACACCACCGCGTCCTCGGCCGCGCTGAGGGCCAGACGCTCCGACGTACCGGTGTCGAGCTCGAACTCGTACTCGGGATAAAAGACCCACGGCGGCACGACCACGAACCCGACGTCGGGCTCGTCGACCGACGACAGCAACAGGAACGGGCTGCCGGCCGGACCCCAGGGCGCCAGCTCGAAGCGGTGCGCGTGCGGAAACCCGGGAAGGCCCGCGGGAAAGATGATGTCCGCTACGTCGGTCGCGGTGTTGGTCTCGAGCATGGGTTCCCTACTTCAAGAAGTCGGTCAACGAGGGCTGGATCGCCTTCGCCGTGGCCTCGAGTGCGGCCTGGTAGGCGACTTGCTGTGCTTGCAGTTGCACCATCACCTGAGCGACATCCGCATCCTCGATGCTCGACAGGTTCTGTTTCATCGTCAGCCCATCCGAAGTGTTTTGGCTCTGAGTGTTTTGCACCCGAAGAAATTGGGACCCGACCTGGGCCAGGGAGTTCTGGACCTGGGTCGTCTGGGCGCCCAGCGTGGTCTGGAGCGTGCCGAGCTGTGACGGGTTGCTCACGACGGCCTGGGAGATCTGGGCCAGGGTGCCGAAGAGGTCGCTGCCGGGCGACCCGAAGACCGAGTCGCCGTTGACGTTGACCTGGATCCGCTGTCCGGGCGCAATATTGCGCTCGACGGCGGAGGAGACGCCTACGTAGTTTCCCGACGCGTCGTACGCGACACCACCGTTCGCGGTCCCGGCAAAGATCGGGCGCCCGGCGTACTGGGTGTTCGCCACGCCGATGAGGCTCTCGCGGATCGAGTTGATCTGCGCGGCGATGCCCTGGCGGGAGTTGGCGTCAAGCGATGAGTTCGAGGCCTGGACCACGAGGTCGTTGACCTTCTGCAGCTGCGTCACCGTCGACGTCAGCGCGTTGTCGGCGTTTCCGAGCCAACCCTGCGCGTCGCTCAGGTTGCGGGTGTACTGATCGTTCCGATCGAGGCTCGCGTGCAACTGCATCGCCGACGACACGTCGCCGGGCGCGTCCGACGGCTTGGTCAGCCGCTTGAGCGACGACGCCTCGCCCTGGAGATCGGTGAGCTTCGAGAACGACTGCTGGAGCGCGATCAGCGAGTTGTTCACCATCATCTGGTTCGGGATGCGGAAGTCGGACGACGGCATCAGTTGTTTCCCTCGTTCGTCACGATCGGGCCCGTCACGATCAGCCCAAACCCGTGTGGTTGATCAGCGTGTCGAGCATCGAGTTGATCGTCGTCAGCAGGCGGGCGGCCGCGTCGTACCCGTGCTGGAACTCGACGAGGTTCGTCATCTCCTCGTCGAGACTCACGCCCGACTGCTGCGAGCGCGCGTTGTCGAGACTCTGGGTCGCAGTCGTCTGGATCTGGTTCCGGTTCGTGGCAGTCTGCGTGTCCACGCCGAGCTGGACGATCGTCTGGCGGTAGACCGCATCCGCGCCGGTCTGGCTGGTCGCCATGGCGGCGAGGTCGAGCGCGACGCTCGCATCGAGCGGACCGCCCGCCGCGGTGCCGGTCGCGATCGCCGACGGGTTGCCCTCGACGCCGGCCGCCACCGAGAACGTCGAAGCGTCGATGCCCGTGAAGAGCGGCCGACCGCCGACACCGTCGACACCGACCGCGGTGTTACCGAGCAGGGTCGCCAGTCCGGTGGTCGTACCGTTTGCCCGGACCTGCAGCTGATGCGTGCCGGTCGGAGCGAGGCCGATGGCGAGCGGACTGCCGTTGCCACCGGACACCGTCGCCGTCGCGTTGCCGGCGCCGACGGTGGAGTTCACCGCAGCCTGCAGCGCGGTCTGCAACGCAGCCGCGCCACCCGCACCCGACCAGTTTGCACCGGGGACAGTGACCGCGGCGAACGAACCGTTGTCGAGCGCGATATCGAATTTGAGGCTGCCCGACGCGCTCTGGTCCTGCGCGGCGGCGGCCAACGAACCGCTGATGGTCCCGTGGACCTGGTTGACCTGATCGCGCAGGCTCGTCGCGACCGCGTCGAGCTTGGCGACGTAGTTCGGGATCGTCGCGTTGATCGCGTCGAGCTCACCGCCGGCCTTGCCTGAGGTAACCGCGGCGGCCGAGTTGTCTGTGGCCCAACGCAGCACCGTGGTCGGGCCCGAACCGTCGACCGACAGTCCCGTCGACGTATCGCCCGACACGAGCGCGGTGCCGTTCAGCATCACGTTGACCTGGTTGAAGTCGCCGGCCCGCAGCGTCGCGCCGCTCGCCTCCGAGATCTGGTTCGCGAGCAGGTCGCGCCGGTCCTCGAGGTCGTTGACCGGGAGACCGGCGATCGAGTTCGCCTTGATCGCCTTGTTCAGCTGGGCGATCGACGCCGACTTCGAGTTGATGTCGGCAACGGTGGCGCCCAGCTCGCTCGAGGTGTTGTTCTTGAGCTCACCCAGCTGCGTGCTCACCGAGTTGAAGCTGGCCGCGAGCGTGTCGGCTCGCGCGAGCAGCTGGGTGCGCGACGCGCCGTCGGCCGGGTTGTTGGCGACGTCGTCGAAGCCCGCCCAGAAGGTGGAGAGCTGGGCCTGGATGCCGGAGTCCGAGGGCTCGTTGAACATCTGCTGGATGGAGTTCATCGTCGACGACGCCTGGTCCGTGCTCGCCATCGAGCCATGCTCGATCGCAGCCTGGATCTCCATGAACTGGTCGCGAAAGCGCGTGACCGAGTCGACCTTGACGCCCTGGCCGTCGCCTTGGAACGTGGCGTAGCGCGCGGGGGTGGCGGGTGCGCCGACGTTGACGAGGTTGACGGCTTCCCGGGTGTATCCGGGCGTGTTCGCGTTGGCGACGTTCTGCGCGGCGACGTTGACGCTGCGTTGCTGGGCTTCCAACGCGCTCAGTGCCAGACGGAGACCCGAGAAGTCCGACATCGCTCAGCCCCGCCCGTCCGTCATCAGATCGCCTCGTCGACGATCCGCAGCGCGAGCGAACGATCGGGCAGCGTGCCGTGCGCGTCGTACGCGTCGATGTCGATCTCGCCCATCGCGGCGATCGCCTCGCGGGCCGCCTGGTTACCGCGCTGGAGAAGGTCGCGGTTCGCCTTGGTGATCGCGTCGATCTCCTGCGCGAGGGTCAGCAGCGCGCGCCGGTGTTCGTTGAAGATGCCGTCCCACGGCGCGTCGGTGAGACCGGAGAGCTCGCGCAGCGTCGGAGATCCCGACAGCCCGAGCTCCCGACCCGCGGCCGCGACCTGAATCGCGCGCTCGAGCTCGATGCGCTTGATCTCGCCGAGCACGTTCTCGACCTCACGAGTGGCGTACGCGAGCCAGCGCGAGCGCCCGGCCGCGAGCACGAGCTGTTCCTCTTCGAGCTTGAAGACGAGCAACTCCAGGAGTTGCCGTTCGCGCCACAAGATGTTGGATACGTCGCTCAGCGCCATGATCCGACCTCGGATCCCTCTCGCCCGGCGGGTTACGGCTCTCTCATCGGCCGGAACCGGTCAGGAAATGAAGCATCCGACGCCAGTGCCGAGAGTGGCATGCGTCACTGCCCGATCGGACTGCCCGATCGGACTGGGCCGCCCGGGGCGCTTAGATCAACAGCCCGAGGGACACGGCTCGGGCGACCGCTTCGTTCCGGTTTCGCGCCTCGAGCTTGGCGTACACCCGCACCAGGTGGGATTTGACCGTTGCGAGAGTGACCGACAGCGCGTTGGCGATATCGCGGTTGGTGCGACCCTCCGCGAGGAGCACCAACACCTCCCGCTCCCGGGAGCTCAGGACCTCGGTGGTGCGATCGTCGAGGGCGGGCAGCGAAAAGGCGCCCGTGAGCGCACCCTGGAGCCCGGGGGCGACGAGGCGGCCACCCTTGCGAACCCCGTCGACCATCTCCGCGAGGTCTTCGGGCTCGATCGAGCGCAGGGCAATGCCGGCCGCACCCATCCCGAGGAGATAGCGCACGACGTGGTCATGGGCGGGCGGCAACAGGACGACGATCGCCGGATGGGGCCGGAGGCGGACCACCCTGCGGACGACTTCGACCACGTCGAGGTCGGCGGGCGCCCCCACGACGACGAGATCGGGATGCTCGACTGTGGCGAGGCTGACGAGCTCGCGCCCGGACCGGGTCTGGGCGATCACGTCGACGTCGCCCGCCTCGAGCACGGCGGTGACACCGGCTCGGACCAGCCCAAGCTCGTCCGCGACGATCGCGCAGTCGCGACGGTTTGCGCCCACATCGAACGCCACCCGGACCTCCCAGCGGTCGTGGTCCGCCGACATTACCGCCGGCACGCGTCGAAACCACGCAAAGCGGTCGTGTCTTTCAACCCTGAGGCCAATCAAGCGCAAGGCCGCCCGACGCCGAAGTCTCCCCCTGACACATTCGCCACGAAGTCGACCGAGAACGACCAAGTGGACACATGCGAACACATCACCTTGGGGGGCAACGCAGTGAAGCAAGCACTGAAGGCCGACATCGACATCGAGCGGGCAACGTACGAGGACAACCTCGTTCGCCAGCATCTCCCGCTCGTGCAGTACGTCGTCTCGGAAGTCGCCCACCGGGTGCCGAGTCACGTCAGCCGCAGCGACCTCGTGTCGGCCGGGATGCTGGGCCTCGCCCAGGCCGCCCGGAACTACGACCCCGAGCGCGGCATCGCGTTCGATCGCTTCGCCTCGACCCGCATCCGCGGTGCGCTGCTCGACGAGCTGCGCGGCCGAGACTGGGCGAGTCGCTCGGTACGCGCCCGCGCCCGTGGCCTGCAGAGTGCGCACGAAGAGCTGATGAACAAGCTCGGCCGCACTCCGACCCCCGAAGAGGTCGCGAAGATCCTCGACGTGCCGACAGAGACGGTTCACAAGTTGGTCGACGACGTTCACCGCGCGACCGTGCTCAACTACGACTCGCTCGTGATGGAAGGCGACGCGGAGTCGTTCATTGCCGGTGACGACGCCGGACCCGAGGAAGCGATCCTCGACCGCGAGCGCAAGGCCTACCTCGTCGACGCGGTGCACGCTCTTCCCGAGCGTCTGCAGCGTGTCGTGACGGGCTACTTCTTCGAAGAGCGTTCGATGCAGGACCTCGCGGACGAGCTCGGCGTGAGCGAGTCGCGGATCTCCCAGCTGCGCGCCGAAGCGCTGTTGTTGCTGAAGGACGGCATCAACTCACAGCTCGAGCCCGACGCTGTGCAGCCGGAGGTGCGCCCGAACGGCCGGGTGGCGCGGCGCAAGGCGGCGTACTACTCCGCAGTTGCCGGCGGCTCGACGCCGCGCGACCGCGTGTCGGAACGACCGATCATGACGAGCCAGATGGTCGGGATCGCGAACGGTTGAGATCTGATTCACGTCGGGCGGCCGAATCCCTCATCTCGAGGGACCGGCCGCCGACGAGAATCCGCCACAGGGAAACTCACTGGGGCAGTTGCCTGGCGAAGAATCGCCCAGGAGTGCATTGAGGAGCCCAGGGATCTGGGCAGGCATGTCACGGAGGAGAAGCGCCGATGCGCATCAACACGAACATCATGGCGTTGGATGCATACCGCAATCTCAACGCCACCAACGACGCTCTGGCGAGCAGCTTGGAAAAGCTCTCGTCGGGCTACCGGATCAACCGGGCCGCCGACGACGCTTCGGGACTGGTCATCAGCCAGAACCTCGACAAGCAGGTTTCGGGTCTCAAAGTTGCCACCCAGAACGCCCAGGACGGCATCTCGGTCGTGCAGACGGCTGAAGGTGCACTGACCCAGGTCAACTCGATGCTGCAACGCATCCACGACCTGATCGTGCAGTCGGCCAACACGGCATCCTCGGACTCGACCGCACGTTCCGCGGCCCAGAACGAGATCGTGCAGCTCCGCGACGAAATCGACCGGATCGGCAACACCACGTCGTTCGGCAACCAGAACCTGCTCGACGGCAGCTTCGGTGCACAGGCCGCCCAGCTGACTTCGGGATCGACGGGCCACGCAGCAGGGCTCACCTTGAGCGGCGCCGCCGCCAGCGTGCAGTTCAGCTTGAACCTGGACGCGGGCAACACCGCGGGCAGCCTGCTCACGACGGTCACGGTCACTGCCGGCACGTACACGACTGCCGCGTCGTTCCAGACGCAGCTGCAGGCCGACGTCAACACCGCGACCAACGCCGCCGCCGGCTTCACCGGCGCGGTGCAGGTCAAGGTCACCGACCTCGGCTCGGGCGTGTGGACGACCAACTTCGTCCGGACGAGCTCGGCGACGGGTACCGGCATCGCCATAAGCGGCGTCGGCTCCGACATCGCCCAGGCGATCACCTCCAGCGGCGCGGCGAACGTGGCCAACACCGCCGGCGGTGTGTTCCAGGTCGGCGCGAACGTGACTGCGGCGAACCAGATCCAGGTGTCGATCGACGACGTCCGCATCACGGGCGGCTCGAACAGCACCTACACGGCGCTGGCGGCCATCGACGTCACCAACACCACGACGAACAGCACCTCGGCGACCCTCGTCGACGCGGCGATCTCGTCGGTGTCGGCACTGCGGGGTCAACTCGGTGCGGACCAGAACCGGTTCCAGTCGACGATCTCGAACCTGCAGGTCACCACGGAGAACCTCTCCGCTTCGGAGAGCCGCATCCGTGACACCGACATGGCGTCGGAGATGGTCAACTTCACCAAGGACCAGATCCTGCTCCAGGCCGGTACCGCCATGCTCGCCCAGGCGAACTCGGCACCCCAGACCATCCTGAAACTCCTCCAGTAAGAACAGGCTTGAAACTCCTCCAGTAAGTCGCGTTCTCCTCCGTGAACTCGAGAAAGAGGCGCCCTTCGCGGGCGCCTCTTTCTCGCGTCCGGGCGCTCTATGACCAATGCCGCTACAGCTGCGCTCCGTGAACGCCGAAAGATTTCCATCGCCAGTGCCACGTCGGTAATGGGGACGCAACGACCGAGCCCAAGGATTGGGCCACAACGGTTCATGGAGGAGAAGCGCTCATGCGCATCAACACGAACATCATGGCGCTCGACGCCTACCGCAACCTCAACAACACCAACGACATGCTGGCGAGGAGCTTGGAAAAGCTCTCGTCGGGCTACCGGATCAACCGGGCCGCCGACGACGCTTCGGGACTGGTCATCAGCCAGAACCTCGACAAGCAGGTTTCGGGTCTCAAAGTTGCCACCCAGAACGCCCAGGACGGCATCTCGGTCGTGCAGACGGCTGAAGGTGCACTGACCCAGGTCAACTCGATGCTGCAACGCATCCACGACCTGATCGTGCAGTCGGCCAACACGGCATCCTCGGACTCGACCGCACGTTCCGCGGCCCAGAACGAGATCGTGCAGCTCCGCGACGAAATCGACCGGATCGGCAACACCACGTCGTTCGGCAACCAGAACCTGCTCGACGGCAGCTTCGGTGCACAGGCCGCCCAGCTGACTTCGGGATCGACGGGCCACGCAGCAGGGCTCACCTTGAGCGGCGCCGCCGCCAGCGTGCAGTTCAGCTTGAACCTGGACGCGGGCAACACCGCGGGCAGCCTGCTCACGACGGTCACGGTCACTGCCGGCACGTACACGACTGCCGCGTCGTTCCAGACGCAGCTGCAGGCCGACGTCAACACCGCGACCAACGCCGCCGCCGGCTTCACCGGCGCGGTGCAGGTCAAGGTCACCGACCTCGGCTCGGGCGTGTGGACGACCAACTTCGTCCGGACGAGCTCGGCGACGGGTACCGGCATCGCCATAAGCGGCGTCGGCTCCGACATCGCCCAGGCGATCACCTCCAGCGGCGCGGCGAACGTGGCCAACACCGCCGGCGGTGTGTTCCAGGTCGGCGCGAACGTGACTGCGGCGAACCAGATCCAGGTGTCGATCGACGACGTCCGCATCACGGGCGGCTCGAACAGCACCTACACGGCGCTGGCGGCCATCGACGTCACCAACACCACGACGAACAGCACCTCGGCGACCCTCGTCGACGCGGCGATCTCGTCGGTGTCGGCACTGCGGGGTCAACTCGGTGCGGACCAGAACCGGTTCCAGTCGACGATCTCGAACCTGCAGGTCACCACGGAGAACCTCTCCGCTTCGGAGAGCCGCATCCGTGACACCGACATGGCGTCGGAGATGGTCAACTTCACCAAGGACCAGATCCTGCTCCAGGCCGGTACCGCCATGCTCGCCCAGGCGAACTCGGCACCCCAGACCATCCTGAAACTCCTCCAGTAGGAACCGCCGGAACTGGGTCGGCAGTCGGCCCGAGCCCCTCCTGAGGCGGGGTAACGAGCCGATCAGTTCCCAGGCCCAAAAGCCGAAGAACTGACGCCAAGGAAATGACGCCAAGGAAATGACGCCAAGGAAATGACGAAGGCGTGGGGGAGGCAACTCCCCCACCCTTCGCGGGAACGCCGGACCGGACGCCGGCGCTGCCGTGAGGGGGCAAGCACCCAGAAGGCGGTACGCAGTGACTTCGATCGGACGCACGACGCCGACGACTCCGACGACCACGGACCCGACAACGACGCCGACCGATCCCACGACGACGGCGACCGATCCGAAGTCGTCGCTCATCCAGACGGCGAGCGGCGCCGGGGCGCAGTCGATCGGCGGCCTGGCCACCGGTCTCGACACCAACGCCATCATCGCCGCCCTCGTCGCATCGGAACGCGCACTCGAGAACCCGATCAAGAACGAGGGCACGCGCGCGCAGATCGCGCTCCAGAGCTACGGCCTGATCCGCACCGGGCTCTCGACGCTCAGCACCGCCACGCTCGCCCTGGCCCGGCCGGCCGCGTGGAACAGTCTCGCGGCGACGTCGTCGAACACCAGTGTCGCCACTGTGAAGGCCGGGAACGGCAACTTCAGCGGAACGCTCTCGTTCAACGTCGACGCGCTCGCGAGCGCAGGCAGCGTCCGCTCAACGAACATCATCACGAACACCACCACGACGATCGCGGCTCACAAGTCGGTGTTCGTCGCCGCCGGCGGACAAGCACTCGGCTTCTCGACGTTCCGCTCCGACGACGCGCTCGCCAACGGAGCACACACGATCACGGTCTCGCAGGCGTCGAGCGCCGCCACCAAGAGCGGCGACTCCGCACTCGCGGGCTCGACGGTCGTCGACGGCACCAACGACTCGCTGCAGCTGAGCATCGACGGCACCCCGACGACGCTCACGCTCGCGCACGGCACGTACACCGCGAGCCAACTCGCGCAAGCGGTCCAGGCCGCCGCCGCGTCGGCGGGCGCGCCGATCACAGCCACCCTCACGGGCGCCGGGACGCTGACGTTGAACTCGACCCGCCAGGGAACGCTGGCCACGCTGCAGGTGACCGGCGGCAACGCGCTCGGTGCGCTGTCGTTGTCGACCGACGGCGCCGCCCACGCCGGGACCGACGGTGTGCTGCAGGTCGACGGCGGCGCGAACCAGACGTTCTCGAGCCTCGATGCAGGCCAGAGCGTCACGCTCAACGCAGCCGCGGGGACGATCACCGCGGTGCTGTCCGGCGGATTCACGACGGGCACCATCACCGCCAACAACGTGAGCACCGGCGACGGGAGCCTCGCCACCGTGGTGGGGAACATCAATGCCGCGGGTGCCGGAGTCACGGCGTCGGCGGTACAAGTCGGTCTCAACTCGTACCGGCTACAGCTGACCGCGAACACTGCGGGCGCCAACAACGGCGAGAACATCGACGCCTCCGCGTTCAACGACGCGGTCGGGGGTTTCCTCACGCTGACGGCCGCGGCCGACGCCCAGGTGACGGTCGGAAGCGGCGCGGGCTCCTACACGGTGACGTCGACCACGAACACGGTCAGCGGACTGATGCCCGGCGTCACGGTCAACCTGTTGCAGCAGAGCACCGGGCCGGTGACCGTGACCGTGAGTCGCGACGACGCCGCCATCGCCGACAAGGTGCAGGCACTGATCGACGCCGCCAACTCGGTGCAGGACACGGTCTCACAGCTGACCAAATACGACCCGTCGTCGAACTCCGCCTCCCCGCTCACGGGTGACGCGACGACGACCTCGCTCATGGGCGCGTTGACCACCGGCTTCATCGGCGCCGTGACCGGTGCGAACCCGAAGAGCCCTGGCCTCGCCGGCGTCTCGATCGACGCGACCGGCAAGTTCACCTTCGACCGCGACAAGTTCGTCACCGCGTTCGACGCCGACCCGTCGGGTGTCACGAAGTTGTTCGCCCAGGGTGGATCCTCGGCGAACGCGAACGTTCAGTTCGTTTCGGCCGGCGATCGTGCCGTCGGCGGCGACTACGACGTGAATGTCACGACGGCCGCGGCTCAGGGCAGCTCGATTGGACTCACAGGTGCGTGGCCGCCGGCGACGCTGCCGTCGGTCAAGGTGCGCGTCGGTACGACGGAAGTGTCGTACGCAGTGAAGGACGGCGACACCCAGGACGACGTGGTCAAGGGACTGAACGCCGCCTTCGCGAGCGCGGGTTTCTCCTTGCAGGCCACCAACACCGGCACCGGCGTGCAGATCGCGACGAACGAATACGGCAGGGCCGCCGGTTTCGACGTCGACTGGGACGGCAGCGGCTACCAGAACCACGCCGGTACCGACATCCAGGGAACGATCAACGGCGTCGCCGCGACCGGAAGCGGTCAACAGCTGATGGTCGCGTTCGCCGACAACACGCTGAGCGGGCTCGCGCTCAAGATCACGAACGGGGCAGTGGGCGACCTCGGGAACTTCACGTACACGCCGGGGATCGCGCAACGCGTGCAGACCGCGATCACGAACGCCTCAGATCCCCTTTCCGGGTACATCACGTCGTCGGAGAACGACTTCAAAGCGCGAATTCAGTTCGTGAACGACCAGGTTGCGTCGATGGAACTGCATGTCACTGCGTACGAGACCGCGTTGCGGGCGCAGTATGCAGAGCTCGAGGCGACGATCTCGACGCTGAAGTCGCAAGGCAGCTTTCTCACGAACCAGATCACATCGATGAACGGCAGCAAGTCCAACTGATGGCGACGTCCCGAGGGAATGGATTCCCGATGAACCAGACGATGCTGCGCGCGGCATACGTGAGCAGCTCGGTCGACACGATGTCACCGGGCCGCATGATCGTGGCGCTCTACGACCGCTTGCTGGTCGACCTCGAGCGCGCGGAGCAGGCCATCGCCGCGCACGACCCGTCGACCGCGCACGGTTGTCTCATCCACGCGCAGTCGATCGTGTCGGAGCTGCACGACACCCTCGACGCCGACCGGTGGCCCGGTGCGCGGCGCCTCAAGGACGTGTACGTCTTTTTGCTCTTCGAGCTGGTCGCCGCGAACGTCGAGAAGGACGCGCACCGGGTCGTCTCGTGCCGAGACCTCGTCGTGCCTCTGCGCGACGCCTGGACCGAAGCTGCCGGCATCGTGCCGAATCCCGCGGTCCGCGCCGAATGAGCGCGGCCTGGATGCAGACGCTCGAAGAGTGCGAGGCACGTCTCGACGCGGCCGAGGCCGCGCTCGACTCCGGCGCGCATCCGGACATCGCCGCGTTCTCTCCCACCGACGGTCCGAACGAACCGTTCCCCCCCGCGCTCGTCGATCGGACCCTTGCCCTCGTGAAGCGCGGAGTCGAGCTCGAACGGCGGCTGGCACACGACCGCGACGAGGTCGCGTCCGAGCTGCGGCGCCTGCCGCGGGCCCGCGTCCGGCAGCGCCACGCCGAGTCGCACTTCGAGCTCAAAGCCTGAGCTTCGCCCCGTCCCGCTCCCTCACGATTGGGCGATTCCGGCCGATTGAGAGGCGTCGGACCGGGTCGGAAGGCGGGCGTTGAGCGACAAGAAGCCGGGTAAGCGGAAGTCTCGGTCGGCCTCGGTGCCGGTCGAGTTGCTCCTTGCCCGCGCCGAACGGCTGCAGCAGTCCGGCGACGTCACCGGCGCCGAGCGCACCTTCCGCGAGATCCTCGGCGCCCATCCCCACGAAGCGCGCGCGACGCAGCTGCTCGGCGCCATCCTCGCCGACCGCAACGATCTCGATCACGCCCTCGATCTGTTCGAGGCGGCCGCGCCGCATGTCGGGGCACCGTCGGAGGCGACCTTCGGCTTCTACAACAACTACGCGAACGTCTTGCGGCGAGTCAAGCGGCTCGGCGACGCGGAAGACCTGTTGCGCGCGCTCGTGGCGATCGCGCCGAGCGCCTGGCAGTCGTGGCACAACCTCGGCCAGACACTGAAGGATGTCGAGCGCTACGACGAGGCTGCGGCGGCACTACGGCGCGCGGTCAGGTTGGAGCCCGGCTTCGGTCCGAACCACGGGGTGCTCGGCGAGGTGCTGCACCAGCTCGGTCGGCTCAACAGCGCGTCGGTCTCGTTGCGGCGCGCAATCGAGCTCGGCTGCATCGACGATCACACTGTGTGGACCGTGCTCGGCAACAACGAGCGGATGCTGGGCCACCTCGACGACGCCCTCGAACAGATCGCCCGCGCGCTCGTGCTCGCCGGTGGGAGCCCGGCCGCGCACAGCAACATCGGCGTGGTGCTCATGCAACTCGGGCGGTTCGACGAGTCGGTGGAGCACTTCCGTCTTGCGATCGCGGGCGAACCCGAGAACAACACCTACCACGGATACCTCGGTTACGCGCTGCTGTCGGCGGGCCGCCTCGACGAGGCTTTCGAACCGTGGGAACGGGCGATCCACGACGGCCTGCGCGGCACCGAGCGCGCGGTCGGGGTGCCGCACTGGACAACGGCCGACGCCGATGCCCGGGTGCTCGTCTACCGGGAGCAGGGCATCGGCGACGAGATCATGCTCGCCTCGATGTATCCCGATCTCGTGGCGGGCGCGCGCGAGGTCGTCGTCGAGTGCGATCGGCGGCTGGTTCCGTTGTTCGCCCGTTCCTTTCCCGCCGCCGAGGTTCGCGCGGAGACGACCGACGCGGCGCGACGCGAGACGGTGCACGACGTCGACCGGGCAATTCCCGCGGGAAGCCTGATCCGATGGTTGCGGCCGACGATCGCTGCGTTTCCCGAGCGCACCGCGTTCCTGGTCGCCGATCCGAACAAGGTCGCCGCGTGGCGGGAACGACTCGCCGAGACCGGACCGGATCCGTACGTCGGCGTCAGCTGGCGTTCGAAGATCCAGACCGCGGAGCGGCGGCTCGAGTACACGCGACTCGACGAATGGAGCGGGATCTTCGCCGTCTCCGACGTTACGTGGATCAACCTGCAATACGACGACTGCAACCGGGAGCTACGCGACGCCGAGTCACTGTTCGGCGTCGCCATCCATCGTTGGGACTGGCTCGACTTGATGAACGACTTCGACGAGGTCGCTGCGCTCATGAGTGCGCTTGACCTCGTGGTCGCGCCGTTCAACGCAGTTGCCATGCTCAGCGGCGCGCTCGGAGTGCCGACCGTCGCCATGGGCAACCGCTACGGGTGGGGCGAGCTCGGTACCGGACGCATGCCGTGGCAGCCGTCGATCACCGTCGCGGACCGCATGCCGAACGAGGAATGGGACGAAGTGCTGGCGATCGCCGCACGCGAAGTGACAAACGTCGCCGAGCGCAGCGCGACCCGAGTGTGACCGTCCGTCGTCGACGGGCGTTTCGAGGAGGAGTCTCGTGCTCGACCTGAATGGATCCACGATCCTGCTGACCGGCGGTACCGGCTCGTTCGGCAACGCGTTCGTGCAGCGGATCATCGAGTGCTGGCCCGACGCGACCGTACGCGTCTACTCGCGCGACGAGTTGAAGCAGTCGCAGATGCGCGACACCTTCGGTGACCGTCAGGTGCGGTACTTCATCGGCGACGTGCGCGATCGCTCCCGCATGACCCGCGCGGTCGAGGGCGCCGACATCGTCGTGCACGCGGCCGCGATGAAGCAGGTGCCGGCGTGCGAGTACAACCCCTTCGAAGCGGTGCGTACGAACGTGCTGGGCGCGCAACACGTGGTCGACGCGGCGATCGACGCGCGGGTGCGTCGAGTCGTCGCGCTGTCGACCGACAAGGCGGTCAATCCCGTGAACCTGTACGGCGCGACGAAGCTCTGTGCGGAGAAGATCTTCGTGCAGGGCAACGCGTACGCGGCGCAGGGGCAGACGCGGCTGGCGTGCGTCCGCTACGGCAACGTGGTGGGATCGCGTGGCTCGGTCGTGCCCGTGTTCCGCCAGCAGATCGAGCGCGACGGTCGGATAACGATCACCGACGCGCGCATGACCCGCTTCTGGATCACCCTGCCCCAGGCCGTGGATCTCGTGCTCTACGCACTCGAGAACATGGAGGGCGGCGAGGTGTTCGTGCCCAAGATCCCGTCGATGCACGTGGTCGATCTGGCCGAGGCGATCGCGCCGGACGTTCCGCACGAGCTGATCGGGATCCGGCCCGGGGAGAAGTTGCACGAGATCCTGATCACCTCGGACGAGGCGCGCCACGCGATCGACGCCGGTCAGGTGTTCGTCGTGCTCCCCGAGCACTCGTGGTGGGACGCCAAGGGTTCGAACATCCTCGGCCGCCCGGTCGAGGACGGCTTCAGTTACTCGAGCGACAACAACCCCGAGTGGATGAGCGTCGACGAGCTCCGCAACCTCCTCCCCACCCCGTAACCCCCCTTTTTCCGCGCAACTGTTGTGCGAGAAAACCGCCCTGGAGGCGGAAAACTCGCCAGACGCGCGGCCGGGGTACCTCCGACGCCGATCGGACCTCCTTGACATGTGACTAAAAGGTCACGTATCCTGCGTGGGTGGACGAGGTGTTCAAGGCGCTGGCTGATCCGACCCGCAGGAGCCTGCTCGACGAGCTCTTCCGCGAGGACGGGCAGACCCTGAGCGCCTTGGAAGCACGGTTCGAGATCAGCCGCTTCGGCGTGATGAAGCACCTGAAGCAACTGGAAGCAGCCGGGCTCGTCGTGACCAGGCGTCGGGGTCGGGAGAAGTTGCACTTCTTGAACCCGGTGCCGATCCGGCTCGTCCACGACCGATGGGTGAGCAAATACGCCGAGCCCTGGGCCGCGCACCTGAGCGACCTCAAATCCCGATTGGAGAACACCATGGAGAAGGTCTTCGAGATCTACATCCGCACCACGCCCGAACGCCTCTGGGACGCGCTGACCGATCCGGGGATCCGGGCCAAGTACAACTTCGGCGCCGGCATCCACTCCGACTGGACGCCGGGCTCCCGGTTCCAAATGAACGCCGGCCCCAACGGCGAGTACCTCCTCGGCGAAGGTGAGAACCTCGAGGTCGATCCGCCCCGCAAGCTCGTGCAGAACATGGTCGCCTTCTTCAGCGAAGAGGCCAAGGCCGAAGGCACGACCCGCATCACCTGGGAGATCGAACCGGTCGGCGACTCGTGCCGCCTGACACTCACGCACGACCAGATGCGCGAAGGTGCGTGCGATCAGCTCTACGGCGGTTGGCCGATGGTGCTCTCGGGCCTCAAGACCTGGCTCGAGACCGGCGAGCTGCTGACGACGCCGGGATCGCTCGCCTACAACAGCAACGGGTGACCGAACGACAGAACGCCTACGAACGCTCGAACAACCACCACGTGACGCGATCCCAACCGTCTTCCTCACTCAGGTAGCCCGTGCGGATCAACGTGAGGTCGAACGGGAAGAGGTCGAGGAACAGGCTGCCGTAGTCACGCCGGAACAGTGCACCGGCGTGACCGCGGTAGAGCACCTCGACCGTCTCGGTGTCGAAGTACTCGCCGCAGAACACGTAGCGGCTCGAGGCGCGCACCATCTCGCTCATGACCTTCTCGAGCGTCTCCTCCGGCTGATGGATGAGCACGCCCATGGTGAACACGAGCTCGACGGAACGATCGGGCACGGGTAGGTCGCGCGCAGGCGAGTGGATGCCCTGCACTCCCGCAACGCGCTGATCGAGCAGCCGCAGCGCCTTGGAGTTCACGTCGACGCCGGTGACCTTCGCCGGATCGACACGCTGCGTGATCCACTGCAGGTTGCCGCCGACGTTGCAGCCGACCTCGAGCACGCTCTTGGGCTGGATGTCGTCGAGGAGCGGCAGCCAGAACTCGCCCCGGCGGTCGTAGGCGGCGATGTTGCGGTCGACGTACTCGTTGCCGAAGTCACCGGACCACAGCTCCTCGAGCCGGCCCGCTTCACCCGTATTCGTCCTGGTGGAAGTCATACCTCTCTATCGACCGATTTCACCGCCGATGGAGAGTCGTGGAGCGCCCCCGCATCGCCCTGATGCAGCCTGCCTTCCTGCCCTGGCAGGGCTTCTTCGGCCTAGTGGCGGCGGCGGACGTGTTCGTCCTCCTCGACGACTTCCAGTTCCAGCGCCACTCCTTCCAACAGCGGAACCGGATCCGGGCCGCCGACGGCGCCGAGACCTGGATCACGCTCCCGGTCACCCACCCCCGGGCCCGCGAGATCCCGACCGGGTTCCCGACCCTGGGCGCCGCAGTTCCGGTCGTCGACACGAAGTGGCGCCGGCGGCTGAAGACCACCCTCGACCAGAGCTACGGCCGGGCCGCCCATCACGCGGCGGTGCGCGGCGCCGTCGACCGCTGGATCGACACGCGCTTCTCGTCGGTCGCCGAGATGAACATCGCGTTCATTCAGCTCGTCGCCGCCCAACTTCAGTTCGCACCGATCTGGCGCCGCTCGTCCGAGCTCGTATCAACGGGTCAGCGTTCGGAGCGCGTGCTCGATCTGTTGCGACGCGCGGGCGCGGGCTCGTATCTCTGCGCACGCGGTTCGTTCGGGTACATGCACGACGACGGCCTGTTCCCCGTCGCCGACCTCGAGGTCGGCTTCCAGGACTTCGAACCCCAGCCGTACCCGCAGCGACGGGCCGACACGTTCGTATCGCACCTGTCGGTACTGGACGCACTGTTCGAGGTCGGGCCCGACGAGACCCGGCGGCTCGTACTCGCGGGTCAGCGGGCGTGGACGCCATGGCGGGCCATGCCCGCAATGACGGCGGCGACGCGCGCCGAACCCTGACCGTCGACGAGTAACCGCGCGGTCGAAGCGAGGCGGCTCCGCGCGTTGAGATCACCGGCGATGCGCGCCGCGACATCGGCGGCCGACGAAACGTCGACCGCGACCACCGCACCGACGTGCGCGGCGCCGGCGAGCGCGCGACCTTGTCCGGGGGCGATCGAGAACGCGACCGTCGGGCGCCCGAGACAACACGCCTCGAGCATCGTGACACCGCCCGCGGTCACGACCACGTCGGCGGCGGCGAGCTCGGGACCGAGGCCCTCGGGCGCCTGGACGATCTCGACCCGGGGGTCGTCGGTCCCGCTTCCCCACGGCCCCACGACCTGGCGGATCTCGGTGCCGGGCAAGGCGTTCGCCAGACCGATCGCGACCCGGCTGCCGTGACCGTCGCCGTCGGAACCGCCGGTCGTCACCAGCACGCGACCCACGACCTCGCGGATCGGGGCGGACTCCCGTGTGCGCAACGCCGAGTCGATGAGCGCATAGGGCGCGCCCGCGACGACCGCGGCCGCGGTCGAGTGCACCCGCGCGTCGGCACCGGGATCGGGATCGATCACCAGATCGACGGCGAGATCGCGCTCGATGTCGTCGATCGCGAGCAGGAGGTCGGCGCGCACACGCGAGCGATCGTCGGCGCGCACGCGGTACGAGTCGACCAGCACGATGTCGCCGACGACGGCGTCGGACCCGAACACGTACAGATCCACATCGAAACCAACGACATCGAGCTCGCGCGCGAGCCCTTCGACCCGCCGGCGGTGCCCGAGCCCGATCCCCGGGCCTTCGTCGAATGCGCAGACGATCTTCACCAGATGCTCCTTCGGCTCGAGCTCACACCATGTCCCAGGTGACGACGTCGTCGGCTTCGATGTCGACGCGCGCCACCCGACCGACCAAGAGCTCGATGAACTTGGGCTTCACGCCGTGACCCGGGCGCTTCACGGTCAGCATGTCGGAGGCGACGACCGTCCCGATCGGGATGTCGGTCGCGGCGACGACCGACCGGCGGGCCTTGGCGTACATCTCTTCGGACTCCTCCGCCGAGGGTCCGCGCTTTACGCCGTCTCCGAGCGCGGCCTCCACGGCGCGGATGTGGACGACAAGGTCGCGCAGCTCCTGGGGCTCGGCCGCGAACGGATGATCCGGACCGCGCATCGTTCGGTCGAGGGTGTAGTGCTTCTCGACGATGCACGCGCCCAAGGCAACCGCCCCGACCGCGACGTGCGTGCCGTTCGTGTGATCCGAGAGGCCCGCGGGGAGCCCGAACGCCGCCTGCATGACCGGGATCGAACGGAGGTTCATGACGTGCGCGGGCGCGGGATAGAGCGAGGCGCACTGGAGCAGCGCGATCTGTTCGCAACCCGCGTCGCGCGCCGCGACGACAGCATCCTCGATCTCCCCGAGACTTGCCATGCCGGTCGACAGGATCAGCGGCCGTCTGCGCGCCGCCGCGTAACGGATGAACGGGAGATCGACGAGCTCGAACGAAGCGATCTTGAACGCGCCGACGTTCAGTGCGTCGAGCTCGTCGACGGCTTGGCGATCGAACGGCGACGACATGAACTCGACACCCTGCTCGCGGCAGTGCTCGGCCAGGATCGGCTGCCAGTCGCGCGGCAGCGCGATCTCGTCGAGCAGCTCGTGCGCGGGCTTGGCCGCGAGCTCGTCGTCGAGAAAGTCGAAGCGCGGCGTCTTGGTCGAGTAGAGCGTCTTGCCGGAGTACGTCTGGAACTTCACGGCGTCGACCCCCGCGTCCGCGGCGACGTCGATCAGCTTCCGGGCAATGCCGAGGTCACGGTTGTGGTTCGATCCGGCTTCCGCGATCACGTAACACGGATGTCCCGGACCTACGGGTCGACCGCTGACAGTGATGCCGGGGGTGGTCGTCACCGACTCAGATCGGCTGGAATCCCGCCGATTTGAGACATGTGATCCCCTATGGCCGCCAACTGGTGGAAGCCGACGACATCGCCGCCGTCACCCGCGTGCTCGAAGGGGGCCGGCTGACAAGCGGCCCCGCGCTCGAAGAGTTCGAGACCTCGCTGCGGGAGCACACGGGCGCGCGCCACGCCGTCGCGTTCGCCAACGGAACGGCCGCGCTCCACGGTGCGCTCACGGCCGCGCGCATCGGGCCGGGCGACCGTGTGCTCACCTCTCCGCTTTCGTTCGTCGCCAGCGCCAACTGCGCGCGCTTCGTCGGTGCCACCGCCGGCTTCGTCGACATCGATCCCAAGACCCTGAACCTCGACCCCGCCTCAGTCGGCGACTGCGACGCGCTCGTGGCCGTGCACTTCGCGGGCCTGCCCGTCGACCTACCGAGCCTCCACAACCGACCGCGCGTCGTCGTGGAGGACGCGGCTCACGCGCTCGGCGCGTCGACGCCCGACGGCCCGGTCGGCAACTGCGCCCGCTCCGATCTCTGCACGTTCTCGTTCCATCCGGTGAAGGCAGTGACGACGGGCGAGGGCGGCGCGGTGACGACGAACTCCGACGACCTCGCCGACGCGCTGCGCCGTTTCCGCTCTCACGGGATGGTGCGTCACCCCGAGCACGGCGGCTGGTACTACGAGGTCGAGACGCTCGGGTACAACTACCGCCTCACCGACATCCAGGCCGCGCTCGGCACGACTCAGCTGCGCAAGCTCGCGCGCTTCGTCGGCCGCCGCAACGAGCTCGCGACGCGATACCGCGAGCTGCTCGCCGGGCTTCCCATCGATCTCCCGCCCGAGGCGCCGCCGGGAGTGCAGCACGCGTACCACCTGTTCGCGGTGCGCGTGCCGAACCGGCGCGCGGTGTATGACGCGATGCACGCCGCCGGTATCGCGGTCCAGGTCCACTACGTGCCGATCTACGCCCACCCGCTCTACGCAGGCGCGGGCTCCGCGGCCGAGTTCCCCGAGACCGAGCGCGCCTACGCGGGTCTGCTGTCGCTGCCGCTCTTCCCGGCGTTGACCGACGCCGAGCAGGATCGCGTCGTCGAGACGTTGGCGCGATGCCTCGCCTGATCGCTGTCGTCCAGGCCCGTACGGGCTCGACCCGACTGCCCCGCAAGGTGCTGCGGGAGCTGGGCGGTCGACCCGTGCTCGCCTGGGTCGTCGGCGCGGCGCGGGCAAGTGGGGTCTGCGACGAGATCGTCGTCGCCACCACGGCCGAGCCCGAGGACGACGCCGTCGCCGACCTGGCTGCGCAGCTCGACGCCAAGATCGTCCGGGGGTCGGTCGACGACGTCTTGTCGAGATACCTGCTCGCGGCCGATGCCGTCGACGCAATCGACGCCGACGCGATCATCCGGCTCACCGCCGACTGTCCACTGCTCGATCCGCAGGTCATCGCGCTGTGCGGTCATCGCTTCGTGCCCAACCGCGTCGACTACGTCACCACCGACCACGAAGCCACCGTCGCGCACGGTTTCGACGTCGAGGTCGTCTCGGTCGGTGCGTTACGCCGCATCGACGCGCTCGCCATCGGAGCCGATCGCGCCCACGTCACCTCGTACATCGCGTCCCGACCCGACGAGTTCCGGATCGCGAGCGTCGCGCTCGATCCGTCGAGCGTCGATCTGCGGGTCACCCTCGACGAGCCTGCCGACGCGCAGCTGCTCGACGCCGTCGTCGCCGAGCTCGGCGCCCGCGCGGACAATTGGCGTGCGGTCGTGGCGCTCCTGCGGGCCCGCCCCGACCTCGTCGCGTTGAACGCGCACGTCGGCGTGAAGCCCATTGCCGCCGGCTGACGATTCATCCGGCTCGCTTGAACTCGGGCTGGTCGATCATGCGCAGCCAGCTGCCGTCGGCCTGACGGCGCACGACCTGGGCCCGCGCCCCTGCGTCGTCTTTGGGCGGCGTCGACGTGAGCGCGAGGTCACCGTTGCGGACCGTCGGCAACGGCGGCTCCGGCTCGAAGTGCGGACGATTCGCCAGCATCTTCTCGAACAGGTCGCGGATCGCGTCGCGGCCGGTCGTGACCTGCCCCGGCGGGAACGCCATCACCGCGGCGGGCTCGTACAGCGCCGCCATGCCTTCGGCGTCGCCGGCGTTGCCGCACTCCACGAACAGGCGGGTCAGGTCCTCGGGGGTCTGCGCAGTCTCTCGGTCGGTCACGGACTTCGTCATAGGTCGCTCCCATCTCGAATGGATTGCTTTTCAGTGCTGCATCCAGGTTCGACCTCGAACGATCAGAAGTCCAACAGCTGGTGATACTGATACCTAGAATCTGTAGTTATGGAGATTCGCCAGCTCGAGTACTTCTCGGCCGTGGCCGAGACCGCGAACTTCACCCGGGCCGCCGAACTGGTCCACATCAGCCAGTCGGGGGTCAGCGCCCAGGTACGGGCGCTGGAGCAGGAGCTGGGCCAACCGCTCTTCGACCGCGCGGGGAGGACGGTTCGCCTTACGGAGACCGGCGCCGCGATCCTCCCCTACGCACGCGCCGCCCTCGCCGCGTGTGCGGGGGTGCGTCACGCCGTCGACGAGCTCACCGGTCTGGCGCGCGGACACGTCTCGGTCGGCATGGTGACCGCCGGTGGCTACCGCGGTCTCTTCGATCAGCTCGCCGACTTCCACCGCGCCCATCCCGGCATCGACATCACATTGACCGAAGCCAACTCCGACGTCCTCGTCGACGACGTCCGCCACGGACGGCTCGACCTCGCGCTCGTCGGCGTCGCCGATCCGACGCCGGCCGATCTCGGGTCGCGGGTCATTTTCGACGAACCACTCATCGCCGCGGTGACGGCGGACGACGCGTGGTCACGGCGCACCACCGTGACGTTGCGCGCGCTCCAGGAACGCGACCTCGTGTGCCTTCCGCGCGGGACCGGAGTACGCACCGCGTTTGAAGACGCGTGCGCAAGCCGCCGCCTGCAACCACGAGTCGCGTTCGAGGCGAGCGCGCCCGATGTGGTCGCAGGTCTCGCGCTCCGGGGGCTCGGGGTCGCCATCCTCAACGAGTCGATGGCGACCTCCTACGGCACCGATCTGCACCGCATGCACATCACCGAACCAAGGCTCCGAAGTCGGTTGGAAATCGTGTGGCGCGCGGGCGGTCCGAAGACCGCCGCCGCCGACGCGCTCGCCGCTCACGCGCGCGCACACTTCTGACCTCACGGACGATCCGCCCGGGACGGTCTACGACGCCGAAGCGGCGACGACCGCGACCGCCTCGAGGATGCCGGCGACGTCGTGCTCGCCGCGTTCCTCGGCTTCGGCCGCGAGACCGTGCAGCACCGGCAGCGGCAACAGCTCGACGACGTTCTCCGTCGTGAGTCCTTCAGCCGACTCGAACGACAGACCGTGAACAAGTACCGCGTACGCCTCGCTCGCGGCGCCGCCCTGGAACAACACCGACGCAATGGCCAGCGAGCGAGCGGCAGTGGTGGCTCCGGCAACCACGACCGTCTCCGCGAGCATGCCCGCCAGAGACCACACCTCCCGCAGCGATGTCACGAGGTCGTCGTCGGAGAGGGCGGGAACCGCGTTGCTCAGGGCCGAGCGGGCGCGACCGTCCCCGAACGAGACGTGCGCCAGCGCCGCGGCCCGCACCCGTTCGGGAGCACCGACCGAGCGGTCTTCCGCCCGATCGAGCAACGGGCAGAGCCGCCCCATGCCGGTCGCCCGGAGGCGCGCCGACCATTCGAGCGCGCGCATGCTCTCGAGCTTCGCCGCGAACGACGGGACGAGGGCCAGTACGCGCGCGTCGCCGGTGTGCTGTTGCCAGATGAGCTCGGCGACGCGGTCGACACCCTTCGGCGCCGACGCGCGCAGCGACGCGAGGATCTCCAACACGTGGTCGTCGGGGATCCGCGCCACGAAGGCCGCGGGGTCGAAGTCGGTCTCCGCGCACAACCGGGCGAAGGCATCCCACACGTCGGCCGCGAACGGATCGGCCTCGAATGCCGCCAGCACCTCGGACGTCGCGGCCGCCACGTCGCCGTCGAGGTACATCACGTGGGCCCGGGCGACCCGGGCCGCGGTGACGGAGGCCGGGAACCACCGATCGGTCGGGTCGACCACCCGTTCCAACAGCGTGCGGGCCTGGTCGACCTCGCCCAGCTGGAGATGGGCTGCCGCGTCGAGCAGGTCACCGAGATCGGGACGGTCGGAGTTGTCGCGGACGATGCTCGCCCACACCGTCACTTCCCACGGCCGACCGCGCGACAGCAGGATGCCCGCCACGAAGGCCGCCGCCGAACCACGGACCGCGCGATCGTCCGAGCCGTCAGCGGCGATCTGGAACCAGTCGAGCGCCTCTTCTTCGCGCAGGCGCGCGAGGAAGTTGCGCGCCCGGTCGAATGCTTCGTTGCCCGAGGGCGCGAGATCGTCGGATGTGTTCACGCGCTCTCGATCGGCACTCCCGCGACCGATTGAAGACCCACGCGGAGACACACGGTCGAGAACCCGGTCGCCGGCAAACGACCGAAACCGCGCGTTACCGGCGCAAGGCATCGCGCCGATACAACAAACCGATCGACAAGCAGGACCCGACCGCTCAAGTCGGATGATCGAGCGCCGATCTTGTGCTCGGTTCACCATGGCGGAGCAGGGACGTTTCGCCTTTCGCGTGCCAGGACGGTCGCACAGCCAAAGGCAAGCTCGTGCTCGACCTCACGATGCAAGCGATCCAGACGTCACTGGATGGTCTCGCGGCGCGCCAACGCATCGAGGCGACGAACCTCGCAAACTCCGAGACACCGGGCTACACCGCGCAGACGGTGAGCTTCGAAGACAGTCTGAGCGCAGCCATCGCGAGCGGTGATCCCCGCCAAGCCCAGATCTCGGCGGGCGTCACCTCCGACCCCGCGAACCTGAACGGCAACAACGTCTCCGTCGACAAAGAGACGATTCAGATGATCGACACGGGCTTGAAGTACCAGCTCGCCACGCAGGAAATGAACAACAAGTTCCGCATCCTGCACGACTCGACGCGTCAGGACCTCTGATGAGCTCCATGTTTCCTACGTTCGACATCGCGTCGTCGGCACTCACGACGCACCAGATCTGGATGAACGCGATCGCCGACAACATCGCGAACGTCAACACGGTCAAGCCGATGAGTCAATCGGCGTACCAGGAGAAGTTCATCGTCGCTCAGGAGATCCCGAGCGAGCCGGGCCAACCGGTCGGCGTCGGCGGTGGTGTCGCCCCGGTCGAGGTGCAGTACGGCGATCCGACCGGGATGGTCACGTACGACCCGACCAACCCCCTCGCCGACAAGCAGGGCCTCGTGCGCCGCCCGTCGGAGAACCTCGGCGATCAGATGACCAACCTCATCATCGCCCAGCGCGGCTACCAGCTCAATCTCGCGGTCATCGACCGCGCCAAGTCCTCGTATCAGCAAGCCCTCGACATCAACGGGCGGTAGCGATGGCCGTGACACCGATCAGCGCCGCGTTGAGCGCCGCCAACATCCAATCGATCGCACCTGTGACGCAGGGAAGCGCCGCGGCCGCCGACACCGCGAACGCGACGGGCGGTGTGGGCAACGTGTTCTCGCAGGCGCTCGACTCGCTCCAAGGGACGCAGGGCGCGGCCGATTCGCTCGCGCAGACAGCCGCCACCGGCAACCTCACCGACATCCACAACTACACGATCGCCGCCACCGAGGCGTCGCTCACCACCGAGATCACTGTCGCAGTACGTGACCGCGCCGTCGAGGCGTTCAACCAGATCATGGGGATGCAGGTCTGATGCCCGTCGTCGACGTGGATCGTCTCAAGCAGCAGGGCAAGCGATTCGTCGACGGCTTCACACCGGGCCAGAAGGCGATGACCATCCTCGGCGTCATCGCCGTGGTGCTCGCGGGCATGACCTTCATGAAGTGGGCGTCGAAGCCCGACTACGCGCCGCTGTACACGGGCCTCTCGTCGACCGACGCGGGCGCGGTCACAACGGCACTCGACGCCCAGCACGTCAAGTACAAGATCGAGGGAGGCGGCGGGACGATCATGGTGCCGCGCCAGGCGGTCGACAAGACCCGAATCGACCTCAGCGCCAAGAACATCCCCGCCGGCGGCGACTCGTTCACGCTGCTCGACAAGCAGGGCATCACCACCGACGAGTTCACCCGCAACATCGATTACCAGCGCGCACTCCAGGGCGAGCTGGGCAAGGCGATCGAGTCGATCGACTCGGTCGCGGCGGCCACGGTCACGCTGACCATCCCACAGCAGACCGTGTTCGTCGGCGCGTCCGAGGACAAGCCGACGGCCGCCGTACTCGTGAAGACCACCGGCGGATCGCTCTCGGGTGACGCGGTGAACGCGATCGTGCACCTCGTCGCCTCGAGCATCCCGAACATGAACCCCGACGACGTCACCGTCGCCGACGCGACCGGCACCGTCCTGCACGCGCCCGGGCTCGACACCCAGCTCGGCTCGACCTCGCAGATCGCCCAGACCCAGTCCTACGACGCGACCCTCGAGAAGAACATCGAGGACATGGTCGCCAAGACGCTCGGGCCCGGCCACGCCGCGGTCACCGTCGCCGCCGACCTCGACATGAGCAAGAGCAGCTCGGTCACCACCGACTACACCCGGCCCGTTCCCAACACGAACGTGCCGATCACCCAGATCGAGTCGAACGAGGGCCTGGGCCAGTCGGGCACCGGCACCCGCGCCGGTCAGCTCGGGGTCAGCGCGCCGACCAACCCGACGACCACGACGACGATCGGGAACGGGAACGGGACGACGAGCCCGACCACCTACAACAAGACGACCATACAGAACACCAACGCGGTGAACTCCAAGGTGACCAACGCCGCCATCCCACCCGGCACGCTCAGGCGGCTCTCGGTGTCGGTATTGCTCGACAGCTCGGTCGTGAAGCCCGCCGACATCGCGAACATCTGGCAGCCCAACATCCTCGCCGCGGCCGGCATCGACCCGGCGCGTGACGGCGTCAACGCATTGAAGGTCACGACGGTCGCGTTCGACAAGACCGCGCAGAAGGCGCAGGAGACCCAGCTCTCCGCCGCCACGGGTTCGAACCCGATCTTCGATCTCATCAAGCACCTGCTCACGCTCCTGATGATCGGCGTGGTGCTCTTCTTCGCCTGGCGCGCGATCAAGCGGGCGGAGAGCAACCGGGTCCCGCTGCGGGTGCCGATCGATCTGCTCGAGCTCGAAGCGTCGTCACCGTCGGCACTGGAGCCCGCGTACGCAGCGTCACGGGTCGGGCCCGCTCCACCGCGACCGTCGCTCGAGGCCGCGCCCGCGACGACGATCGAGGGTGAGATCAGCGACCTCATCGAGCGACAGCCCGACGAGGTAGCGCAGACGTTGCGCTCCTGGCTCGCAGACCGAAGGACATAGCGCGTGGCGCAGAAGTTCTCCGGTACGCAGAAAGCCGCCATCCTGCTCATGCAAGCGGGCAAGGAGCGCGCGGCTGCAGTGCTGCGGACGTTGCGCGAGCAGGAGGTCGCCGAGATCATGGCGGAGGTCGCGCGCCTCCATCATCTCGAGGTCAACGAGATCGAGGATGTCCTCAAGGAGTTCTCCGAGATCCACACCGCGCGCGCCCACGTCGCCCAAGGCGGGTACTCCACCGCGCGCGAGCTCCTCGAAGCGAGCTTCGGCGGAACCAAGGCCGACGAGATCCTCGACAACCTCGGCGTGACCATGGTTGCCGCGCCGTTCGAGTTCCTGCGCCGGGCCGACACGCGCCAGGTCCTCACGTATCTCCAGGACGAGCACCCACAGACGATCGCCCTCGTGCTCGCGCACATGAACCCCGAAGCGGGCGCGATGGTGTTGAGCTCGCTTCCGGAAGAGCTCCAGCGCGACGTCGCGCTGCGCATCGCGAAGATGGACCGCACGTCGCCCGAGGTCATCGAGCAGGTCGAGGCGATCCTCGAACGCAAACTCTCGACGGTGATCCAGCAGTCGGACTTCGCGCAAGCGGGAGGGCTGCAGACGCTCGTCGACATCCTCAACTCGTCCGACCGCGGCACCGAGCGCCTCATTCTCGAAGGTCTGGAGCAAGAAGACGGCGAGCTCGCCGACGAGGTGCGCAACCGCATGTTCGTGTTCGAGGACGTGCAGGGTCTCGACGATCGTTCGATCCAGCTCGTGCTGCGCGCGGTCGATGCCAAGGAGCTCTCCGTCGCGCTCAAGGGAGTGGATCAGAAGGTCCGTAACAAGGTCATGAAGAACATGTCGGAACGGGCGGCCGCGAACCTCGCCGAGGAGATCCAACTGCTCGGACCGATGAAGCTCAAGACCGTCGAAGAGGCGCAGAACGCGATCGTGCGCATCATCCGCACGTTGGAAGAGTCCGGGCAGATCGACATGGCGCGAGGCAGCGATGAACTGGTCGTCTGAGAACCTCAACCGTGGCCGGGTCCTGCGCGACTGGGACATCGATCTCGTCGCCACGGCTGTGCAGCGAGCGGATCTCGGCACGGTGTCGGCGCGCTCGGCGCGCGGCATCGTGGTGAGCCCGGAGCTGATCGAGTCGGCACGTCGAGAAGGACACGACGCCGGCTTCGAGGAGGGTTACGGATCGGGCTACACGCGCGGGATCGAGGACGCTCGGCGCCACATCGAGCTCCTGGGGCAGCTGGTCGAGCGGCTCGGCCGCGAAGCCGACGCGCTCGCGGAGCGGGAGACGACGGTGCGAAGCGAGCTCGAGGACCAGGTCGTCGCGGTCGCGATGCAGATCGCGGAGGTGATCGTCGGTCACGATCTGGCCCAGCCCGACGAGCGCGGTCGCGACGCAATCGCCCGCGCGCTCGCGCTGGCCCCGGTGCAGGGCGACGTCACCGCCCGGCTGCACCCGGCCGACATCGCGGTACTCGGCGACGACACCGATCTCGCGTTCGGCCGCGTGCTCGCGATCGTCGCCGATCCCAGCCTGACCCCCGGCGACTGCATCATCGACGTGGCGTCGTGTCGCATCGACGCCCGCATCAGCGCGGCGGTCGACCGCGCCCGCGAGGTCTTGGCATGAGGGTCTTGGCATGAGGGTCTTGGCATGAGGGTCCTGGCGTGAGCGTGCTGCTCGAACACCTGCTCGAGGTCGCGAAACCGCGCGTGCAAGGCCGCGTCGCGCGTGTCGTGGGCCTGAACCTCGAGGTCGACGGTCTACAACTCCCCATCGGCGCGTCGGTGCGCATCAACGGTGCCGTCGGCGACGTGATCGCCGAGGTCGTCGCCGTCCACCAGGACGGTCTCGTCTGCATGCCGCTCGGGGAACTGCGCGGCGTGCGCTCGGGCGATCCGGCCGAGGCCGCCGACGGCGCCACCGAGGTGCCGATCGGTTCCGCGTTGCTCGGGCGTGTGCTCGA
The DNA here is from genome assembly GCA_041691275.1 of Actinomycetota bacterium. Lineage (GTDB taxonomy): Bacteria > Actinomycetota > Acidimicrobiia > IMCC26256 > PALSA-610 > PALSA-610. The sequence goes on along the minus strand of JBEPUZ010000013.1, from coordinate 5,202 downwards.
CGGACTCGGGCGCCCGATCGACGGCGGACCGTCACTGCACCACGTCCCCCACGTCCCCGTCGACCACGCCGCGCCCCATCCGCTGACCCGGCGCATGATTCGCGAGTCGCTCCCGCTCGGGGTGCGCGCGCTCGACGCGCTCGTTCCGTGCGGCCGCGGCCAACGCATGGGCATCTTCGCCGGCTCCGGTGTCGGTAAGTCGACGCTCCTGTCGATGATCACCCGGGGAACCGAAGCCACCGTCACGGTGCTCGCCCTCGTCGGTGAGCGCGGCCGGGAGGTGCGCGAGTTCATCGAGAACGACCTCGGCCCCGAGGGTCTGGCGCGCTCGGTGGTTGTCGTCGCGACCTCCGACGAACCTGCGCTCGTCCGGCTGCGCGCCGCGTTCACCGCGACGCGTATCGCGGAGGCGTTCCGCGACGAGGGCCACGACGTGTTGTTGTTGATGGACAGCCTCACCCGGTTCGCGATGGCGCAACGCGAGGTCGGCTTGTCGGCGGGCGAGCCCCCGGCCACGCGTGGGTACCCGCCGTCGGTGTTCGCCATGCTGCCGCGCCTGCTGGAGCGGGCCGGCGCCTCCGACGTCGGGAGCATCACCGGCTTGTACACGGTGCTCGTCGAAGGCGACGACATGCTCGACCCGATCGGTGACGCGACTCGCGCCATCCTCGACGGGCACATCGTGTTGTCACGCGCGCTCGCGACGTCGGGGCACTTTCCCTCGATCGACGTGCTCGAGTCGATCTCCCGGGTCGGGCCTGCGGTGACGACCGCCGAACAGCGCGCGGCCGCGACCGAGATGCGCCGCCTGCTGGCGGCGTACCGGGAAGCGAAAGACCTCATCGAGATCGGCGCGTACGTGTCGGGTACCAACCCGCTCGTCGACCGCGCGATCCACCTCCGTGAAGCAATGGATGGCTTCCTCCGACAGGACTTGCACGATGCGACTCCCGCGATGGATACGTGGGACTGGCTCGAGCGGCTCGTCGGAGGAGCGTCCGGATGAAGAAGTTCCGCTTCCGGCTCGACCAGGTACTGCACGTCCGGCGCGTCCAGGAGGACCGGGCCCGGGCCGAGCTCCTCACCGCGAACCGCGACGCCCACCTCGCGTCGGTGCGCGTCGACGAACGGCTCCACGACTACGAGGATCGCGGTCTTCCGCTCGGACCGCAGTCGTTCGCCGCGTTCGAACGAGCAGTGTTCCTGCTCGACGCGGGCGCGGCCGGCGTCGAAGTCGCGCGAGCAACACACCGGGAAGCGCAGACCGTGGTCGAGGAGCGACGGGTCGACTGGACCGCGGCGCGCCGCAAGGTTGCCGCGTTGGAGCGACTCGAAGAACGCCGCCGCGCCGAGCACGCGGTCGAAGTGCGGCGCGCCGAAGACACCCTCGTCGACGATCTCGTCGTCGCGCGGTTCGCCCGGGGAGGCCAATCATGACCATCACCTCCGTACCGCCGGCGAGCGCGCCGGTCGAGGCCGCGAGCACCGACCGCTCGAGCACGGCGAACGATGCCGGCGCGAGGGGTTCCGGCTTCGCATCGGTACTCGCGGGCATCAGTCGCCGCGACGAATCGGGCGGTTCGTCATCGACCTCGAATGAAGACAAGGCGGAGTCGAACCCGAAGAGCGATCCCGCGAAGACGGACTCGAGGCAGACGGGCACGACGAGCGCCACCGACGACACTCCTGCGGGTGACGAGACGACGACACGCGCGCCGGCTCCGGGCCGCAGTGGTTCCGCCGCCGAGAAACCGGGTGACGCCACTCCGGCTGGGAGCACCCCGATCGACCCCGTCGCCGCAGCACTGCTCGCGGCGCTCACAGCACTCGTTCGTCACGACGCCCGCGCCGACACCGCTACCGCACCCACGGCGCCGGGTACGCCGACCGGCGCGCCCGACCGCGCCGGCGCGATCGCGAGAACCCCGACCGTCGGCGCGCCTGCGGACCCGGCCGCGCCGACGGCGCAACCCGCCGCGGCCGCGGTGCCCGCGGGCACTCCCGTCGCCGCACCACCGCCCCCTGCGGCGCCAGCGGTCCCCGTATCGACTACTCCGACCGCCACGGCACTTCCCGATGCGACCACGGCGCTCACGACCGGTCCAAACACGTCGGTCCCGCCAACGAGCGTTCCCCAAGCGCCGCCGGCCACCGCGAAGGTGTCGGCGACGGTTCCCCGCAATCCCCCGCCGGTACCGACATCGACGACGCCGAGTACGACCCCAACGGCGACGACACCGGCCGGACCGGCGCATGCGAGCACGAGCCCGAACTCGACGACACCCGGATCGGTCGTACCCGATGTCACCGCAACGGCGGCGGCCGCCGCGACAGGCGCCAACGTCACCGTGACCCAGGGCCTGCGGCCGGACCCCGCGTCCAAGGCCAACACCATCGCCGACAACGCGATGGTCAACGCTGCGGGTGCCGCGGTCGACCGCGCGCCGTCGCCCGAGGCGCCGACCGCGGCGGCCGCTCCATCCGCGCCTGCGGCCGCGCCGCCGCCCCCACCGGTCGACCAACTCGCAGCGGTGATCCGACCGTTGCAGCGCAGCGCGGACGGCAACTACCAGCTCCGCATCGAGATGCGACCGGCCGAGCTCGGACGCGTCGACATACGGGTCGAGATGCGCGACGGCGTGCTCCATGCGTCGATCCACACCGAGCACCAGCAGACGGCCGACCTCGTGCGCAACGCGCTCGACGACCTGCGGTCGAAGCTCGACGCGGACGGCATGCGTTCGGGCCAGTTCACCGTCGATTCGCAGGGCGCCGGAAGTTCGCAACACGAGAGCACGACCGCGAGCGCCGATCGCGTCGACGACCCGACGAAGACCGCCTCGGAGGCGAATCCGGTCGTCGTTCCCGCGCCCACATCCGATTCGCTACTCGACGTGCGTATCTAAGGAGTCTCGAATGGCCACCGTCTACCCCATCACCAGCGCGCAGCCCAAGAGCACGACGCCGACGAATCCGACGGCCGACAACTCCGCGAGCAACCAGCTGAACGAGAACACGTTCTTGACACTGCTCGTCGCGCAGCTGAAGTACCAGGACCCGATGAACCCGGCCGACAGCACGCAGTTCCTGACCCAGACCGCGCAGTTCACCCAGGTCGAGACGCTCCAGAAGATGGAGACCGAGCAGGCCGCGTCGCAGAGCGCCAACCAGGTGCTCGCGGCATCGAGCATGATCGGTCGGCCCGTGTCGTACTCCCTGGCGGCCGACGGATCGAAGGAGTCGCCGCGGCCCACGAGCGTGGTCTCGGTGCGCGGCTCGCTCCCGACCGACGCCGCGGTCGGAGCAACCGCGACGGCGGCGACCAACGTCTACACGACGACGGGCGACAAGATCCCGATCAATCTCGACTTCACCAAGACCGCGACCGGTTGGACCGTCCAGGCCGCGAACGGCTCGGCCAAGCTCGGAAGCCCGGTCGCCATCTCGTTCGACGCCAGCGGCGATCGCGCCACCACCGACCTGACTATTCCAGCCGCCGCGCTCGACGGCATCGTCGGTACGTCGGGCAACTGGCAGGCGACCGGCATCACGCTCGCATTCGGTTCTGCCGCCGACCCGACCCGGCTGCAACTCGCGAGCGGACCGGCAACCGTCGGCGTCGCCGAACAGGACGGCAACGACGGCCAGACCGCGACCGGCATCGTCACCGGCGTCCACATCACCACCGACGGACCGCAACTCGTCATCGGCGGCAAACAGATCCCCTACACGTCGATCACCGACGTGAAGACATGAGCAGCAACGACGCAACCCAGACCCACCCGAACTCACTCACACACTTCACTTCCGGAAAGTAGGAACCAATGCTTCGCTCGATGTTCGCCGCGGTGACGGGTCTGCGGGCCCACCAGGCATTCATGGATGTTGTCGGTAACAACATCGCCAACGTCAACACGACCGGATACAAGTCCAGCAGCGTGCTCTTCGAGGACCTGCTGAGCCAGAACATGACGGGTGCCGGCGCGCCCACCTCGGCGACCGGAGGTACGAACCCCAATCAGGTCGGCCTCGGTGTTCGGCTCACTGGAGTCAGCGTCAACTTCTCCCAGGGCGCGACCCAGCTCACCGGGCGGTCGACCGACTTCGCGATCCAGGGTGACGGCTTCTTCGCCGTCGACCAGGGTGGCCAGACGGCGTTCACCCGCAACGGCAGCTTCTCCCTCGACGGCAACGGCAACCTCGTGACCGCCGACGGCGCGTTCGTCGAAGGTTGGCAGGGCGACCAGAACGGCGTGGTCAACCCGAACGCGTCCGTCGGTCATCTGAAGATCCCGGTCGGGCAGATCATCAACCCCGTCACCACGAGCTCGATCAAGATGGGTGGCAACCTGCCCGCCGACGCCGCGGTCGGCACGGTCGTCGATGCCGGCATCAACGTGTACAACAGCCTCGGCACCGCGGTTCCGCTGCGCGCCGAGTACACGAAGATCGCCGACGCCGCCGGCCAGGTGAACTGGCAGGCACGCGTCTTCGACTCGGGCAACAACCTCGTCTCCGGCCCGGCCGCGGTCACCTTCGACCTGAACGGCGCGCTCACGAGCGGGAACGTGACCGTGACCAAGGCGCAACTGAACACGATCGCGGGTACGAGCGGTACGTGGGGCAACGCCGGCATCACCCTTGACTTCGGCACCCCCACCGACCCCGACCGCCTGAGCGGATCGGGCGGGCTCAACACCGCAGCCGCGCTCAACCAGGACGGTTCCGCGGTGGGTTCCGTCGTCGGGTTCAGCGTGTCGGAGCAAGGCCTCATCACGGGCACCTTCTCGAACGGCCGCAGCCAGGCGCTCGGGCAGATCGCGATGGCCACCTTCGCCAACCCGAACGGTCTGGAAAAGCAGGGCAGCTCGATGTACACCGCGACGGTCAACTCCGGAAACGCCCAGATCGGTGTCGCCGGTCAGGGGGGCCGGGGAACGCTGACGGGCGGGACGCTCGAGATGTCGAACGTCGACCTGGCCGCGGAGTTCACCAACCTGATCGTGGCCGAGCGTGGCTTCCAGGCGAACTCCCGGGTCATCACGACCTCCGACCAGATCCTGCAGGACCTCGTCAACCTCAAGCAGTAGTGACGTAACGCAAACACCACACGGGACACCACGCTGGGTGGGCCCGGTGAAGGGGTTGAACTCTTCACCGGCCCACGCGGCGTGCCGATAAGCACGGGTACCACTCAACAGC